>NZ_JBZWBG010000003.1:0-383376 GCF_058680555.1 Pseudomonas sp. YA1
TGAACAGACCACTTCCACCGACTCCTGCTCACTCAACTGGTCTATCAGCGCGTACGATCGAGTTCGTCCGACATCAAGAGAGCGGTAGCCTTTTTTAATATCGCTTTCTCCCGCTCCAACCGGTTGATCCGGGCTTCCAGCTCCTGGATCTTTTGCTGCTCAGGCGTCAACGCCTTGCTCTTCGGGGTCACACCCTGGCGCTCCGCCTCGAGCTGCTTCACCCAACGGCGCAAGGCCGAATCCACCACCCCCAGCGAACGGCAGGCGTCGATATGGCTGTAGCCTTGGTCCAACACCAGGGCCGCGGCCTCTCGTTTGAACTCGGCGGAAAACGTACGTCGTTGCTTGCTCATCAGACACCTCTCTCACGGCGAGGATTCTCGCCTAAATCGGTGTCCGGGATCAGTAGACCACTACACTGTAACCATGCTGTTCAGGTTTACTCAAAAGGGGCGCTGTTCTACAGATCGGAGCGCCCCAACCTCATTGAGGCGTTCACCAGCGGTACGCATCTGATCTACGAACACCCAGATAACCCAATGGACAACCTCATCAGAAGCATTCCCGGCATTCCACCAAGAGACCGCTCATTGGACTTCCTGCGAGACCTCAGACGGGGAAAAGCCTCCCAGTGAACCTCTGTTGTACTACAGCGCTTTCCAGCCTTAACCCGTAACCGCAAGATGTGTGTTGTAGTACAACACCCTATCTTGCCAAAGGGGGCGTGCCGCCCCCTGTTGGATACCCCCTGCATACGGACGCATTCAGGCATGAATGCCATCTGCGTCCGTGCAACGTCTGGCCGTTGCATCACCAGTCAGGGTGCTTTCAGGCTCCCCGACACCCCATGACCAAGGTGGAGATGTCCGCACTCCCCTTGGAACCCCATCGTCCAACCCTGCGCGGATTGGATGCGCGCCAACCTCATCGCGGTTGGATTGCGACCGGGGAGACTGCGCTCTCCCCGGAGCCCCATCGCTTTACAAGCCAAGTGCTATAGTGGGAGTGTCTTTTTCTGTATTCATGACGTTTAAGTTCAGAATTATCGATGAGGAAGAAATTGAGCATGGACATGTTGCTGCATGAGATTTTGCGAGAGGTTAAGCGCGGCGTTACATCATTTGACCCTAGTAGCAGTGCTGATGGTGACATTCAGAGATTTCAAGCCATAGCAAAAACAGTAGTTCATGCCCATAACAAGGGGTATATCTTTAGAATCATGCCTCATATGGAGTCTATGAGCGGGCAGCGTTTTTATAGCTGTATATTGGTTGATGGCGGACTGACATTCCCGGGTGAGCAAGCCCTAATTGAGCTTTCAGGCCAGCCAACACCAGCCGATGAAGCGCTTGCTGATATTCTTAACCGTATTCCAAGCTACAGTATTCGAGAGAGATGGGAAAAAGCCCTTCATCGTCGTATAACAGACCCCAGCGGGGCAATTACTGCTGCCAGAAGCCTGCTTGAGGCCACGTTGAAATGGATCGTTGAACAACGAGGCGGAAACCCCTCTGAAAACAACAAAGAATTGTTTAATCAGGCAATTAATTTTCTTGGGATCGAGATCAAAGGAAAGCCGATTGAGAAAACCATTAATGGTCTCAACACAATCATTTGGGGCATAGGTGAGATGCGAAACAATCATGGCGACGCGCATGGAGCTGCATCAAACAGTATGCCGCCGACTGTCAGTGAGGCAGGGTTCTGTGTGAACCTGGCTGGGGCAGCGGCTTTGTTTCTATTGGAGGAATTTGAGAACGGGGAGACTTAATCTCCCCGAGATTTATTTTTCGTGAAACCACTGCCTGAAAGCATGCGAAAAGTAAATTTTTGTTGCATCTATGGTGGACTCCGTAGAGCAACTACCGTGGTTGGTCTTGACCTCGAACTTATACTCATTTCGGTCGATAAGCCCAGGAAATAGAACGTATATGTCACGATGAGAGTCGACGTAAAGGCTACGGTATTCGTCTGCAAGATATTTTTGCTCTTTACAGTTGGGGTCGCTCACTGGCCACCATGTGGCCTCCCGAACTTGTCGCCATTCGGTAATTCCAAAGGCACGGAGCAAGAAGAATCTTGATTCACATTTCCTGTATAGCGTCAGTGACCGAATTACCGTAGCAACCGAGCCCGGACTGAACAAGACAAGTTTGAGAAGCACGTTCTCATCCAATTGCTCACTTGCCACATAGTCCAGGACAACAATACTACTTCTGTATGTCTCTCTGGATAAAAAATAAGCCCTGAGCTGGGTCTTCCTATTTTTCAGATGGATTAACAATAGCGCCAGAGATATTACGAGGCTTGCCGAGCTCATCACCACATTCAAAACTTGATTATCGCCCATACACTATCCTGATATGGTTTCGGCTCTTGAGATTACAGGCCTGTTTGACTGGCTGTCACCGCGCCAAAGTCAAAAGCCACCTCAACTGAGGTGGCTTTTGTTTTATCGGCCCAATTCCATGCCCCGGTCTGGACGCTCTCGGCCATTATCGTTTACCGGGCTATGCCCACGCCCAAAATGCCCCTTCAAGTCCAGGGAGTGAGAGGCGGGACGTTCAAGGTAATCCGCAATGTCCCGGTGAAGCTCGGCAACCTGCTGGGTGTGCTCCTGCTTCATCTGACGGATTTCCGCGTGCAGTAGCCGCCGATCCTCAATTTGCTTGAAGATCAGGCGTTCCCGTTCGGCCCGATCCCGTTGCCAGTTGAGCAGGGCTTCTTGCTCATTCTGGCGGCGGATACGGGCGTGCTTGCCCGTCATCCAATCCCACACGCCCCGAGCCCCGGTGGAGAAACGCCGGGTGCGTTGCTGGGTCTCTTGCGCCTGGCGTGCCTTGTGCGCTTTCTCCAGTTCCGCCCGTTGTTCGCGCTGGCGCTGGACAGTCTCTTTGCGGCGTTGCTGGAGCGTGCTGGCTTGCCGTTTGTGGAGGGCTTCAAGCATCTGGATATGCTCGCGGAGCATAGCCGTCATCCGCTCCGCATGCGCCTGCTTGGCCTGATCCACCGACATCAGGTCGGCGACATCACCAAGGCGGGCTTTCACCTCCTTGGCCCGAACACCGACATACTTGGCGATGGCGTAAACCTCGCCCCGGAAGTCCACAGCCACATGCCCACGGCGGTCGCCACGGGCCAGCGTATAACCGCGCTCTTTCAGAGCCTTGGCGAACGCCTGACGGGAATCGGCAATAGCCCAGCATTCCTGAAACATCCGTTTCAGAGCTTTGGGGTCATGACCGCCACGCTTGGCCTGTTGCCATTCGTTCAGGGTGAAGTTCGCCGGGTCGCGCTCCCGGCTGTCCATGAAACCCCGTGGCATCTGCCAGCCGTTTTCAAGATAAAGCTGTTTGGATATATCCCGGAGCTTCAGCTTGTAGTGCGGAAGGTTAATGGCCTTCATCTGTTCGGTGTCGATCCGCGACCAGACGACATGCGCATGGCGACGGCCTTCTTTCTCGTGGAAGACCACCGCGCGGGGCTGGCCATTCAGCCCCAGCTTTTGTTCCACGGCCTCGATAGCCATCTCAAAGGTATGCGTGGGAACATTTTCCTGTAGTGGTGGATTCATGCTCAGCGAGAACAGGAATTGCCGGGCACGGGTGCCACGGCTAATCGCGTAGGCCTCCTGAAAGGCCGCCTCCAGGTCATCGGCCATGAATCCCCGGATGTCATGCACATGGACATGCTCATTCTCTGCGGTATTGAGCAGGTGGCGGGCGAGCTGTTTGGCTCCCCCGCGCTGGCTTCCCTTGAGGATCATGGCGCATCCTCCCCACGCAGGCCGAGGGCGCTCATAAGGTCGTTGCGTATTGCCCGGACGGCCTCACAGGCCTCCAGCAATTCTGCCTCTATTTCCTTGGCGACAGGCAATGACCCGGTATGGGCGGCCTTGGCCAGTTGATTCAGGTTGCTGGAGAGCCGGGAGCGTCCCAGCTCGCCCAGCACCTTGGCCAATGCCTGTTGATCCTTCAGAGGCCTGTTTTTCCGCCGCCGAGGGGGCGGGGATGAGCCGTTAAACAACCGCTCCCGGATATAGGCCCCAAGGGGCATACATCCGGCTTCCTCTTCCAGTTGCGCCCGTTCCTCCCAGCTCAGACGCAGGGAGAACGGAGGCGGCGTTTTACGCTTGCTCAGGGCCGGATCAGGCCCGACCGCATCCTTGAAAAGCCCGGAAATCGTGGGGGCCGACACATCATCAAAATGATTCATGGCGGCACCTATGGAGCAGGGCTATTGCGCTTCAAAAGCGCGTTCCATTCCTCCAAGGTATCGAAAAGGCGGTTCGACGTTTCTTCGTCGAGGTGCGCCATACATCTTCACCACGCCAAGGCGGGGTGAGCCACGAAGAAAGCGGCCAATGGCCGCTTTTTTCGTTTCCGTCGTCCCCTGCGTCTTCCGTTTTCTCCTTGTTTGCCGGGTTTCCTGCTCCGTCGGTCCGCGCGCGGTAATCCCGCTGTCATCTTCCTCGTCTACAGCTGAAAGACACAGACGAACGAAAGGTGATCCGCGATGGACGACTACCAGGAAGAACTGCTGGAGCAGCACGCCGCCGAATGCGACCTGCCGGAGCCGGCGGACGACGCCACCGAGATGTGATCAGGCGCTCTGTCGCTGGGCGCGGCGGAATTCGCCGGGCGTCTGCCCGCTCCAGCGCTTGAAGGCGCGCTGGAAGGCTTCCGCCGAGGCGAAGCCGAGCAGGTAGGCGATTTCGCCGAAAGCCAGGTCGGTCTCGCGGATGTAGACCATCGCCAGGTCGCGGCGGGTGTCGTTGAGGATGCTGCGGAACTGCGTGCCTTCCTCGGCCAGCTTGCGCCGCAGGGTCCAGGTCGGCAACTTGAGGCGCGCGGCGACTTCCTCGAGGTCCGGCTCGCGGCCATTGAGCATCGGCCCCAGCAGGCGGCTGACGCGCTCGCGCCAACTGCGGGTGCGGGTCAACTGCTCCAGTTCGCGGTTGCAGAGTTCCAGCATCTGGTTCCAGGTGCTCGGACAGTGCTCGGCATTCGCCAGGGCCAGGCTGGCCTGGCTCAGGCGCAACTGGTTGGTCGGCGCGCCGAATTCCACCGGGCAGCCGAAGAATGCCTCGTAGCGCTCGGCCCAAGGCGGCGCTGGATATTCGATCTCCACTCGTTCTGCTTTCAACGGCTGCCTTGCCAGGGCGCCGAGATGGCTGATCCAGCCCGCCAGCACCGAATCGACGACGAAGCGGTTGTAGGCGTTGTAGGGGCTGATCGAATAGAAGCGCAGCCAGGCGCCGCCGGCGTCTTCCACCAGGCTCGACTGGCCCCGGTAGTTCTGCGCGTAAAGCGGTTCCAGGTGGATCATCGCCCGCGCGGCGGCGCGCAGGTTGGGCGCCTGGGCGACGCTGACGCCGGCCAGGCCCATCTGTCCGAGACGGCTCAGGCGGCCCATCTGCAGGCCGAGGGCGGGATCGCCGCTGAGCTGGATGGCAGCGTGGCCGAGACGCATGTAGCGGGGGATCGACAGGCGCGCCCCGGGTTCGGCCAGGCGCCGCTGGTCGAGCCCGTACTGCTCGAGCAGTGGCGCGGGCTCGACGCCGGCGGCGAGCAGGGCGTCGGCCAGCGCCTGGACGAAGCCGACCGAGAGGTCGCCGAGGCGAACCCGGGGCGCGCTCATAGCCAGAGATTGACCAGTTGCGCACCGCCGCCGGGATTGGCCTGGCGCATGCCCTGCGGCGAGCCGAGCAGGCTCTGGCCGTCTTCGGTGACGTTCCACAGGCGGCTATGGGCGAAGGCCACGGCGCCGCCGCGTGCACCGCTGGCCAGCAGGCGCTCGCCGACCGCCAGGCGCTGCCAGGCCTCGGCGTTGCTCAGGCTGTTCGGCGCCAGGCGCACGTCGCCGGGAACCAGCTCGGCATCGAAGCCGGGCCAGGGCTGCTGCCAGCGACCGCTCTGGTTCAGGGCGGCGGGGATCGCCAGCAGTTCGACGCGCTGTTCGACCAGGGTGGCGTAGGTGTCCGGGTACCAGCTGTCGGTGCCGATCAGCACGCCCAGGCGTCCTGCCGGCGTATCCAGCACCTGCAGGCGCTCGCCGCGACCGTTGTTGAGGTAGCTCAGTTCGTGGCGGGTCGGGAATACCTTGCGTTGCGGCTGGCCGAGCGGCCGGCCGTCGGGACCGAAGGTCAGGCTGACGTTGTACAACTGGCCGGTGCCGGGACGCAGCTCGCCGTCCTCGACCTCGGGGTCGGGCAGGACGATGGAGCCGGCGACCACCGTCACCTTGAAATCATGGGCGAGCCCGCCGAACAGGGTCTGGTAGTCGTGGGCCATGTCCACCGCCTTCATCCGGAACAGGGTGTCGGTGAGACGCTGTTCGCCGCGCGCGGTGATCCAGCCGCGCGCCACCTTCAGCGGGTTGCTCGCGGCCATCCAGTCCATCGCCGTGGGCCAGTCGGCGGCGGCATAGACCTCGGGCTTCTCGCCGCTGGCCACCAGCCAGGTGCCGACATGCTCGGGGAACACCACCACCGTGCGCTCGTTGAGCAGGCCCTGGCGGCGGGCATTTTCCAGGTAGGCGTGGAATTTCAGCTGCAACCGTTCGGCGCTCTGGTAGTCCGGCGTGAACAGTTCCGGCTGGACCGCCAGCAGGTTGCCGCGCTCGCCGGGCTGGCCCTGGACCACGCTGACCTGGCTGCGCAGGTCGGACAGGTAGTGGCCTACCGGGCGGCGTTCGGCCCAGCCGGCGTAGGCGGCGAAGAGGGTGATGAGGATCAGGAAGATCAGCTTGCGCATGCGGGTCTCCAAGGCAGCCCACAGGGTAGGGGAGTGGCGTCGGCTTGCCAAGCATCCCTGTGCATTCCGATCAGTAACTTGTCATTTAGGATCATTGAGCGCTCCGGTGGCGCTCCTTAGAGTCGTCGCCATACCGACCGCTGCCCGTCCCGCGCATTGCGCCCGAGGCCGCGGCATATCCGTGAACGCGTTTCGCCCGATGTGGAGACCCCCGATGACCGCCGCCGTTCCCTATCCGCACCTGCTCGCCCCGCTGGACCTCGGCTTCACCACCCTGCGCAACCGCACCCTGATGGGGTCCATGCACACTGGCCTGGAAGAGAAGCCGCAGGGCTTCGAGCGCATGGCGGCGTATTTCGCCGAACGCGCCCGTGGCGGCGTCGGCCTGATGGTCACCGGCGGCATCGGCCCGAACGAAGAGGGCGGCGTGTATTCCGGCGCGGCCAAGCTGAGCACGCCGGAAGAGGCGGAGAAGCACAGGATCGTGACCCAGGCGGTGCATGAGGCGGGCGGCAAGATCTGCATGCAGATCCTGCATGCCGGCCGCTACGCCTACAGCCCGAAGCAGGTAGCGCCGAGCGCGATCCAGGCGCCGATCAATCCGTTCAAGCCCAAGGAACTCGACGAGGAAGGCATCGAGAAGCAGATCGCCGACTTCGTCAATTGCGCCAGCCTGGCCCAGGTCGCCGGCTACGATGGCGTCGAGATCATGGGGTCGGAAGGCTACTTCATCAACCAGTTCCTCGTGCAGCACACCAACCAGCGCACCGACCGCTGGGGCGGCAGCTACGAGAACCGCATGCGCCTGCCGGTGGAGATCGTCCGCCGGGTGCGCGAGGCGGTGGGGCCGAACTTCATCATCATCTATCGCCTGTCGATGCTCGACCTGGTCGAGGGCGGCAGCAGTTGGGACGAGATCGTGCTGCTGGCCAAGGCCGTCGAGAAGGCCGGCGCGACCCTGATCAACACCGGTATCGGCTGGCACGAGGCGCGCATCCCGACCATCGCCACCAAGGTGCCGCGCGCGGCCTTCACCAAGGTCACCGCCAAGCTGCGTGGCGAGGTCGGCATCCCGCTGATCACCACCAACCGCATCAACACTCCCGAGGTGGCGGAGAAGGTCCTGGCCGAGGGCGATGCCGACATGGTCTCCATGGCCCGGCCGTTCCTCGCCGACCCGGACTTCGTCAACAAGGCCGCCGCCGGCCACGCTGAACGGATCAACACCTGCATCGGCTGCAACCAGGCCTGCCTCGACCACACCTTCGGCGGCAAGCTGACCAGTTGCCTGGTCAACCCGCGCGCCTGCCACGAAACCGAGCTGAACTACATTCCCACCGCCAGGCCGAAGAAGATCGCCGTGGTCGGCGCCGGTCCGGCCGGCCTGGCCGCCGCCACCGTGGCCGCCGAGCGTGGGCACCGGGTCAGCCTGTTCGACGCCGCCGGCGAGATCGGCGGGCAGTTCAACGTGGCCAAGCGGGTTCCCGGCAAGGAAGAGTTCCACGAGACCCTGCGCTACTTCCGCAACAAGCTGGAGAGCACCGGCGTCGAGCTGCACCTGAACCGCCGGGTCGGCGTGGACGACCTGGTTGCGGGCGGTTATGACGAGATCGTCCTCGCCACCGGCATCGTTCCGCGCACGCCGGCGATCCCTGGCATCGAGCATCCGAAGGTGATCAGCTACCTGGATGCGATCCTCGAGCGCAAGCCGGTGGGCGGCAAGGTGGCGGTGATCGGCGCCGGCGGCATCGGCTTCGACGTCTCCGAATTCATCACCCATGCCGGTCCGTCCACCAGCCTGGAGCGCGAAGCGTTCTGGAAGCAGTGGGGGATCGATACCCGCCTGGAGGCCCGCGGCGGCATCGCCGGGGTCAAGGCCGAGGTGCATCCGGCAGCGCGCCAGGTGTTCCTCCTGCAACGCAAGAAGAGCAAGGTCGGCGACGGCCTCGGCAAGACCACCGGCTGGATCCATCGCGCCGGCCTGAAGAACAAGCAGGTGCAGATGGTGAATGCCGTGGAGTATCTCGGGATCGACGACGCCGGCCTGCATATCCGCGTTGCCGAGGGCGAGCCGCAGGTGCTGCCGGTGGATACCGTGATCGTCTGCGCCGGCCAGGACCCACTGCGCGAGTTGCAGGACGGCCTGCTGGCGGCCGGCCGGAGCGTGCACCTGATCGGCGGCGCCGATGTCGCCGCCGAGCTGGATGCCAAGCGCGCCATCAACCAGGGTTCGCGCCTGGCTGCCGAACTCTGAGAACCTGTCCGCGATCTGTTGCGTAGCGGAGAAACTGCGTTGAAAACGGCTTTTCTCCAGCTCGCACAGGTTCTGCGTATCGTCCCTGTCCGCGCTCGTCGGCGCGGCGGGGCGCTGCGCACCGGTTTGGTGAACGGTGGCGCTCTGCCACGGTGATCTCCGTCCGCTCAAAACCCGACCGCTTCACAATTTCCCCTACCGCTCGGCGGGCCGTCCGGCATCGCCCGGGTGTCTGCCAACCCAGTCACATTGCCCGCGACATTTTTTCCCCTAGACTTGCCCGAACAACGAGATAGCGCCTGTTTTTCAGGTGACATGCCAGATGGGAACTGCCGGATGCGGGCCGCCTCGCCAGGCGTTCGAGGGTTAGCGATGAGCATGCAGAAAAAGCCACAGATGGCGGAGGCCGTGCTGTTCTTCAACGACAGCGGCGTCTGCAAGGAAATGCTGTATCCCGAATTCGAGGCGCTGCTCGATGGCCTGGTGCGCATGCCGGAATACGCCGACCGGCAGATGCACCTGGCTTATGTGTTGATCAATCCGCGCCTGCAGGCGCGGGCGGCGGTGTTCTTCTATCTCGATTTCGACGAGCAGGGCGGCGCCGACACCGGCTGGAACCTGCCTCTGCGCAACCTCGCCGAACGCGCCGGACGCGGCCCCGACATGGGCGGCGGGCCGATCCGCCTGGCCTGTCGCAGCCAGTGCCCGGTGTCCTGGCACCAGATGCACCTGTGGGACCCGGAGAGCAGCGCCGGACGCAACCATTTCGTACTCATCCGCGACGCGCTCAGGCGCAACCAGCTCGGCCTGCTGGTGGACGAGGAGCCTGCCGCGGTGGAGCCGCAGCGGCTGCAGATGGCCGCCGAAGAACAATGGTACGCCGCCGGTCCCGCCGCCCCGAAGGCAGCGCCCGCGGAGCCTCCGCGCAAGCAGGAGGACGAGCAGGCGGCGCGCCTGGCGCAACTGGTCAAGCAGCAGCGGCAACAGCTCGCCGCCCTGGCCCGGCAGCAGGAGCAGCGCCTGGCCGGGCTCGCCCGGCAGCACGAAGAGGAACTGGCCAGGCGCGAACAGGACGCCCGCGGGCAACTGGACATCCTGCGCAGCGAAGTGCTCAGCCTGCAACAGGCCCTGGAGCGGCAAGCGCGGGAGAACGCCGAATTGCAGCAGCGTCTGCTGGAGCAGGGCGAGCAGTTCCAGCGCAACCGCGAGGAACTGACCCGGCAACTGCGTTTCATCGAGAACCAGGGGCGCAACGAGACCGACCTGCTGCGCTCGGAGTTCGCCGACGAACTGGAGGCTCGGGTGGCGGTGGCGGTGGCCGGCTACAAGGAGCAGGTCTCGATCCGCGACGTCGAACTGGCCTACCGCAACGAGCTGGACCAGCAACTGGAGCAGGAACTGGCCGAGCTGCGCGCCGAGCGCGACCGTCTGGCCGCCCTGGGGCCGGAGCAACTGCTGGAGCGTCTATCCGGCCAGGGCGTGGTATTCGTCGCCTACCATCCCGGCGCCGGGCACCTGACCATCCCCTTGCAGGACATCCCGCGTTACCAGGACAATCCGCTGGCCTACGCGGCGGCCAAGTGCTTCGTCTCCGAGAGCCAGTACCGCCAGTGGCTGGACCACTTCCAGCAGCCGCGCTGCGAGGCGCTGCTGCCCGGCGGCGAACGCTGCAACCTGCCGCTCGACCGGGTCGACAACCCGGCGCGCTTCGTCGCCGGCGACACCAACTGCTGCGCCCGGCACAAGACCACGGGGCGCCTGCGCACCGTGAGCTGACTCCTTGCCGTTTCCCCACTGGTCACCGCATACACCCTTGCAGCGTCTCGAACTCGACTGGCTGCAACGGGCCGGGGTAGAACTGGCGCTGCTGCGCCTGGACCAGGCCGATCCGTTGATCTCCGGCAACAAGGGGTTCAAGCTCGCGCCACACCTGGCGCTGGCCCGCGAGCAGGGGCTGGACGGCCTGATCAGCCTCGGCGGCGCCCACTCCAACCACCTGCACGCGCTGGCCGGCGCCGGCGCGCGTTTCGGTTTCCGTTGCGTCGGCCTGTTGCGCGGACACGAAGTCGATACGCCGACGGTGCGCGACCTGCGCAGTCTCGGCATGGAACTGCACTGGCTCGGCTACGGTGGCTATCGCCAGCGGCATGCCGCCGGCTTCTGGCTTCCCTGGCGGGAACGTTACCCAGGTTTGCTGCCGGTCGCCGAGGGCGGTGGCGGGCTGCTGGGCGCGCGCGGTTGCATCGGACTGGTGGAGCGCATAGCGACCCAGTTGCCGACGCTCGGCTGGGACGATTACGACGCGATCTGGGTGGCCGCCGGTACCGGTACGACACTGGCCGGCCTGGTGCTCGGCGAGGCCGGGCGGCATCCCGTGGTGGGCGCGCTGGCGGTGCCGGAGGACCATGGCGTCGCCGCCCAGGTCGCGGCGACCCTTGCCGAGGCGGGCTGGGCCGATGCCGGCTATCGCCTGCTGGACGCCAGCCGTGGTGGTTTCGCCCGCCTCGATGGGCGATTGGCGCGGTTCATCGTCGAGTTCGAGACGGCCAGCGGCGTCGCCCTCGAACCGCTGTACACCGGCAAGCTGCTGCTCGCCCTGCGCGAGGCCGTGGAGAGCGGCGCGGTGGCTCGCGGCAGCCGTTTGGTGGCGCTGCACAGCGGAGGCCTGCAGGGCCGCCGGGCATTGCAGGAGCGTTTGCTGGCGTTGCTCTGATCAGGCATCCGCGGCCTGGCGCGCGCTACCCCACAGGCTGAGCCCCGGGGGCCAGTCGTCGCTGGCCAGGAACAGGCGCTCGGCCTCTACCCAGTAGCCGTCGCGCGGCACCACCCTTACCAGCATTTGCGGACGTGCCTCGTCGGCGAAGGCGATGTTCCAGCAGGCGCCGTCGCGCGGTGGGTCGAGCGGGTCCTGCCGCCGCATGGCCGGCGCCAGCCAGTGCTCGCGCGACAGATGCAGCCAATGCTGCCCGGCCTGCGGTCCGGCCAGGCTGGCCAGGTACGCCGGCCAGTCGCGCTGGCGGAGCCAGCGGCCACGCAGATGCCGTGGCTCGATGTCGGCGGGCAGGCTGCCCGGCCCGGGCCAGGGATGGAACAGGTAGCCGCTCAGCCACAATGCGGAAACGGCCGATTCGGCGCCATGGGCGGCCAGCACCTGGCGACCCTCGCGGGTCGCCGCCAGCGGCAACTGGTGTCGGCAGAGGTGTTCCAGCTTGCGTGACAGGCGGTCCTGGCCGCCGGGCCCGAGCCAGTCGCCGGGGCCGGACTGGGGCCCCAGGTAGAGTTTGATCGCCAGTTCCAGGTGGTGGATGCCGTCGTCGTCCCGCAGCAGCAGGTCGAGTTCGCCAAGGGTATGCCCGCCGTCGCGCACCGGCAGGTTGGCGGCGATCAGGCGCACGTCCGGGGCTTGTTCCAGGGCGAATTGCCAGAGATGTTCGTAGTACAGGCCGAGACGCTGCCGTGGCCACTGCGCGAGCCAGGCGGCGAGATGCTGCGGCTGTCGCTCCTGTTCGCGCAACCAGGCGGCCAGGCGCTCCGGCTCCTGGCGCCAGCGGCTGGCGGCGAGCGGATGGCGCTGCGGCTCCGGGGTCCGGCGCAGCAACGGCGGGGCGAGCAGGGTCCAGGCCAGGTCGCGGACGGCCGGGTGGCGCAATTCGTCGAGCAATTCGGTCAGCAGCGTCATACCCAGAGGTTAGCCGGGTTGCGCCACTCGCGGCGATTTCCCGTACATGCGCGGGTTTGCCGCTGTCCGCGGCTTTCGCCCATAATCCGCTCTATCCCGCCCGCCAGCTTTTCGCAGGAACCGCATGGAACCCTTTCGCAATATCGGCATCATCGGCCGCCTCGGCAGCACCCAGGTGCTGGACACCATCCGCCGGCTGAAGAAATTCCTGATCGATCGCCACCTGCATGTGATCCTCGAGGACACCATCGCCGAAGTCCTGCCCGGACACGGCCTGCAGACCTGCTCGCGGAAGATCATGGGTGAGATCTGCGACCTGGTGGTGGTGGTCGGCGGCGA
Source organism: Pseudomonas sp. YA1 (assembly GCF_058680555.1). NCBI lineage: Bacteria > Pseudomonadati > Pseudomonadota > Gammaproteobacteria > Pseudomonadales > Pseudomonadaceae > Pseudomonas > Pseudomonas sp. YA1. The sequence continues at coordinate 13,028 of NZ_JBZWBG010000003.1, forward strand.
TGGCAGCATGCTCGGCGCGGCCCGCGCGCTGGCCCGGCACAAGGTGCCGGTGCTGGGGATCAACCGCGGTAGCCTGGGCTTCCTCACCGACATCCGCCCGGATGAACTGGAGGCCAAGGTCGGCGAGGTGCTGGACGGCCAGTACATCGTCGAGAGCCGCTTCCTCCTCGATGCCCAGGTGCGTCGCGGTATCGACTCGATGGGGCAGGGCGATGCGCTCAACGACGTGGTCCTGCACCCGGGCAAGTCGACCCGGATGATCGAGTTCGAGCTGTATATCGACGGCCAGTTCGTCTGCAGCCAGAAGGCCGACGGCCTGATCGTCGCCACGCCCACCGGTTCCACCGCCTACGCGCTGTCCGCCGGCGGTCCGATCATGCATCCGAAGCTGGATGCCATCGTCATCGTGCCGATGTACCCGCACATGCTTTCCAGCCGCCCGATCGTGGTGGACGGCAACAGCGAGCTGAAGATCGTCGTGTCGCCGAACATGCAGATCTACCCGCAGGTCTCCTGCGACGGGCAGAACCATTTCACCTGCGCCCCCGGCGATACCGTGACGATCAGCAAGAAGCCGCAGAAGCTGCGCCTGATCCACCCCATCGACCACAACTACTACGAGATCTGCCGGACCAAGCTCGGCTGGGGCAGCCGCCTGGGCGGAGGCGACTGATGCAACTCGACCCCGGACGTGGCTACGACCTGATCGGCGATGTCCACGGCTGCGCGCATACCCTGGACCGCCTCCTCGACCTGCTCGGCTACCGCCTGCAGGGCGGCGTCTGGCGCCATCCGCGGCGCCAGGCGCTGTTCCTCGGCGACATCGTCGACCGCGGCCCGCGCATCCGCGAGGCCCTGCACCGGGTGCACGCGATGGTCGACGCCGGCGAGGCGCTGTGCATCATGGGCAACCACGAATTCAACGCGCTCGGCTGGAGCACCCCGGCGGCGCCCGGCAGCGGCCGCCAGTACGTCCGCGAGCATACGCCGCGGCATGCCCGGCTGATCAAGGAGACCCTCGAGCAGTTCGAGGGCCACGACGCCGACTGGCGCGACTTCCTCGGCTGGTTCCAGCAACTGCCGCTGTTCCTCGATGCCGGGCGCTTCCGCATGGTCCATGCCTGCTGGGACGGCGAACTGATCGCGACCCTGCGCCGGCAGTTCCCCGACGGGCGGATCAGCGAAGCCTTCCTGCAGGAGTCGGCGGAGCCCGGCAGCTTCGCCGACCTGGCCTGCAACCGCCTGCTGCGCGGTACCGACATGCGCCTGCCGCACGGTGCCACGCTGACCAGCAGCGATGGCTATACGCGCGCCTTCTTCCGCACCAAGTTCTGGGTCGAGGACGAGGCGCCGCGCACCTACGGCGATATCGTCTTCCAGCCCGACGCGTTGCCCGAAGCGATCGCCCGCGAGCCGCTCAGCGAGGAGCAGAAGTCCAGCCTGCTGACCTACGGCGCCGACGAACCGCTGTTGTTCGTCGGCCACTACTGGCGACGCGGCACGCCGGCGCCGATCCGGCCGAACCTGGCCTGCCTGGACTACAGCGCGGTGATGTACGGCAAGCTGGCGGCCTACCGCCTGGATGAGGAAACCCGCCTGGACCGGCACAAGTTCGTCTGGGTCGAAGTGAAGCGGCCGGAGGCTGACGAGTGAGCGCGGTGCAGGTCCTGAAGTTTCCCCTGTCGGTCGACCTGGCCGGCTTCGTCGGCCTGCTGCGGCGTCTGAACGTGCCGCACCGGGTCAGCGAGGAATCCGGCCAGCAGGTCCTCTGGGTGCCCGACGAGCGGCTCGCCGAGCAGGTCCGCGAGTTGTACCGGCGTTATCCCGAAGGCGATCCGCAGGCGACCCTGGAGGCCGCGCCGCGACCGGCGGGGCAGGGTTTCGTCCGGCAACTGCGGATGAGCCCGATGACCGCCGCGGTGTTGCTGCTGACCTTCGTCGTCGCCGCCGTCACCTACCTTGGCGACAACTTCGCGACGATGCGCTGGCTGACCTTCCAGGACTTCCGTATCCAGGGCCAGTACGCGCTGTTCACGCCGTTGGCCGAGAGCCTGGCGGCGGGTCAATGGTGGCGGCTGTTCACGCCGATGCTGATCCACTTCGGCTGGCTGCACCTGGCGATGAACGCCATGTGGTTCTGGGAGCTGGGCCGGCGCATCGAATTCCGCCAGGGCCGCCCGATGCTGCTCGGCCTGACCCTGCTGTTCGGCCTGGTGTCCAACGTGGTGCAGTACGCGGTGAGCGGCGCCAGCCTGTTCGGCGGGTTGTCCGGGGTGCTCTATGGCCTGCTCGGGCACTGCTGGATCTTCCAGTACCTGGCGCCGAACCAGGCCTATCGCCTGCCCAGGGGCGTCGTGGCGATGATGCTGATCTGGCTGCTGGTGTGCCTGTCCGGGGTGATCGACCTGCTCGGCTTCGGCTCCATCGCCAACGGCGCGCACGTTGGCGGGCTGCTGGTCGGTTGCCTCAGCGGTTTGCTGGGCGGCCTGCTGGCGCGGCGTCGCCGTTGAGCGAGGGGCTGCGGCAGCTTCGATGTGCGCCGCCGGCCCCGGCCCGGTAGAATGGCCGGTACGCCTTTTCACCGGAGCCGGCCATGTCGTCCTTCAATCAAGCGATCGAGAACATCACTCCAGAGATCTACCAGAACCTCAAGCTGGCCATCGAGATCGGCAAGTGGCCGGACGGCCGCAAGCTGACCCAGGAGCAGAAGGAACTCTGCCTGCAGGCGGTGATCGCCTGGGAGCTGCAGAACCTCCCCGAGGAGGAGCGCACCGGCTACATGGGCCCGCAGCACTGCTCCTCGCATTCCGACGAGGCGATCCCGAACATCCTGTTCAAGTCGGACTCCGTGCACTGATGGAAGAAATCGCCCGCGGCGCGCTGAGCAAGATGACGGCGCGCCTGGAAAGCAATGCTCCCGTGCAATACGCCTTCCGCCTCGACGACCGCGAAGTCGCGGTGAACCCGCTGATCGGCCGGCCGCTGCGCCTGGAGTACCTCGGCAGCATCTTCTGCACCCATTGCGGCCGCAAGACGAAGAAGAGTTTCAGCCAGGGCTATTGCTATCCCTGCTTCACCCGGCTGGCGCAGTGCGACAGTTGCATCGTCAGCCCGGAGAAGTGCCACTACGAGCAGGGCACCTGCCGCGAACCGGAGTGGGGCGAGCGGTTCTGCATGACCGATCACGTGGTGTACCTGGCCAACTCCTCCGGGGTGAAGGTCGGCATCACCCGCGCCAGCCAGATTCCCACCCGCTGGATCGACCAGGGCGCGCGCCAGGCGCTGCCGATCCTGCGCGTGGCCACCCGCCAGCAGTCCGGCCTGGTGGAAGACCTGCTGCGCAGCCAGGTCGCCGACCGCACCAATTGGCGGGCCATGCTCAAGGGCGAAGCCGAGCCGGTCGATCTGGCGGCAGTCCGCGAGCAGTTGTTCGACCAGTGCGCCGACGGCCTGCGCGAATTGCAGCAACGTTTCGGCCTGCAGGCGATCCAACCGGTTATCGACCTCGATCCGCTCGAGATCGCCTACCCGGTCGAGGCCTACCCGAGCAAGGTCGCCAGCCTCGACCTGGAAAAAACGCCTATCGTCGAAGGCACGCTTCGCGGTATCAAGGGCCAGTACCTGATCCTCGACACCGGGGTGATCAACATTCGCAAATACACGGCCTACCAGATCGCCGTGCATCACTGAGCAGAAGGGCCACAAGCCATGCGCACCGAGCAACCGAAAGTCATCCACCTCAAGGACTATCAGGCGCCGGACTACCTGATCGACGAGACCCACCTGAAGTTCGAACTGTTCGAAGACCACAGCCTGGTGCACGCCGAGTTGAAGCTGCGGCGCAACCCCGAGCGCGGCGCCGGCCTGCCGCCGCTGTTGCTGCATGGTCAGCAACTGGAGCTGCTGGCGCTCGAACTGGACGGCCAGGCGCTCGGCGCGGACGACTACCAACTGGACGACGAGCAGCTCGGGGTGCAACCGCGGCAGGCCGAGTTCGTCCTCAGGAGCACGGTGCGTATCCATCCGGAGAGCAACACCGCGCTGGAAGGCCTGTACAAGTCCGGCAAGATGTTCTGCACCCAGTGCGAGGCCGAGGGTTTCCGCAAGATCACCTATTACCTCGACCGTCCCGACGTGATGAGTCGCTTCACCACCACCGTCAGCGCCGAACAGCAGCGCTACCCGGTGCTGCTCTCCAACGGCAACCCGGTGGCCAGCGGTTCCGAAGGCAACGGCCGGCACTGGGCGACCTGGGAAGACCCGTTCAAGAAGCCGGCCTACCTGTTCGCCCTGGTCGCCGGCGACCTCTGGTGCGTCGAGGACAGCTTCCGCACCATGAGCCAGCGCGACGTGGCGCTGCGCATCTACGTCGAGCCGGAGAACATCGACAAGGTCCAGCACGCCATGGACAGCCTGAAGAAGTCGATGCGCTGGGACGAGGAGGTCTACGGCCGCGAGTACGACCTGGACATCTTCATGATCGTCGCGGTCAACGACTTCAACATGGGCGCGATGGAGAACAAGGGCCTCAACATCTTCAACTCCAGTTGCGTCCTGGCCCGCGCCGAAACCGCCACCGACGCCGCCCACCAGCGGGTCGAGGGCGTGGTGGCGCATGAGTATTTCCACAACTGGTCGGGCAACCGGGTGACCTGCCGCGACTGGTTCCAGCTGTCGCTCAAGGAAGGCTTCACCGTATTCCGCGACTCGGAATTCTCCGCCGACATGAACTCGCGCACGGTCAAGCGCGTCGAGGACGTCGCCTTCCTGCGCACCAACCAGTTCGCCGAGGACGCCGGGCCGATGGCGCATCCGGTGCGCCCCGACTCGTTCATCGAGATTTCCAACTTCTACACCCTGACCGTCTACGAGAAGGGCTCGGAAGTGGTGCGGATGATCCACACCCTGCTCGGCGCCGAAGGCTTCCGCAAGGGCTCGGACCTGTACTTCCAGCGCCACGACGGCCAGGCGGTGACCTGCGACGATTTCGTCAAGGCCATGGAAGACGCCAATGGCGTCGACCTGACCCAGTTCAAGCGCTGGTACAGCCAGTCCGGCACTCCGCGCCTGGCGGTGGAAGGCGAGTACGACGCCGCCGCCCGCCGCTACACCCTGACGGTGCGCCAGAGCTGCCCGCCGACTCCCGGCCAGCCGAGCAAGGACCCCTTCGTCATCCCGCTGGAGCTGGGCCTGCTCGACGGCCAGGGCCACGAACTCCCGCTGCGCCTGGAAGGCGAGGCCGCGGCCCAGGGCGGCAACCGCGTGCTGGCGGTGACCGAGGCCGAGCAGCGCTTCGTCTTCGTCGAGGTGCCGGAGCAGCCGCTGCCATCGCTGCTGCGCGGCTTCTCCGCGCCGGTGAAACTGAGCTTCCCCTACAGCCGCGACCAGTTGCTGTTCCTCATGCAGCACGACAGCGACGGCTTCAACCGCTGGGAGGCCGGCCAACAGCTTTCGGTGCAGGTCCTGCAGGAGCTGATCGGCCAGCACCAGCGCGGCGCGCAACTGGTACTCGACCCGCGCCTGATCGAGGCCTACCGCACCCTTCTGGCGGACGAGGCGCTGGACCAGGCGATGGTCGCCGAGATGCTCTCGCTGCCCAGCGAGGCCTATCTCACCGAGATCAGCGAAGTCGCCGATGTCGACGCGATCCATGCCGCCCGCGAATTCGCCCGCCAGCGTATCGGCGAAGCGCTGTTCGAGCCGCTGTGGCAGCGTTACCAGGCCAACCGCAAGATTTCCCGCGACACCGCCTACCTCGCCGAGGCCTCGCACATCGCCCGGCGCAGCCTGCAGAATATCGCGCTGTCCTACCTGTCGCTGTCGGGCCGGGAGGAAATCCTCGCCGCCTGCCTGGAGCAGTACGAAGGCTGCGACAACATGACCGAGCGCCTGACCGCCCTGGCGGTGCTGGTCAATTCCGGCTTCGAGGCGGAGAAGGGCAAGGCCCTGGCCATGTTCGCCGACTACTTCAAGGACGACCCGCTGGTGATGGACCAGTGGTTCAGCGTGCAGGCCGGCTCGCCGCTGCCGGGCGGGCTGGAGCGGGTCCAGGCGCTGATGCAGCACCCGGCCTTCACCCTGAAGAACCCGAACAAGGTGCGCGCGCTGATCGGCGCGTTCGCCAACCAGAACCTGGTCAACTTCCATCGTCCTGACGGCGCCGGCTATCGCTTCCTCGCCGACCAGGTGATCGTGCTCAACGCACTCAACCCGCAGATCGCCTCGCGCCTGCTGGTGCCGCTGACCCGCTGGCGCAAGTACGACGAGGCGCGGCAGGCGCTGATGCGCGGCGAGCTGGAACGCATCCTGGCCTCCGGCGAGCTGTCCAGCGACGTCTACGAAGTGGTGAGCAAGAGCCTGGCCTGATCCGCCAGCTTCTCCCGGAAGAGGGTGTTACTGGCCACTGGCTGGTAACGCCCTTTGTTACTTCTGGGAATCGCTTCACTGTTTTCCATTGATGGAGCCCGCTTAATCGTGTTTCGCGAACCACCCTGCGCAGGCTCTGCGAAGGGACTTTTCGCGCCATTGGCGGAATTCGCCTGGCGCGTTTTGTCGGACACTTCCTGTTTTCTGGTCAGTGAATGAACAGTCATCTGGCAGGAAGTCCTGTTTTTGTCGCAATCCATTGAATTCCCTGGAGGATTCCGCTGAATTGGCATCCCGGTTGCACTGCCTCGTCGCGCGGTTCCCTTTCGTCGACGCGAGGCCGGTGACGCCGCGACCACCCATAACAAGGCCGCAGAGAAACGGCCGAACGGCGAACCGCCCGCAGTGGCGGCGCCCAACGCATGACCACATGGAGTGAGTTCCCGATGTACATCCCCAACCGCCAGCCCCGGCTGCGCTCCGCGCCGGCCCGGGCCGGCTTCGCCTTCGCCGGGCTGCTGCCGCTGCTGGGCGGCCAGGCCCAGGCCGTCGAATTCAGCTTCCTCGACAACGAGGTGTCCGGTTCGCTCGATACCACCCTGTCCTACGGCACCCTGTGGCGGGTGCAGGGGCAGGACAAGAGCAACAACGACATCAACACCAACGACGGCAACCGCAACTTCGATACCGGCCTGGTTTCCGAGGTCTACAAGATCACCTCGGACCTGGAGGCGACCTGGCGCAACTATGGCGTGTTCATTCGCGGCACGGCGTTCTATGACACCCAGATCATGGACAAACGCAACGACTACTACAGCCACAACGATCCATCGCAGCCGAGCCAGAGCTATCCCCACGACGACCGTTTCACCAGCCAGACCCGCGACATCGCCGGGCACAAGGCGGAAATCCTCGACGCCTACGTCTACGGCAGCTGGGACATCGGCAACATGCCGCTGAGCGCGCGCTTCGGCCGCCAGGTGTTCAACTGGGGCGAGGGCATCTTCTACCGTGGCGGGGTCAACACCACCAACCCGGTGGACGCCGCCAAGTACCGCCTGCCCGGTTCCGAGCTCAAGGAAGTGCTGATGCCGGTGGAGGCGCTGAGCTTCAACATCGGCCTGACCGACAACCTGTCGATGGAAACCTTCTACCAGTGGAACTGGAAGGAAACCCGCCTCGACCCGGTCGGTACCTTCTTCTCCGAGACCGACCTGTTCGCCGACGGCGGCAACACCGGCTACAGCGACTTCACCGGCACCGCGCTGGACACCCCGGTGCCCGGCTTCGGCAACGTCATCGGCCTGTACCAGGCGCTGGGCAACAATCCGCTGCTCAGCGGCGCGCTGAAGAACACCGGCCTCTATGCCAACGGCGTGACCCCGGCCTACGGCAACGTAATGAAGGTGTCGTCCATCGGCAAGGACATCAACGCGCGCAACGACGGCCAGTTCGGCGTGGCCTTCCGCTACATCGCCGAGGAACTGAACAGCACCGAGTTCGGCTTCTACTTCGTCAACTACCACTCCAAGGAGCCGACCCTGTACGCCGACATCGGCGACTATGCCGGGGCCGACCTGGCGGCGCTGGCCAACACCCTGCGGCCGATCGCCGGTAACCTCGCCGAAGCCCTGGCCAACGGCCTGGTGACCGCCGACGTGATGGGCAACATCAATGCCCGCCGCGAGTTCGCCGAAGACATCCGCATGTACGGCTTCAGCTTCAACACCACGGTGGGCGACGCCTCGGTGTTCGGCGAGCTGGCCTACCGGCCGAACCTGCCGATCGGCATCGCCGCCACCAACGACCTGATCGGCGACCTCGCCCACGGTGCGGCGGAAGCCGCCAACGGCGGGCAGATCAACGTCGGCGGGCAGATGGTCGGCCTCGGCGGGCAGATCCACAACTACGAGCGGGTCGAGGCGTTCAACACCTCCCTCGGGACCATCTACAACTTCGGCCCGTCGCTGAGCTTCGACTCGTTGACCGGCGTCGCCGAGCTGGCCTCGGAACACCTGCGCGGCAGCAGCCTGAAGTACACCGCCTACGACGGCAGCACCCGCTACTACGCCGGGCGCGGCAACAGCTCGTACGTTTCCGGCGGCGACCGTGGCGACCAGGTGAACCGCAACGCCTACGGCTACACCCTGCTGCTCAGCGGCACCTGGAACGACGTGTTCGCCGGGGTCAACGTGTCGCCCTACGTGGTCTACAAGGACGACTTCGAAGGCAACTCCTACCAGACCGGCAACTTCATCGAAGGTCGCAAGGCCTACACCCTGGGGGTCAAGGCCACCTACCTGAACAGCCTGGAAGGCGAACTGCAGTACACCGAGTTCTACGGCGGCGGACAGAACAACAACATCCGCGACCGCGACAACATCGGCCTGACCGTCAAGTATTCCTTCTGACCGAACCGATAACGACACGGGCGCCGCGAGCGCCCGGCACCTCACACGGAGAACCCTCATGTTGAACAAGCACCTGCTGATCGGCGCTTCCCTGGCGCTGGCACTGGGCAGCGGCGGCGCGCTGGCCGGCGTTTCCGCCGGCGAGGCGGCGCAACTGAAGTCGAGCCTCACCCCGCTGGGCGCGGAGAAGGCCGGCAACGCCGCCGGCAGCATTCCCGCCTGGACCGGCGGCATCACCCAGGCGCCGGCCGGCTACAAGCCGGGCCAGCACCACCCGGACCCGTTCGCCGCGGACAAGCCGCTGTTCACCATCGACAAGGCCAACCTGGAGCAGTACAGGGAACACCTGACCCCGGGTCAGCTGGCGCTGTTCAAGACCTACCCGGACAGCTTCCGGATGCCGGTCTACCCCAGTCGCCGTTCCGGCTCGGCGCCGCAGTGGCTGTACGACAACACCTTCGCCAATGCCACCAGCGCCAGGCTGCTGGACGGCGGCAACGGGTTCGCCGACGCCTATGGCGGGGTGCCGTTCCCGATTCCGAAGAGCGGCGTGGAGGCGCTGTGGAACCATGTCGCCCGCTACCGCGGCACCTATGTCGTGCGCCGCGCCTCGGAAGTCGCGGTACAGCGCAACGGTAGCTACTCGCTGGTGACCTCGCAGCAGGAAGCGCTGTTCAAGTACTACCTCAAGGGCGGCAGCTTCGCCGACCTGAACAACCTGATGTTCTACTACCTGTCGTTCACCAAGAGCCCGGCGCGCCTGGCCGGCGGCGCGGTGCTGGTGCACGAGACCCTCGACCAGGTCAAGGAGCCGCGCCAGGCCTGGGGCTACAACGCCGGCCAGCGCCGTGTGCGGCGTGCGCCGAACCTTGCCTACGACACGCCGATCGCCGCCGCCGACGGCCTGCGCACCGCCGACGACACCGACATGTTCAACGGCGCGCCGGACCGCTATGACTGGAAGCTGCTGGGCAAGAAGGAAATCTACATTCCCTACAACAACTACAAGGTCAGCAGCCCCGAGGTGAAGTACGAGGAACTGCTCAAGCCGGGCCATCTCGATCCGCAATACACCCGCTACGAACTGCACCGCGTGTGGGTGGTGGAAGGCACCCTGAAGCCGGGCGCGCGGCATATCTACTCCAAGCGCACCCTGTACCTCGACGAGGACAGCTGGAGCGCGGCGGTGGTCGACCAGTACGACGGTCGCGGCGAACTGTGGCGGGTGTCCATGGCCTACCTGAAGAACTTCTACGACCTGCCGTACACCTGGAGCGCGCTGGACGTGTTCCACGACCTGCAGGCGCGTCGCTACCACGTGCAGAACCTGGACAACGAGGAGCCGGGTACCATCGACTTCACCCAGGCGATACCGGACGACTCCTACTTCAAGCCCTCGGCCCTGCGCCGCCGCGGCACCCGCTGATCGCTCCGCTCGCCGGCGCCGACCGCTTCCCTCCGGGGAGGAGGGCGGCGCCGATCCCCCGTTACAGACGGCTTACACGCTTAACAAAAGATAACGTGGCTTCAATTGTCTCCGTCGCCAAACGCTGGCTATATAACGCTCACCACGAACCACTAATAACAACAACGGGGACGGTATCCATGCGTGAGCCCATGACGTGGCGCACTTCGCCCGGCCAATCCGCGGACGCTTCGCGGCATCCGGCCATTCCTTCCAGATCGCCCCTGGCCAGCAGGGCCCTGTCGTTTCTCGGGGCGCTTTCTCTTCTGACCTTCGCCGCGACCCCGGTCCTGGCCGAGTCGACGCCAACCGCCGCGCCGCCGCAATTCGCCGTGGAATCGCCGAAGGCCGCCAGCAGCCTGCTGCTCAGCGTCGCCCATGCCGGCAAGCGGCTGGTCGCGGTCGGCGACCGTGGGCATATCCTGCTCTCCGACGACGACGGCAAGACCTGGACCCAGGCCAAGGTGCCGACCCGCCAGTTGCTCACCTCGGTGTTCTTCGTCAACGAGCGCAAGGGCTGGGCGGTCGGGCACGATGCGCAGATCCTCGTCAGCGACGACGCCGGCAGCACCTGGACCAGGCAGTTCGAGGACCTCGGCCGCGAAGCGCCGTTGCTGGACATCTGGTTCGCCGACGAACAGCACGGCCTGGCCGTCGGTGCCTATGGCGCGCTGCTGGAGACCCGCGACGGCGGCCAGCACTGGGAAGACGTCAGCGAGCGCCTGGACAACGAGGACCAGTTCCACCTCAACGCCATCGCCGCGGTCAAGGACAACGGCCTGCTGGTGGTCGGCGAAGCCGGCAGTCTGTTCCGCTCGAAGGACTGGGGCGCCACCTGGGAAAAACTCGAAGGCCCCTACGAGGGCTCGCTGTTCGGCGCCATCGGTACCGCCGATGCGGGCGGCGTGCTGGTCTACGGCCTGCGCGGCCACCTGTTCCGCTCCGCCGATTTCGGCGACAGCTGGGAAGAGATACCGCTGAAGGCGGCGTCCGGCGACCTGGAATTCGGTCTCTCCGACGGCGCGCTGCTGGCGGACGGGCGTATCGTCGTGGTCGGCCACGGCGGCAGTGTCCTCGAAAGCTCCGACGGCGGGCGCAGCTTCAGCGTGTTCAACCGTCCCGACCGGCTGTCCCTGGCCGGCGTCAGCGCCACCGGCGACGGCCACCTGATCCTGGTCGGCCAGGGCGGCGTGCACCTCGCTGCGGCGAACGGTGCCGCGCTCGAACAACCACAATAAGGCGGGGTCGCATGAGTGCCATGAACCAGCATCAGCAAAACAAGGCGAGCCTGCTCGAACGCCTGATCTTCAACAACCGGCCGGTGGTGATCTTCCTCTGCCTGCTGGTCAGCGTCTTCCTGTTCTACCAGGCCACCCAGGTGCGGCCGTCCACCAGCTTCGAGAAGATGATCCCGCTGGAGCACCCGTTCATCCAGAAAATGCTCGAGCACCGCAACGACCTGGCCAACCTCGGCAACACCGTGCGCATCTCGGTGGAGGCGGTGAACGGCGACATCTTCACCAAGGAGTACATGGAAACGCTCCGGCAGATCCATGACGAGGTGTTCTACATCCCCGGCGTCGACCGTTCCGGCCTGAAGTCGTTGTGGAGCCCCAGCGTGCGCTGGACCGAAGTGACCGAGGAAGGCTTCGCCGGCGGCGAGGTGATCCCGCAGACCTACGACGGTTCGCCGCGGGCGCTGGAGGAACTGCGCAACAACGTGCTCAAGTCCGGGCAGATCGGCCGCCTGGTAGCGAACAACTTCAAGTCGAGCATCGTCGACGTGCCGCTGCTGGAGATGTACCCGAATCCGAAGAACCAGAGCGAACTGATCAAGCTCGACTACCGCCAGTTCTCCCATGAGCTGGAAGAGAAGATCCGCGACAAGTACCAGTTGCAGAACCCCAACGTGAAGGTGCACATCGTCGGCTTCGCGAAGAAGGTCGGCGATCTGATCGACGGGCTGGTGATGGTGGTCGGCTTCTTCGGTATCTGCCTGCTGATCACCCTGGTCCTGCTGTACTGGTTCACCAAGTGCATCCGCAGCACCATCGCCGTGCTGATCACCACCCTGGTGGCGGTGCTCTGGCAGCTCGGCCTGCTCAACCTGGTCGGTTTCGGCCTCGATCCCTATTCGATGCTGGTGCCGTTCCTGATCTTCGCCATCGGTATTTCCCACGGCGTGCAGAAGATCAATGGCATCGCCTTGCAGTCCAGCGGCGCCGACAATGCGCTGATGGCGGCGCGGCTGACCTTCCGCCAACTGTTCCTGCCGGGGATGATCGCGATCCTCGCCGACGCCGTCGGCTTCATCACCCTGCTGGTGATCGACATCGGGGTGATCCGCGAGCTGGCCATCGGCGCCTCGATCGGCGTGGCGGTGATCGTCTTCACCAACCTGATCCTGCTGCCCGTGGCGATCTCCTACATCGGCATCAGCAAGAAGGCGGTACAGCGCAGCAAGGACGACGCGGTGCGCGAGCACCCGTTCTGGCGCCTGCTGTCGAACTTCGCCAGCCCGAAGGTGGCCCCGGTGTCCATCGCCATCGCCTTGCTGATGCTCGGCGGCGGCCTCTGGTATGGCAAGCACCTGAAGATCGGCGACCTCGACCAGGGCGCGCCGGAACTGCGTCCCGACTCGCGCTACAACCTCGACAACGACTTCATCATCCGCAACTACTCGACCAGTTCGGACGTGCTGGTGGTGATGGTCAAGACCACCCCGGAAGGCTGCTCCACCCACCAGGCCCTGGCGGCCATGGACGAGCTGGCCTGGAAGCTGGAGAACACCGAGGGCGTGCAGTCGGCGATCTCGATGGTCACCGTGTCCAAGCAGGTGATCAAGGGGATGAACGAAGGCAACCTGAAATGGGAGACCCTGTCGCGCAACCAGGACGTGCTGAACAACTCCATCGCCCGTGCCGACGGTCTCTACAACACCGACTGCTCGCTGGCGCCGCTGCTGGTCTTCCTCAACGACCACAAGGCCGAGACCCTCGACCGCGCGGTGGCGGCGGTGCAGGCCTTCGCCGCGGAGAATGACAAGGACGACCTGCAGTTCCAGCTGGCCGCCGGCAACGCCGGGATCGAGGCCGCCACCAACGAGGTGATCAAGCAGTCCGAACTGATCATCCTGGTGCTGGTGTACATCTGCGTGGCGGCCATGTGCATGATCACCTTCCGTTCCTTCGCCGCGACCCTCTGCATCGTCCTGCCGCTGATCCTCACCTCGGTGCTGGGCAACGCGCTGATGGCGGCGCTGGGCATCGGCGTGAAGGTCGCGACCCTGCCGGTGATCGCCCTCGGCGTCGGCATCGGGGTGGACTACGGGATCTACATCTACACCCGCCTGGAGTCTTTCCTGCGCATGGGCCTGCCGTTGCAGGAGGCCTACTACGAGACCCTCCGCTCCACCGGCAAGGCGGTGCTGTTCACCGGCCTGTGCCTGGCGATCGGCGTGGCCACCTGGATCTTCTCGGCGATCAAGTTCCAGGCCGACATGGGCCTGATGCTGACCTTCATGCTGCTCTGGAACATGTTCGGCGCCCTCTGGCTGCTGCCGGCCCTGGCGCGTTTCCTGATCAACCCGGCCAAGCTGCAGGCCAGGAAGGCCTCGCTGTTCGCTCACTGAGTCGCACCGAGCCTCGCCAAGACCGCGGCCCCGGCCGCGGTTTTTTTCGCGCGGAGGAAGGCCGCCGCGCTTCAGTCCGGTGTGGCGGGGAATAGCAGCTCGCAGCGGAAGCGCTGCTCGTCGCTGCTGTAATGCAGGCGCCAGCCGCTCTTCTGGCACAGGCGCTGGACCAGGTCGAGGCCCAGGCCATAACCGAACGCCATCGACTCGTCCGTGCCCTGGGCCGCGCCGATGGGGTTGCTGATCAGCAGGCTGCGGTCGCGCACGACGATTTCCACCACGCCCTCGTCGCTGTACTGCAGGGCGTTGCGCAGCAGGTTGCCGATGATGATCCGCGCGCGGGTCTGCGGCAGGCTGTGTGGCTCCACGTCGAGGTGGAAGGTCAGGCCGCGGCGCTGGCTCAGCGCCTGCTGTTCCTCGAGCAGCTCCTCCAGCAGGCGACCGACCTCGATGTGTCCGTCGTCGCGCAGTTCGCCGCTCTCGCGGCTGAGCCAGAGCAGGGTTTCGGTCATCTGCTGCATGCCCAGCGCCGAGCGGCGGATGCGTTGCAAGGCATGCGGGGAGGGCGCGCGGCCGGGTTGGTCGAGCAGCTCCAGGTTCATGCCGATCACCGCCAGCGGGGTGCGCAGCTCATGGCTGGCGTAGCGCAGGAAGCGCTCCTCGCGCTGGCTGAAGTCCTTGATCCGGGTCACGCTGTTCCACAGGGTATCCGCCAGCACGTTGAGTTCGCGGTAGTTGAAGCGCGGCCGCTGGCTGTCCGGGGCGAGGTCGTCGAGGGTCATCGACCAGCGCGTCAGCTTGCGCAACGGCGCGACGATGAACCAGACCAGCAGGCCGACGGCGGCCAGCGAAGGCAGGGTGACCGATAGGGTGACGATCCAGGTCTGCCTGACGCGGGCGTCGATGATGGCGTCGGACAGCGGCGTGTCGATGCTGCCGGCGGCGTCGTTGTCGTAGAGGTAGAGCGTCTTGCCGTCGGCCAGTGGCTGGCGGACCACCACGTAGGCATCGTCGCTGGGCGCGTCGTCATCCTCCTCTTCGTCATCGTCGTCCCAGTTGCCGAGCAGTTGCATGGCGCCGATGCTCTTGTAGGGCGGGGTGTCGAGCATCTCCCTGAGTTTCGGCGGCAGCCCCACGGTGCCGACGCTGCCCTTGAAGTAGTAGCTGTCCGGCGCCGGCGTAGCCGGGTCTTCCTGGTAGCGCTGGGCGAAGTACAGCCCTTCCTCTTCCATCATCATGCTGAGCAGGTAGAGGGCGCCGGTCTCGCCGTAGTCGCCGAGCATGCGCGTGTAGACCAGCAGCACCCCGGCGAGGATCAGGCTGACGCCGCCGCCGACGATGGGGATCAGGCTCAGGCCGCGTTTCATTTGCGCTCCAGCTGGAAGCCGACGCTGTGCAGGGTATGGATCAGAGGGGGGGCGAACCCCTTGTCGACGGTGCTGCGCAGGTGGTGCATGTGCACGTTGAGGGTGTTGCTTTCCGGCGGCTCGTCGCCCCAGACGCTGCGCCCCAGCTGCTCGCGGGTGACCAGCGCGGGGCTGGCGCGCATCAGGCACTCGAGGATCTTCCAGGCGGTGGGGGACAGCGCCAGGGGCGTGCCGCCGCGGCTGGCCTGGCGGCTGTCGAGGTCCATCACCAGGTCGTCGACTTGCAGGCGCTGGGCCTGGCCGCTGCGGCGCCGGCTGAGGGCTTGCAGGCGGACCAGCAGCTCCGGCAGTTCGAAGGGCTTGAGCAGGTAGTCGTCGGCGCCGGCGTCGAAGCCGTCGAGCTTGTCCTGCAGGGTATCCAGGGCGGTGAGCATGAGTACCGGGGTCTGCAGGCCGGCTTCGCGCAGCTGGCGACAGACCTGCCGGCCGTTGATGCGCGGCAGCATGATGTCCAGCAGGATCACGTCGTAGCGGTTGGCGCGCGCCAGGTTGAGGCCGGCCTGGCCGTCGCGGGCGTGATCGCAGACCACCCCGGCGGCCTCGAGGTAGTCGATGACGGTGCCGGCGAGATCGAAGTTGTCTTCGACGACGAGTACGTGGATATGCATGGTATCTGTTCGCATGACGGATGGGACGCTGTGCCTGGTTCGCCGCGGGCGTTGCCCGCGCCTACTTGAGCACCTTGATCGGCTTCACCGGGGTGCCGTCGCTCCACTGGCCCATGCCGGTCTGCTCCAGCGTAGCGCCCAGGGCGTACTGGCGGTTGCGGTTGTAGAACGCCGCGTCGGTGAGGCCATCGAACAGCTTCCAGGTGCCGTACCAGTCGAGGGCGTCGATCACCAGCGGGTCGTGGCCGGTATAGCGGCCTTCGGCCTGCTGGACTTCGAGGCGCTTCTCGACGCGGTCGAGCAACCAGTCGCTGTCTTCTTCCTTCGGATACTGCGGGCCGAATACCGGCGCGGTGGGCGCCGCGTGGTTGGCCAGCAGCGGCGGAGCGCCGTGGCGATCGCTGCGCAGCAGCAGGAGGTTCTTGTCGCTGGGCGGAATGTGCCGGCTCTGGCGGTAGATGCGCTTGGCGTCGGTGCAGGCCACGTGGCTGTCCTCGTCGCCGCAGACCGCCAGCAGCAGGGTGCCCTTGGCCAGCCCCGACAGGCGTTCCTGGGCCACGCCGTCCCAGCGCTTGCCCTGGCTCTTGCCGGGCTCGACCACCATCAGCGCCTTCGCCGCCGGCAGCTTCAGGCGTTCGCTGGCGGCCGCCAGGTTGGCGGCGAGCAGTCCGCCGGCGGAGTGGCCGAGGTAGGCGACCTGGTTCAGCCGCGGGCGCACCCCCAGCTCGCCGGCCTGCAGGCGCCTGAGGGCGTCGCCGAGGGCGCCGGCGGCATTGTCGAGGAAGTCTGCGTTGGGCGTCTTCAGGTCCGGCTGGTAGCGCGGGTAGACCACCACCATGCCGCGGCGGACGATATGGTCGATCCAGGCGCGGTAGAGGTCCGGCTGCATCACGCTCCAGCCGTGCAGGAAGATCACCAGCGGAGCGTTGCCGGGGACCGGTTGCTCGGGGGTGAAGACCCAGTATTCGCGAGCGCCTTCGCCGAAGTGCCACTGATGCACGCTGGCATGGCGATAGGCCGCGCCGCCCGGCCCTTCGGCCGGCTGCGTCGGCGGCGTGGGCGCGGTCGGCGGTTCGGCGGCCGTCGCGGCGTGGCCCAGGAGCAGGCCGCACAGGACGAGGTACAGGGTACGGAAGCGCATGCGGGCCCTCTTGCGGAATCGGAATGTCGTGCCAGTCCTAACCATAGCGCCGTTCAGCGCGGATAGAGCGGTGGCAGGCCGCCATTGTCGACCGCTCCCGCCGGCGCTTGTTCCGTGGTGGGCAGGGCGCGGATCGCCCGCCACAGGTCCTCGCCCTGCCAGGAATGGCCGCTCTCGCTGTACAGCGCGCCGTTGAGGCCATCCAGGGCGTCGGACAGCGGTACGAAGCGGGCCGCCATGTCGGCCAGGGTATCGGGTTGCTGACGAGCCCAGGCGTCTAGGGCCTGGCGGGTCGCCTGGGGATCGTTGGCCAGGCAGGCGCGGCGCAGCTCGTCGAGCAGGCTGCGGCTGCTCGGGCCGTTGGCTGCGGCGCGGATCACCGCCGGCAGCTGGCGGGCGCGCCACCAGAGGCCGAAGCCGAGCAGGGTGGTCAGGGCCAGCACGGCGGTAGCCAGTTGCCAGGGCCAGAGCGTCGGCTCCAGGCGTTCGCCGAGCGGCAGCGCCGCCGCCGGCGGCTCCGCCTCGGCCTGCGGCGCGGCGGCCACTTCCAGGGTGCGCGGTGGCAGGCTGGTGCGCTCCAGGCGGTCTTCGCGGGTGTTCCACCAGACCACTTCGAGCGCCGGCAACTCGATGCGCCCGGCCTGCTCGGGCACCAGCGCCTCGCGTTCCTCGCGACTGCCGATGAGGCCCTGGTCGGTGCTCTGGTCGGCCAACTGCGGTTGGTCCGGGTAGCGCCGCAGGCCTTGCACGTCGGGCAGCGGCAACGGCGGAAGCTGGGTGCCGGAAAGCCCCTCGACCTTCAGCAGCACATTGCGCGTCAGCGATTCGCCGACCTGCGCCTGCTCCGGCTGCGGGCTCCAGCTTTCGCTGATGCTCAGCGCGCGGGCCGGCATCCAGGGCGCGTCGGCCGGATAGTCGGCAGGCTTGGGCCGGACCTGCAGCGGGATGCTCGGCGAAGTCACCCGCATCTGCCGGCCGGGGCGCGGGCCGAAGGGGTTGTAGTCGTCGCTGCCACGGTCGACCAGGGTCGCGCTGAAGGCTTGCGCAGGAATCTCCAGGGTGCCGCTCTTCTGTGGGAAGATCGCGTAGCGCACCTCGATCACGCCGTGGCGGATGCCGTTGATCTCCTTCTCGTAGGTACGCGCCTCGCCGAGCTGTTCGACCTTCGCGTCGTTCATCGCCAGCGGGGTCAGGCTGCTGTCGTCGTATAGCGACACCGAGTGGTAGATGCGCAGGGTGAGGATCGCCTGGGCCTGCACGTAGACCGTCTCCTGGTCGACGCTGGCATCGATGAAGACCGGCGCCAGCTTGCTGCTCTTGGCGCGGTCGCGCGCCTCCAGTACGTGCAGCCTGATCGGCTGGGTGCTGCTGGCGCCGAGGCTGATCGGCGGGATCGCCACGTAGCCGCTCTGCTTCGGCAGGAGGGTGACGATCCAGCGGGTGGTGGCCTGGGCCCGGCCGTTCTGCGTGGCGAGACGGTTGACCTGGCGCGTGCCGAGGACCTCGAAGAGGGCGTCCAGCGGGCTCAGGTCGGGCTTGCCGAAGAGGGTCGGGTCGTCCGATTCCAGCGTCAGTTCGACGCTTTCCCCTTCGGTCAGGCGGGCGCGGTCGACGCTGGCGCTGAAGCTGGCGTGGGCGGAGACGCAGAGGAGCGCGAGAAGCAGGCTGCAGAACAGGCGGATCATGGCGTGGCTTCCTGGCGTTGCTGCTGTTGGTACCAGAACTTGCGCCGCAGCAACTCGGCGGGATCGTCGGGAATCTGTCGCAGCCATTGCTCGAGGGCCTGGCGACGTTCGTCGTCGAGTCCGTCGTCGGCTTCCTCGTCGCCCGTCCGCTCGTCCTCGGCGTCGGGCTGCGGCTGCGCTTGGCCGGGTGCTCCGGCGGTCTTCTCGCCTTCGTCTTCCGGCAGGCTGGTCGAGGGCGCCGCGGCCTGGGCCTTCTGCGCATCGACGGTCGCCGCGTCGCGCGGCGGCCGCTGGCTGCTTCCGGATGGCGGACTCTGCTGGCTCGCTTCCTGGCGCTGTTCCTTGTTCTCGCCGGCCTGCTGCTGCGCCGCCTGTTCCTGGCGCTGGCGCAGCAGTTCCTCGACCAGGGCCTTGTTGCGTTGCGCGGCGACCAGTTGCGGCTGGCGCTCCAGGGCTTGTTCGTAGGCGTCGACGGCGGCTTCCAGTTCGCCCTGGCGGGCCAGGGCGTTGCCACGGTTGTAGTGATCGTCGGCCTGGTCGCCCTGGGCGAAGGCCTGGGCAGCGGCGGCGTAGTCGCGGGCCTGGTAGAGCGACAGGCCTTTCCAGCGGAAGTCCTCGAAGCGCTTCGCCGCCTCGTCCGCCTGGCCCCGTTGCAACAGGCGCTGGCCTTGCTGGTCCGGACGCAGCCAGAGGTCTTCGAACTGGAAGGCCATGGCCGGTTGCGGCAGGCTCAGCATCAACAGCGGCAGGCAGAACAGCCAGCCGCGCCGTCCGGCACAGGCGGCCAGCAGGAGCAGCGGCAGGAGCAGCCAGTAACCCTGGTCGGCCCAGCGCTGCAGGCGCAGCAGGGCGTTCTCGCGGTCTTCCTCCAGCGTGCCGCCGCGGGCCAGCAGGCCGAGGCTGTCGAGGTCGCGGTCGTTCGGCCGCAGGCGCTGGTAGCCGGCGCCGATCTCCGCGGCGAAGCGGCGCAGCCCGCTTTCGTCGAGCCTGGGCAGGAGGATGCCGCCCTGGTCGTCCTTGAGGAAGCTGCCATCCTCCTGTTGCACCGGAGCGCCCTTCGGCGTGCCGACGCCGAGCACGGCGAGGCGCGCCGCCCGGTGCTCGAGGGCGCTGCGGATGCCCTGGCGCTCGGGTTCGCTCAGCCCGCTGGTCAGCAGCAGCAGGCGGCCGCGGCCCTGGGCGCCCTGTTCCAGCAGGTCGAGGGCCTGGCGCACGGCGAGGTCGGCGCGCTGGCCGGGCTCGGGCATGATCGAAGGTTTCAGGGCGTCGAGCAGGTTGCGCGCGGTGAGCTGGTCGTCCGACAGCGGCACCAGGGTATGCGCGCTGCCGGCGTAGACGACGATCGCGGTCTGCGCGTCGTTGCGCGTGCGAAGCAGGTCGAGCAGCTTGCGCCGGGCCTGTTCCAGGCGGGTTGGCGACAGGTCGCCGGCAAGCATCCCGGGAGTCAGCTGGAGGATCGCCACCAGCGGGTCGCTACGCTTCATCGAGGGCTGTTCCAGTTGCTGCCAACTGGGCCCGAGCAAGGCCAGCAGGGCCAGCAGCCAGGCGATGCCGAGGCAGATCCAGGGCATGCGGTTCTGCCGCCCGGCGCCGCCGACCAGCAGCCAGGGCTGGAAGGCCGTCGGCAGCAGCAGTTGCCAGCGTCCGGCACGACGCTGGCGATGCAGCAGCTTCCACAGCAACCAGCCAAGCAGCGGCGCCAGCAGCAGCCAGTAGGGGCGCAGCCAGTGTGGCCAGGCGTCCAGCAACAGGTTCATGGTTGCCTCCCGGAACGGCGGCGCGGCCAGGTCCGGTTTTCCCGTGGCCAGAGTTCCAGCGCCACCAGCAGCACGCTCAGGCCGAGGGCGGCGGCCAGCGGCCAACTGTACAGCGCCAGGGCCGGGCGCGCCCGGGTAGTCTGCTGGGCGACCGGTTCGAGGCGGTCGAGGGTCGCGGAAATGCTTTCCAGCTCGGCGCTGGATCGCGCGCGGAAGTATTCGCCGCCAGTGATCTCGGCGATACCGCGCAGGGTCGGCTCGTCGAGATCGAGCCCCGGGTTGAAGCCGAACAGGCCGGGCACGCCGCCCTGCTGCGGGTCGGCGCCGACGCCGATGGTGTAGATCTTCACCTGTTGCTCGGCGGCCAGTTGCGCGGCGATCTGCGGGGCTATCTGTCCGCCGGTGTTGGCGCCGTCGGTGATCAGCACCAGCACCCGGCTTTCCGCGGGCCGCTGGCGCAGGCGCTTGACCGCCAGGCCGATGGCGTCGCCGATCGCGGTGTTCTTGCCGGCGATGCCGATCTGCGCCTCGTCCAGCCAGACCCGCACGGTGTGCCGGTCGAAGGTCAGCGGCGCCTGCAGGTAGGCCTGGCTGCCGAACAGGATCAGGCCGACGCGGTCGCCACGACGGTCTTCGATGAAGTCGCCGAAGAGTTTCTTGATCAGTTCCAGGCGGCTGATCTCGTCGTCCTGCCAGCGCATGTCGCGGTAGTCCATGGAGCCGGAGACATCCACAGCGAGCAGCAGGTCACGGCCGCTGGCGGGTAGCGGCAGGGGTTCGCCGACCCACTGCGGGCGGGCCGCGGCGAGCAGCAGGAGGAACCAGAGCAGGGCGAAGCGCACCTGCTGCCGCCAGGCCGGCAGGCGTGCGCGGGCACGGCGTCCGGCGAGGCTTTCGAGTTCGTCGAGGAAGCTCACCTTGAGCGCCGCCTCGCCGCTGTCGGCGGCCGGCAGCACCAGGCGCAGCAGCCAGGGCAACGGGGCGAGGGCGAAGACCCAGGGCCAGGCGAACTCAAACATGCTTGCGAATCCAGGTGGCGACGGCGGCGTCGAGGCCGTCCACGGCCTTGTCGTCGAGGGTGCAGTCGGCACGGTAGCCGCCTTCCACCAGGATCATCCAGCGGGTCAGGCCGGCGGCCGGGCAACGGTTGTCGAGGAACGCCAGCCAGGCGCGGCCGCTGAGGGCGTGGCTGCCGCTATCTGGCCAGCGCGCCCTGCAGACCCGCTTGAGCAGGCCGTTGATGGCCTGCAGCCAGGGCCCGGCGGAAGCCCTGCCGTAGGGCTTGGCAAGCGCGGCCAGTTCGGCCAGGGCCGCTTCGCGCAGCGGATCCAGCGGCGCTTCGCCGCGGGTGGCGATGGTGCGCCGCGGCAGGTGCCGACGCAGTCGCCAGAGCCCCCAACCGAGCAACGGCAGCAGGGCGGCCAGCAGCCACCAGCCGGGCGCCGGCGGCCACCAGCCGATGGGCGGGGGGGCGATCAGCGGTTCCAGCCGGTCGAGCGGATTCATGCGCGATACCCCGGCTGGTGTTGTTCCAGCAGGTCCCGCAACTGCTCCACCAGGTCTTCCTGGGTCGACAGCGGCAGCAGCGGCACGCCCAGTCGCTGGGCCAGCCGCTGCCAGCGCGCGCGGCGCGCCTCGGCCAGCTCGCGATAGGCCTGGCGCAGCTCGTCGGCGTGGGTGTCCAGCTCGAGGTCGGCGGCGCCTTCGCGGAAGCGCAGCAGTCCGGCGGCGGGGAGGGCATGGTCGAGCGGGTCGGACAGCGGCAGCAGCACCAGGTCGGTATGGCGTGCGATCAGGCTGAGTTGCTGCTCGGCGACGTCATTGAGGGTGCGCTCGTCGCACAGCACCAGGATCAGGCTGCCCGGGCGCAGCACTTCGCGGGCGCGGCGCAGGGCCAGGCCGAACAGTTCGCCAGGTCGCTCGGCCGGCGTCTCGCGCAGCTCGCGATTGGCCCGCAATAGCTGGTTGAACAGTTGCAGCAGGCTGTGCTTGCTGCGTCGCGGCTTGATTTCGTGGCAGTCGCGGTCGCTGAATACCAGGCCGCCGATACGGTCGTTGTGGGCCAGCGCCGACCAGCCGATGAAGGCCGCCGCGCGTGCCGCCAGCACCGCCTTGAAGCACAGGCCGGAGCCGAAGAACAGGCGCTGGCTCTGTTCGACCAGGACGAACACCGGTCGCTCGCGTTCCTCGTGGAACAGCTTGGTGTGCGGCTCGCGGGTGCGCGCGGTGACGCGCCAGTCGATGGTCCGTACGTCGTCGCCGGGCTGGTAGATGCGCACCTGGTCGAAGTCCACGCCGCGTCCGCGCAGGCGCGAGTGATGCAGGCCGACCAGCGGGCTGCGGCGGTTCTGCGAGGAGAACAGGCGCGCTTCGTGGAGCCGGTGGCGCATTTCCAGAAGCTCGTCGAGGCCCAGTTCGACGCCAGGGGCGGCGCTCAGCATGGCGGCGGCCTCAGGCCACGGCGACCACGTCGAGGATGCGCTGCACGACCCGGTCCTGGTCGATGCCGGCGGCTTCCGCCTCGAAGGTCAGGATCAGGCGATGGCGCAGCACGTCGAACAGCACCGCCTGGATGTCCTCGGGGCTGACGAAGTCGCGTCCGCCCAGCCAGGCGTGGGCGCGCGCGCAGCGGTCGAGGGCGATGGAGCCGCGCGGGCTGGCGCCGTAGGAGATCCATTCGGCGAGTTCCGCGTCGTGCTTGGCCGGGGTGCGGGTGGCCATGATCAGTTGCACCAGGTATTCCTCCACCGCGTCGGCCATGTACAGGCCGAGGATTTCCTGGCGCGCGGCGAAGATGGTTTCCTGGGTCACCCGGCGCTCCGGCCGGGCCTCGCCGTTCAGTGCCTCGCCACGCGCCTGCTGGAGGATGCGGCGTTCCACCGAGGCCTCCGGGTAGCCGATCTTGACGTGCATGAGGAAGCGGTCGAGCTGGGCTTCCGGCAACGGGTAGGTGCCTTCCTGCTCGATCGGGTTCTGTGTCGCCATCACCAGGAACAGCTGTGGCAGGTCGTAGGTGCTGCGGCCGACCGAAACCTGGCGCTCGGCCATGGCTTCGAGCAGCGCCGACTGCACCTTGGCCGGGGCGCGGTTGATCTCGTCGGCCAGCACCAGGTGATGGAAGATCGGGCCTTGCTGGAACACGAAGGTGCCGGTCTCCGGACGGTAGATCTCGGTGCCGGTGATGTCGGCGGGGAGCAGGTCGGGAGTGAACTGGATACGGTGGAACTCGGCTTCGAGGCCTTCGGCGAGGTCCTTGATGGCCTTGGTCTTGGCCAGTCCCGGCGCGCCTTCCACCAGCAGGTGGCCGTCGGCTAGCAGCGCGATCAGCAGGCGGTCGACGAGTTTTTCCTGGCCGAGGATCTGGCTCGACAGGTAACCCTTCAGTCCCTGCAGGGCGCTCTTGTGCTGCGTGCTTTCTGGCTCGTTGCTCATTGTCTGGACTACCGGTTCCAAGGCCTGCTGGGGTGTCGCTCGGTGGCGCACGGCGAGGCCGGCGCGCGCGGGCGGGGAGAAGGCTCCGCTCTGCGGCGGATGACGCCCCCCGATCCCGCACATGTTAGCGCACGGCGACTGCCTAGCGTACTCTCCGACGCTCGTGCCGCGCCTATTCGTGAACCCGCGCGGGTATGCCGGTGAAAAGCCTCCGCCTCTCGCCGTGACCTGCCTCGCGAAGCGTGGCGGATCGACGCGCCCGGGGAACTTCGCCGGCTCAGGCGGGTCGGTTTCCGCGATGCGAACAGCGAATGGACAGAGCGTTTGTCAGGAGCGACATTGCCGGGGCTTGCCCGGCGCAAGGGGGAGGGCCGCGCCCGGCGTGGGTGGCGGCGCTGGGTCGGCGGGCTGCTGTTGCTGCTCGGCGCGCTCGCCAGCGGATGTTCGAACGCGCCGCGCAACGCCGCCGGCGAGGACACCAGCCAGGGTTCGATGCGCGCCGGCGAATTCCTCCAGACCGATGCCGATCGCATGGCCACCCTGGCCATGCGCGACAACCTGCAAAGCCTCTACCAGTTGCTCTGGAAACTGTACAAGCGCAATCCCGCCGAATGGAAGAAGACCGGCCTGCCGAGCCAGGCCGACGCCGAGCTGGCGATCCGCCGGGCCATCGAGCAGAACCGCGAACTCAGCGACCTGGGCGGCCGCCGCGACATCGCCGCGCTGTCCTATTCCCTCGATCCGGCGTTCAGGGGCGACCGCGTCGGCGCCTTCATCTATTCCCTGGCCAGCATGCTGATCACCGCCCATGGCGGGCGTACCGAGTTCTACGTCTACCAGGGGATCGACGCGCAGTACGTCTACAACGCCGCGCGCAACGTCGAGGTCGCCACCTGGATGCTGGCTACCCGCAAGGACGACAAGGGTGCCCCGTTGCTGCTTTCCAACGCCCTCACCGACGACGCCAGCAACCTCAGCTACGCCCGCGAGTTCGCCAAGATCGTCGCGCGCCTGGACCTGCTCGCCGAGGTGCTCGGCGAACGCTACCGGCGGATCAGCGTGAACTACGCCCAGGGACTGCTGTTCATGCATTTCCTGCCGGTGCAGTGAGCCGATGCTCCCGGGGTGAACGAATATGTCGCAGCACGGTAAGTGTTTTGCCTTGCCGGCTCGTTAAGCTCTGTCGGATATGACCGGCGGGTCGCTCGCCGAAAAGGGCGGTTCCCGGTCAGCCTTTGCTGTGCGCCTGCCTGCCTGGATTAATGCTCAGCTTCTGCTGAACTTCATGGACGCAGCGAGGGTCGGTCCGAAGGTGCGTTGCTCGCGACCTTTCCCGCGAACCGCTCGCCTCCATGAAATAACAAGCCAAGCGGAGTACAACCATGGCGTTCTTCACCGCGGCCAGCAAAGCCGATTTCCAGCATCAACTGCAGACGGCACTGGCGCAGCACCTCGGCGACAAGGCGTTACCACAAGTCACGCTGTTCGCCGAACAGTTCTTCAGCCTGATCTCCCTCGATGAACTGACCCAGCGTCGGCTTTCCGACCTGGTCGGTTGCACCCTTTCCGCCTGGCGCCTGCTGGAGCGCTTCGACCGCGACCAGCCCGAAGTCCGCGTATACAACCCCGACTACGAGAAGCACGGCTGGCAGTCCACCCACACCGCGGTGGAGGTGCTGCACCCGGACCTGCCGTTCCTGGTCGACTCGGTGCGCATGGAACTGAACCGCCGCGGCTACAGCATCCATACCCTGCAGACCAACGTCCTCAGCGTGCGCCGCTCGGCCAAGGGCGAGCTGAAGGAAATCCTGCCCAAGGGCACCCAGGGCAAGGACGTCAGCCAGGAATCGCTGATGTACCTGGAGATCGACCGCTGTGCCCACGCCGGCGAACTGCGGGCGCTGGAGAAGGCCCTCCTGGAGGTGCTCGGCGAAGTGCGCGTGACCGTCGCCGACTTCGAGCCGATGAAGGCTAAGGCCCTCGAACTGCTGGCCTGGCTCGGCAAGGCCAAGCTGAAGGTGCTGGCGGAGGAGCTGAAGGAAGTGCGCAGCTATCTCGAATGGCTGCTGGACAACCACTTCACCTTCCTCGGCTACGAGGAATTCACCGTCGCCGACGAGGCCGACGGCGGGCGCATGGTCTACGACGAGAAATCCTTCCTCGGCCTGACCCGTCTGCTGCGCGCCGGCCTGAGCAAGGATGACCTGCACATCGAGGACTATGCCGTCGCCTACCTGCGCGAACCGGTCCTGCTGTCCTTCGCCAAGGCCGCCCATCCGAGCCGTGTGCACCGCCCGGCCTACCCGGACTACGTGTCGATCCGCGAGCTGGACGGCAAGGGCCGGGTGATCCGCGAGTGCCGCTTCATGGGCCTGTTCACCTCCTCGGTGTACAACGAGAGCGTCAACGACATTCCCTTCATCCGCGGCAAGGTCGCCGAAGTGATGCGGCGCTCCGGTTTCGACACCAAGGCACACCTCGGCAAGGAACTCGCCCAGGTGCTGGAAGTGCTGCCGCGCGACGACCTGTTCCAGACCCCGGTGGACGAGCTGTTCAGCACCGCCCTGGCGATCGTCCGCATCCAGGAGCGCAACAAGATCCGCGTGTTCCTGCGCAAGGACCCCTACGGCCGCTTCTGCTACTGCCTGGCCTACGTGCCGCGCGACGTGTATTCCACCGAGACGCGCCTGAAGATCCAGCAGGTCCTGATGGAGCGCCTGCAAGCCAGCGACTGCGAGTTCTGGACCTTCTTCTCCGAGTCGGTGCTGGCCCGCGTGCAGTTCATCCTCCGCGTCGACCCGAAGTCGCGCATCGACATCGACCCGGCGCGCCTGGAGGAAGAAGTGATCCAGGCCTGCCGTTCCTGGCAGGACGACTACAGCAGCCTGGTGGTGGAAAACCTCGGCGAGGCCAAGGGCACCAACGTCCTGGCCGACTTCCCGAAAGGCTTCCCGGCCGGCTATCGCGAGCGCTTCGCCCCGCACTTCGCGGTGGTCGACCTGCAGCACCTGCTCAGCCTGTCCGAGCAGCGCCCGCTGGTGATGAGCTTCTACCAGCCGCTGGCGCAGGGCGAGCAGCAACTGCACTGCAAGCTGTACCACGCCGACACCCCGCTGGCTCTGTCCGACGTCCTGCCGATCCTGGAGAACCTCGGCCTGCGCGTGCTCGGCGAATTCCCCTACCGCCTGCGCCACCAGAACGGCCGCGAATACTGGATCCACGACTTCGCCTTCACCTACGCCGAAGGGCTGGACGTGGACATCCAGCAGCTCAACGAGATCCTCCAGGACGCCTTCGTCCACATCGTCAGCGGTGACGCCGAGAACGACGCCTTCAACCGCCTGGTGCTGACCGCCAACCTGCCGTGGCGCGACGTCGCCCTGCTGCGTGCCTACGCGCGTTACCTGAAGCAGATCCGCCTGGGCTTCGACCTCGGCTACATCGCCAGCGCGCTGAATGCCCACACCGACATCGCCCGCGAGCTGGTGCGGCTGTTCAAGACCCGCTTCTACCTGGCGCGCAAACTCACCGCGGAAGACCTGGAAGACAAGCAACAGAAGCTGGAGCAGGCGATCCTCGGCGCCCTCGACGAAGTCCAGGTGCTCAACGAGGACCGCATCCTGCGGCGCTACCTCGACCTGATCAAGGCGACCCTGCGGACCAACTTCTACCAGCCCGACGGCAACGGCCAGAACAAGAGCTACTTCAGCTTCAAGTTCAACCCGAAGGCCATCCCGGAGCTGCCCAGGCCGGTGCCCAAGTACGAGATCTTCGTCTATTCGCCGCGCGTCGAGGGCGTGCACCTGCGCGGCGGCAAGGTGGCACGCGGCGGCTTGCGCTGGTCGGACCGCGAGGAGGACTTCCGCACCGAGGTGCTCGGCCTGGTCAAGGCCCAGCAGGTGAAGAACGCGGTGATCGTGCCGGTCGGCGCCAAGGGCGGCTTCGTCCCGCGCCGCCTGCCGCTTGGCGGTAGCCGCGACGAGATCCAGGCCGAGGCGATCGCCTGCTACCGGATCTTCATTTCCGGCCTGCTCGATATCACCGACAACCTCAAGGAAGGCGAAGTGGTGCCGCCGGCCAACGTGGTCCGCCACGACGAGGACGATCCCTACCTGGTGGTCGCCGCGGACAAGGGCACAGCGACCTTCTCCGACATCGCCAACGGCATCGCCGCCGAGTACGGTTTCTGGCTCGGCGACGCCTTCGCCTCGGGCGGCTCCGCCGGCTACGACCACAAGGGCATGGGGATTACCGCCAAGGGCGCCT
This sequence comes from Pseudomonas sp. YA1, assembly GCF_058680555.1. NCBI lineage: Bacteria > Pseudomonadati > Pseudomonadota > Gammaproteobacteria > Pseudomonadales > Pseudomonadaceae > Pseudomonas > Pseudomonas sp. YA1. The sequence continues at coordinate 41,217 of NZ_JBZWBG010000003.1, forward strand.
GGGTCAGCGTGCAGCGGCATTTCCGCGAGCGCGGCATCGACGTGCAGAAGGACAACATCAGCGTCATCGGCATCGGCGACATGGCCGGCGACGTGTTCGGCAACGGCCTGCTGATGTCGGACAAGCTGCAACTGGTGGCCGCCTTCAACCACATGCATATCTTCATCGACCCGAACCCGGACGCCGCCAGCAGCTTCGTCGAGCGCCAGCGCCTGTTCAACCTGCCGCGTTCGAGCTGGGCCGACTACGACGCCAAGCTGATCTCCGCCGGCGGCGGGATCTTCCTGCGCAGCGCCAAGAGCATCGCCATCACCCCGGAAATGCAGGCGCGCTTCGACATCCAGGCCGACAGGCTGGCGCCCACCGAGCTGATCCACGCGCTGCTCAAGGCGCCGGTCGACCTGCTCTGGAACGGCGGTATCGGCACCTACGTGAAGTCGAGCAAGGAAACCCACGCCGATGTCGGCGACAAGGCCAACGACGGTCTGCGCGTCGACGGCCGCGAGCTGCGCGCGAAGGTGGTGGGCGAGGGCGGCAACCTGGGCATGACCCAACTGGCGCGGGTCGAGTTCGGCCTGCACGGCGGTGCCAACAACACCGACTTCATCGACAACGCCGGTGGCGTGGACTGCTCCGACCATGAGGTCAACATCAAGATCCTGCTCAACGAAGTGGTGCAGGCCGGCGACATGACCGAGAAGCAGCGCAACGCGCTGCTGGTGAAGATGACCGACGCGGTCGGCGCCCTGGTGCTGGGCAACAACTACAAGCAGACCCAGGCGCTGTCCCTGGCGCAACGCCGCGCCCGCGAGCGGATCGCCGAGTACAAGCGGCTGATGGGCGACCTCGAGGCGCGTGGCAAGCTCGATCGCGCCCTGGAGTTCCTGCCTTCCGACGAGGAGCTGGCGGAACGCATCAGTGCCGGCCAGGGGCTGACCCGCGCCGAGCTGTCGGTGCTGATCTCCTACAGCAAGATCGACCTCAAGGAATCGCTGCTGAAATCGCTGGTGCCGGACGACGACTACCTGACCCGCGACATGGAGACCGCCTTCCCGGCATTGCTGGCGGAGAAGTTCGGCGACGCCATGCGCCGTCATCGCCTGAAGCGCGAGATCGTCAGCACGCAGATCGCCAACGACCTGGTCAACCACATGGGCATCACCTTCGTGCAGCGCCTGAAGGAGTCCACCGGCATGAGCGCGGCCAACGTCGCCGGGGCCTACGTGATCGTTCGCGACGTGTTCCACCTGCCGCACTGGTTCCGCCAGATCGAGAACCTCGACTACCAGGTGCCCGCTGATATCCAGCTGACCCTGATGGACGAACTGATGCGTCTCGGTCGCCGCGCCACCCGCTGGTTCCTCCGCAGCCGCCGCAACGAGCTGGACGCGGCGCGCGACGTGGCCCACTTCGGCCCGCGCATTGCCGCCCTCGGCCTGAAGCTCAACGAGCTGCTCGAAGGGCCGACCCGCGAGCTGTGGCAGGCGCGCTACCAGACCTACGTCGACGCCGGCGTGCCGGAACTGCTGGCACGCATGGTGGCCGGCACCAGCCACCTGTATACGCTGCTGCCGATCATCGAGGCGTCCGACGTGACCGGCCAGGACACCGCGGAAGTGGCCAAGGCCTATTTCGCCGTGGGCAGTGCGCTGGACCTGACGTGGTACCTGCAGCAGATCACCAACCTGCCGGTGGAGAACAACTGGCAGGCGCTGGCCCGCGAGGCGTTCCGCGACGACCTCGACTGGCAGCAGCGGGCGATCACCGTCTCGGTGTTGCAGATGCAGGACGGACCGAAGGAGGTCGAGGCGCGCGTCGGCCTGTGGCTGGAACAGCACCTGCCGCTGGTCGAGCGCTGGCGGGCGATGCTGGTCGAACTGCGTGCCGCGTCGGGTACCGACTACGCCATGTACGCCGTGGCCAACCGCGAGCTGATGGACCTGGCGCAGAGCAGCCAGCACGGTGTCTGCATCCCCTGATGCGAGCGGCCTGACGGCAAGCAAGAGCCCCGCCTGAGTGCGGGGCTCTTTCATTCTGGCGCGGCGAAAACCTGCGGTGTTTGCGGTGGCTGAGGCGCTGCGCGGCGACAAATGTCCGGCGCCCGGCGTTAGCCTGGAAAGGACAACCTGACTCACAGATTTAATAAATATTTAGTTATTAGAAACTCTATTAATAGGTTCATATGGATCTATGACTTCTCCGCTTCGTATGCCTTGGCCGGGATCCTGTCGATCGCATAAACCCCCGGCAGCCCGTACTTCCTTCCCCGCCCGGTGAGTTTTCCGATGACGTCGCGGCGGTCACGCGGGAGGCAAGAGCAGGCAAAAGGACACTATGTCGCCATGGGTGTGTCTAAAAATTGACAGTTTCCGCTTAAAAAATTAGCAATTAGCATATTTAGTCATTAGATTGACGTTAATCGCCTGCGGCTGCTTTGGCCGTGCCCGCACTGTCAGGGATTCGACGTTGCCATCGGAAACCGCATCCATGCTCCCGACCTGCCGCTTCGGTCGGTATCGACCCTGCCGCGTAGGCTGGGCATGCGGTTCAGCAAGAAAGGAATCGCCGTGCTGCGTCTGCCGTCCCGCCGTAACACCCTTCGACCCATCGAACGCCCGCTCGCCTGGCTTGCCGGCCTGGCGCTGGCGCTTTGTGCCGGCGCTGCCGCAGGGGCTGCCGGCGGGCCGTCCAGCGTGGCGTTCTGGTACGCCGAGCGGCCGCCGCTGGCCGAGCTTTCCCAGTTCGACTGGGTGGTGCTCGAAGCGGCGCACCTCAAGCCGGCCGATGTCGGGTATTTGAAAGAGCAGGGCAGCACGCCCTTCGCCTATCTGTCGGTCGGCGAGTTCGACGGCGACGCCGCCGCCATCGCCGACAGCGGCCTGGCCCGGGGCAAGAGCGCGGTCCGCAACGAAGCCTGGAACAGCCAGGTAATGGACCTCGCCGCGCCGAGCTGGCGGGCGCACCTGCTCAAGCGCGCCGCGGAGCTGCGCAAACAGGGCTACGCCGGCCTGTTCCTCGATACCCTGGACAGCTTCCAGCTACAGGCCGAGGAGCGCCGCGAGGGCCAGCGCCGGGCGCTGGCCAGTTTCCTCGCCCAGCTGCATCGCCAGGAGCCGGGCCTCAAGCTGTTTTTCAATCGCGGTTTCGAAGTGCTGCCGGAGTTGCCCGGCGTCGCGTCGGCGGTGGCCGTGGAGTCGATCCATGCCGGTTGGGACGCCGCTGCCGGGCAATACCGCGAGGTGCCCCAGGACGATCGCGATTGGCTGAAGGGCCACCTGGATGCCCTGCGCGCCCAGGGCATGCCCATCGTCGCCATCGACTACCTGCCGCCGGAGCGGCGCGACGAGGCGCGCGCGCTCGCTGCGCGCCTGCGTAGCGAAGGCTACGTGCCGTTCGTCAGCACCCCGGCGCTGGACTACCTGGGGGTGAGCGACGTCGAGGTGCAACCGCGGCGCATCGCGCTGCTCTACGATCCGCGCGAGGGCGACCTGACCCTGAGCCCCGGCCACGTCTACCTCGGCGGCCTGCTCGAATACCTCGGTTATCGGGTCGACTACCTGCCCACCGACCAGCCGCTGCCCGAACGTCCGCTGAGCGGTCTCTACGCCGGGGTAGTCACCTGGATGACCAGTGGACCGCCGCTGGCCAGCGACGCCTTCGACAACTGGATCGCTGCGCGTCTCGACGAAAAGGTGCCGGTGGCGTTCCTCGCCGGCCTGCCCACCGAGAACGACGGCCTGTTGCAGCGCCTGGGGATTCGCCGGCTGTCGCAGAAGCTCAAGGTCAAGCCGAGCACCGAGACCCACGACCAGGCGCTGCTGGGCGCCTTCGAGGCGCCGCTGGTGATCCGGATCCGCGACCTGCCGGCGCTCACCGTACTCGACCCGGCGCGGGTGGCCCCGGCGCTCAAGCTCAAGGGCGACGGCAAGGAGTACGTGCCGGTGGCGACCGCCGACTGGGGCGGCTTCGCCCTGGCTCCCTATGTGCTGGAGGAGGGTAGCGAGCACCGGCGCTGGATCCTCGATCCGTTCGCTTTCCTGCGCAAGGCCTTGCGCCTTGCGCCGCTGCCGAGTCCCGACGCGACCACCGAGAATGGCCGGCGCATCGCCACCGTGCACATCGATGGCGACGGCTTCGTCTCCCGTGCCGAGGTGCCCGGCAGTCCCTATGCCGGCCAGCAGGTGCTGGAGGACTTCATCAAGCCCTATCCGTTCCTCACCTCGGTCTCGGTGATCGAAGGCGAGGTCGGGCCGAAGGGCATGTACCCGCACCTGGCCAGGGAGCTGGAGCCGATCGCCCGGCGCATCTTCGCCGACGACAAGGTCGAGGTCGCCAGCCATACCTTCAGCCATCCGTTCTTCTGGCAGCCGCAACTGGCCGAGCAGGGCGAGAACTTCGAGGCCCAGTATGGCTACAAGATGGCCATCCCGGGCTACGACAAGGTCGACTTCGTACGCGAGGTGATCGGGGCCCGCGACTACATCGAGCAGCGCCTGACCACCCCGCGGAAGCCGGTGAAGATGATCTTCTGGTCCGGCGACGCGCTGCCCGACGCCGCCACCATCAAGCTCGCCTACGACGCCGGGCTGATGAACGTCAACGGCGGCAATACCGCGCTGACCCGGGCCTTTCCCTCGCTGACCGGACTCTACCCGCTGATCCGGCCCACCCGCGGCGGCGTGCAGTACTACGCGCCGATCATCAACGAGAACGTCTACACCAATCTCTGGCAGGGGCCGTACTACGGCTTCCGCGGCGTCATCGATACCTTCGCCCTGACCGACAGCCCGCGCCGCCTGCGCGGCCTGCACCTGTACTACCACTTCTATTCGGGGACCAAGCAGGCCTCGATCCGCACCATGCACCAGATCTACGCGGCGATGCAGGCGGAGCATCCGTTGTCGCTGTGGATGAGCGACTACATCCCGCGCCTGGAAGGCCTGCATCGCGCCAGCCTGGCCAAGCGTGCCGATGGCAGTTGGCAACTGCGTGGCTTCGCCGCCCTGCGCACCCTGCGCCTGGACCCGGCGCTGGGTTGGCCGGACCTCGCTCGCTCCACGGGAGTCGCGGGCGTGCGCGACCTGCCCCAGGGGCGCTATGTACACCTGAGTGCGGCGAATGCGCGCCTGGTCCTGCGCGACAGCCGCGATCCGCGGCCGGCGCTGGAGGAGGCCAACCTGCCGCTGAAGCACTGGCGCTACCGCGACGATGGCCGCGTCGAGTTCGCCTTCGCCGGGCACCTGCCGTTGCGCCTGGTGGTGCGCGCGGCGGGCGATTGCCGGCTGAGCGCGGCCGGCAAGGCCTTCCCGGGAAAGGCCGGCAACGGCCTGTGGACGTTCGAGTTGCCGATGGAGCAGGTGCGCGATGGCCAACTCGCCTGCCGCTGACAAGCATCCCAAGGCGCGCCTGCTGAATCCCTGGGCCCTGCTGCCGGTCGCTCTCGGGGTGGCGCTGGTGCTGTGGCTGACCTTCAACAGCGAAGAAGTATTCATGCCCAGCGGCGATGGCGAGCCCGACGCGGTCTCGGTGAACTACGCCGAACTGCTGTTGCAGGCGCACCCGGAGAACGACGCGCTGCGCCTGACCCTGATCGACCTGCTGGTCAAGCTCGGCGACTTCGAGCAGGCGCGTCATCACCTCGCCCGTCTGCGCGGCAAGGACCGCCTGGCAACGCCGTTCTACGAGGTGGAACTGGACATCCTTGGCGCCCTGGCCAGGCCCGAGGGCATGGATGAGGAGCAGACGCGCCGATTGCTGGAGCGCCTGCGCAAGATCGAGCATGTTTCGTTGAACGACGCCATGCTCGAACGACTTGCCCGTCATGCCCTGGCCCTGGACGCGCCGGACCTGGCGGCGCGGACCTTTGCCGAACTGGCCGGCCGCGACCCGCAGGGCCGGCAGCGCTGGCTGGACGAGGCGGCGCGCTGGTACCTGGCTTCCGGCGAGCCGCTGCCGGCGGCGGACATCCAGCGGCAACTGGCCGAAGCGCAAACCGAGCCGGCGAAGCGCCTGGCCTATCTGCGCCAGGCCTTCGCCAGCCTGCTCGCTGGCGAGCGCGGCGAGCAGGCGGCGTTGTTGCTGGACGAGCGGCTGGACGCCTTGCCGGAGGATGAATCGACCCTGGCCTGGCTCGCCGAGGGCGTACGCGCCGCCGAAGGCAGCCAGCGCTACGACCTGGCCGAACGCTTCATCCGGCGCTGGCGCGAATTGCGCCCCGAGGACCATGAGGCGCTGGCCGCCGACCTGCGCCTGAACATGGCCGCCGGGCGGATCGAGCGGGCCTGGGAGGTCGGCCAGGAGCTGCTGGCCCTGCGCCCGCAGGACAGGACGCTGCTGGCCGATCTCGCGCGCCTTGGCGAATGGACCGGCAACGGCCCGCAGGCCCTGGGTTTGTGGAAGCAACTGCTGGCCGGCGCCGATGACCCGGCCCTGCGCGAGCATGCCTGGCGCCTGTCGCTGCAGATGTTCGATTTCGACAGCGCCATCGAGCTGCTGGCGCCCATCGGCGCGCAGCGACAGATGACCGACGAGGAACTCGATGCGCTGGTCTACAGCCATGAAACCCGCGGCACGCCGGAAGAGGGCGAGGCATGGCTGCGCGGCTACGTGCAGGGTTATCCGAAACAGCGCCTGGCCTGGCAGCGCTTGCAACAGATCCTCGAACACACCCAGCAGTTGCAGGAAGAGACCGGGGTCTGGGCGCGGATGGCCCGGCATTTCCCGCTGAGCGTCAAGGAACGCATGCAGTGGGCGGAAACCCACTGGAACCTGTTCGATCCGCGCCAGGCCTGGAAGGTCCTCGCCGGCGTGGATACCCGCGCGATCCGCGAGCCGGAGTTCTGGCGCCTGCGCGCGGCGCTGGCCTGGGCCCTGGAGCAGGACGACGATGCCCGCGCCGCCTACGAGCGCATGCTGGCCCTGGACATCCGCCTGAACAGCAGCGACGAGGACCAGTTGATCGCCCTGTACCGGGACAGCAATCCGCAGCAGGCCTTGCAGGTGCTTATCGGCAGTTGGCAGCGCAGCCGCGATCCGCGGCGCCTGGCCAGCGCCCTGCAACTGGCGGAGAACCTCCACGACTGGCCGGCCCTGAAGAGCCTGCTGGCCGAGGCCGAAGGCCTGCCGGAAGCGCAGGGCAGCCCCTATTACTGGGTGGCCAGGGCGCGGTTGGCGGAACAGGAAGGCCATGGCGACGTCGCCGAGCGCCTGTACCGGGAAGCCCTGGTGCGTTTCCCCGGCGAGAACCTGGTGCGCGAACGCCTGCTCTGGTTTTACATCGACCGTGGCCGTCGCGACAGCCTGGCGCCCCTGTTGGCGCAGTGGCATGGCCTGGCGCTGCGGGACAGCACGCTGTGGCTGCCGTTCGCCAGCGCCAGCCTGCTGCTCGAGCGTAACGATCAGGCGCTGGCCTGGTTCCGCCTGTACCTCAAGTCCAATCCCAACGACTGGCTGGTGCAGGCCGCCTACGCCGACGCGCTGGATGCCAGCGGCTACCAGGACAAGGCCCTGCGCCTGCGCCGGCAACTGCTCCGGCGGCTCGACCGCGAGGCGGTCAGGGCCACCCCGGACAGCTTCGCCGCCTACCTGCGCCTGCTCGCCGTGGCCCAGGGGCCGCTGCTCGCCCAGGGCGAGGCGCGGCGGGCCTGGAATGGCGAGCCGGCGATGCTGCAGCTGTGGTTCGAGCAGTTCCTCGACCAGCTCGCCGCCACCAACCAGGAGCCGCTGAAGGATGACTGGCTGGCCTGGGCGCGCGGCCGGGGCCTGAAGATCGGGCGCAACGAAGAGATCCAGGCCGCCCTGCGCAGCCAGAATCGCGCCGCCCAGCAACGCCTGCTGGAGCGCGGCGAGCTGGATCCGGCGCAGCGGGTCGAGGCGCTGGTGCGTCTCGGCCATGGCGGCGAAGCGCTGGGCGAGGCCCTGGGCGCACTGGGCGATGGCCACTCGCGCGACAACCGCGAGCAGTTGCGGCGGCAGGCGGCGGAAATCCTCGAACGCACGCCCCAGGGCCTGCAACTGGGTTGGAACAAGCGCGACTTCGGCGGTCTCGACTTCAAGGGACCGACGCTGCGCGCGGCGCGCCACCTCGGCGACGACTGGTACGCCGATCTCGAACTGGGCAGTGGCCGCTATCACGGTGATGCGCTGGATAGTTCGCTCCTCGGTAGCGAACGCAACGCCAGGCTGACGTTGCGGCGCGAACTGGCCGATGGCTTCGCCGCGGCGACGCTCGATGGCAGTTGGCGCGACGACGAGGACCGCCACGGCCTGGGCCTGCTGCGCAACTGGCGGCTGAGTGCGCGCGACGAACTGGAAGCGGGCCTCGACTGGCACCGCGAGACCGACGAGACCGGCCTGATGCGCGCCCTCGGCATGCGCGACAGCGTGAAACTCGGCGGCCGCCACACCCTCAGCGGGCGCGACCAGTTGAGCTGGTCGCTGGCGCACAACCGCTTCTCCACCCGCCAGGGCGACGACCTCGGCAACGGCGAGGCGCTGTCCTTGGAGTGGGCCCACACACTGTTCTTCGATGGCCCGGCCTGGCAACTGCGCGGCGGCATCGACTACCAGCGCAATCGCCTGGAGAACCGCGTGCCGGACGACCTGCTGGCGGCCCATGGCGGTGCGCTGGCGCTCGATGGCGCGCGCAGCCAGGACCTGCTGCAGGACCGCTATGGCCAGGTCTACCTCGGCAGCACCTGGCGCCGTGGCTTCCCTGGCGCGCTGAACCGCAGCCGTCCGCAATACACCTGGATCGTCGACACCCTGGCCGGCTGGCAGTGGACAGAGAAGGAGTTCAACTACGGCATCGATCTCGGCATCGGCATGGAGCTGCTGGGCGATGACGAACTGGCGTTCACCTTCGGCTACCAGTCGGCTCCCCAGGGCGGCGGCGGCGATGCCGGCGGCACGCTCGGGGTGACCTACAGCACGCGCTTCGGCCGCTGAACGCGGCCCGGATACGGAATTCAACAGGAGGAACACAACATGCAATCCATCCGCTGCCTGGCTCTCGCGGCCGTCGCCCTGTTCATGGCGGGCTGTTCCAGCTTCACCAGCGAAAGCGCTACGCCGCTGGCGCGCGGCGCGCAGTGGGGCCTGGTGCCGCTGCTCAATTATTCCCAGGCGCCGCAGGCCGGCGAGCGTGCCGAGCAGATCCTGCTCAGCGTGCTGGCCGAGGAGGGCGTGCGGCCGCGCCTGTACCCGGCGCAGCCGCAAGGCGACCTGCAACTGGTCGACGACCGCGAGCGCCAGCAGCGCGCGCTGGACTGGGCACGCCAGCAGAAGCTGGCCTACGTGGTCACCGGCAGCGTCGAGGAGTGGCAGTACAAGAACGGCCTGGACGGCGAGCCGGCGGTGGGCGTCAGCCTGCAGGTGCTGGAGCCGGCCTCCGGGCGGGTGCTCTGGAGCACCAGCGGGGCGCGCGCCGGCTGGTCCCGGGAAAGCCTGGCGGGCGCCGCGCAGAAAGTCCTGCGCGAGCTGGTCGGCGACCTGCGGCTCGAGTGACGGCGATGTCCGCGCACAAGGATTTCACCCTCGCACCGCGCGCCAGCGGCAGTGTCTCCTGGGTCGAGACGCTGGTCATCAGCGCGCTCGCGCTGGGCCTGGGCTGGTGGTTCAGCCCGGACGACCCGCTGCAGGTCAACGCCACCTTTCCCTGGGTGATCCTCGCGCCCCTGTTGCTGGGCATGCGCTACGGCTTCGTCCGCGGCCTGGCCAGCGCGGCGCTGCTGGTGGCGGCGCTATTCGCGTTCCGCGCCCAGGGCGTAGAGGCCTATGCCCAGGTACCGGCGGCCTTCATCGTCGGCATGCTGCTCTGCGCCATGTTGGTGGGCGAGTTCCGCGACATCTGGGAACGCCGCCTGGAGCGCCTGGAGCTGGCGAACGAGTACCGCCAGTTGCGCCTCGACGAATTCACCCGCGCCCATCACATCCTGCGCATCTCCCACGATCGCCTGGAACAGCGGGTCGCCGGCAACGACCAGAGCCTGCGCAGTTCGCTGCTCGGTCTGCGACAACTGCTGCGCGAGCTGCCGGGCGATGAGGCACCGCTCGAGGCGCTGGCGGAAACCGTGCTGGCGCTGCTGGCCCAGTACGGTTCGCTGCGCATCGCCGGACTCTACCGGGTGCGCCACGACCGCACCCCGGAGCCGCAATCCTTGGCGTCGCTCGGCGAGATGCCGGCGCTGGACGCCGACGACCTGCTGGTGCGCACCTGCCTGGAGCGCGGCGAACTGGTCAGCGTGCGCCAGGAACTGCTGGAGCGCGGCGAGCAGCGTGCGCACAGCGCGCTGCAGGTGTGCGTGCCGCTGGTCGACACCGATGGGCGGATCCTCGCCCTGCTGGCGGTGGAGCAGATGCCGTTCTTCGTCTTCAACGAACGCACCTTCAGCCTGCTGGCGATCCTCGCCGGGCACGTCGCCGACTTGTTGCAGAGCGACCGTCGCGCGCTGCAACTGGCCGACATCGACGCCCAGCGCTTCTCCCAGTACCTCAAGCGCTCCCTGCTGGACGCCCGCGACCATGGGTTGCCGGCCTGCCTGTATGCCTTCGAGCTGACCGATGCGCGCTACGGCGAAGAGGTCCAGCGTCTGCTGGAAGGCAGCCAGCGTGGCCTCGACGTGCAGTTGCGACTGCGCAACGACGAGGGCCGGCGGGTCCTGCTGGTGTTGTTGCCGCTGACTTCCGCCGAAGGCTCCCAGGGGTATCTGCAGCGCCTGAAGATTCTCTTCGCCGAACGCTTCGGCCAGGCCCGCGAGCTGGAGTCGCTGGGCGTGCGCATCCGCCAGTACGAACTGGACGCCGGCAACGATCGGCAGGCGCTGGGACATTTCCTTTTCAACGAGTGCGGCCTGAATGATCAGCAAGTGGCTGTTTAGCGGCGCCTTCCTGTTCGAGCTGAGCAGTTGGGCGAGCGTCTTCGCCGACCTGCCGATCGGCCAGGCGCTGGCGCTCTACCTGTTCGCCCACGGCCTGGGCAGCGCCCTGCTGTGCGTCGGCGTATGGCTGCTGCTGCCGCGGCGCTACAAGTTCCCGCTGCCGTGGAGCCCGCTGTTCCTCTTCAGCCTGGCCTTCTTCGTGCCGCTGATCGGGGCGGTCGGCGTCGCCGCGGCGGTATTCCCGGCGCTGTACCTGCCGCGCCAGCGTGGCGAGCAGGCCTGGCAGGCGATGGGCGTCCCCGAGCTGCCGTTCCGGCCGAAGGAAAAGCGCCTCGACATGATGTTCAGCGACGGCGGCCTGCAGGACGTCCTGCGCCATGCGCCGGACCCGAACCAGCGGCTCACGGCGATCTTCGCCACCCGGCGGATGCCCGGCAAGGAGGCGATCCCGATCCTCAAGCTGGCCCTGCGCGACCCTGCCGACGACGTCCGCCTGCTGGCCTACTCGATGCTCGACCAGAAGGAAAGCCGGATCAACCAGCGCATCGAGGCCGCCCTCGGCCGCCTCGCCGGCGCCACGCCGGCGCGACGCGGCGCGCTGCACGGGACCCTGGCGCGCTGGTATTGGGAACTGGCCTACCTGGGGTTGGCCCAGGGCAGCGTACTGGAGCACATCCTCGAACAGGCGCGCGAACATACCGAGCAGGCGCTGCGCGGCGGACCCTCGGCCGAGCTGCATCTGCTGGCCGGGCGCATCGCCCTCGAACAAGGCCGCCTGGAGGATGCCGGGCACGCCCTCCAGGCCGCCGAGGAGGCGGGAATCGATAGCGCCCAGCTGGCGCCGTTCCGCGCCGAGGTGGCGTTCTTCCAGCGGCGCTACCGGGACATCCCCCGGCTTCTCGCCGGAATGCCCGACGACATGCTGCAACGGCCGCCCTTCGCGGCCCTGGCGAGATACTGGACATGACTGAACACACCGCTCCGACAGCGCCCATCGCCGATGTCTGCCTGCTGCTGGAGGGCACCTGGCCCTATGTCCGCGGCGGCGTCTCCAGCTGGGTCAACCAGTTGATCCTCGGTCTCCCCGACCTGACCTTCTCGGTGTTCTTCATCGGCGGCCAGAAGGATGCCTACGGCAAGCGCCACTACCCGATCCCGGACAATGTGCTGCACATCGAGGAACACTTCCTGGAAACCGCCTGGAGTTCGCCGAACCCGCAGACGCGACAGGGCAGTAGCGAGACCGAAAAGGCGTTGCGCGACCTGCACCGTTTCTTCCACTACCCGGAGACGCCGGACGTGGAGGAGGGCGACGCGCTGCTCGACCTGCTCGCCGAGGGCCGCATCGGCCGCGAGGACTTTCTCCACAGCAAGGCCAGTTGGGAGGCGATCACCGCAGGCTACGAGCGCTATTGCACCGATCCGTCCTTCGTCAATTACTTCTGGACCCTACGCTCGATGCAGGCGCCGGTGTTCATGCTCGCCGAGGCGGCCCGGCGGATGCCGCGGGCGCGCATGCTGCACTCGATCTCCACCGGCTACGCCGGCCTGCTGGGCTGCATCCTGCAACGTCGCTGGGGCTGCCGCTACCTGCTCAGCGAGCACGGCATCTACACCAAGGAGCGCAAGATCGACCTGGCCCAGGCCAGTTGGATCGCGGAGAACCCCGACGAGCAGTTGAGTACCGGACTGGATGCCGAGGTCAGCTACATCCGTCGCTTGTGGATCCGCTTCTTCGAGCGTGTCGGCCTGCTCACCTATCGCGCCGCCAATCCGATCGTCGCCCTCTACGAAGGCAACCGCCAGCGCCAGGTACTCGATGGCGCCGAGCCACGGCGCACCCGGGTGATCCCCAACGGCATCGACCTCGATGCCTGGGCCGGCGCCCTCGAACGGCGGCCGCCGGGGATTCCGCCGGTGGTCGGGCTGGTCGGCCGGGTAGTGCCGATCAAGGACGTGAAGACCTTCATCCGCGCCATGCGCGGGGTGGTCAGCGCGATGCCGGAGGCGGAGGGCTGGATCGTCGGTCCGGAGGAGGAAGACCCGGACTATGCCAGCGAATGCCGCAGCCTGGTGGCCAGCCTCGGCCTGCAGGACAAGGTGAAGTTCCTCGGTTTTCGTCGGATCGGCGAGGTCCTGCCGCAACTCGGCCTGATGGTCCTCACCTCGATCAGCGAAGCGCAGCCGCTGGTGATCCTCGAGGCCTGGGCTGCCGGCGCCCCGGTGGTGAGCAGCGACGTCGGCTCCTGCCGCGAACTGATCGAAGGCGCCGACGCCGAAGATCGCGCCCTGGGCCGCGCCGGGGAGGTGGTGGCGATCGCCGACCCGCAGGCCACTTCGCGGGCGATCCTCGCCCTGCTGCGCAATCCGCAGCGCTGGCAGGCGGCCCAGGCGGTCGGCCTGCAACGGGTCGAACGCTACTACACCGAGGCGCTGATGCTCGGACGTTACCGCGGGCTGTACCGCGAAGCCACGGAGATTGCATGACATGGCCGGCATCGGCTTCGAACTGCGGAAGATCCTTTCCCGCGATTCCTATACGGCGACCCTGCGCGCCTATCTCTACGCCGGGCTGATCAGCTCCGGTCCCTGGGTGCTGTCGATCGTCAGCGTGATGCTGATCGGCGTGCTGAGCCTCGGCGTGGTGGTGCCGGACGTGCTGGTCCGGCAGTTCCTGATCACGGTGACCTACCTGATGGCGCTGTCGCTGATCTTCACCGGGGGACTGCAACTGTTCTTCACCCGCTTCATTTCCGATCGCCTGTTCGAGCGCAAGCACGAGGCGATCCTGCCCAACCTGGTGGGCGTGCTGTTGCTGGTGACGTTGGCGGCGGGCCTGCTCTCGGCGATATTGCTGGCGACCCTGTTCGATGAGCCGTTCGCCTACCGCCTGCTGGTGATGGCCAACTTCGTGGTGCTCTGCAACCTGTGGCTGGTGATCATCTTCCTGTCGGGAATGAAGGCCTACAAACGCATCCTGCTGGTGATGTTCATCGGCTACGCGCTGATGGTCGCCTGTGCCTACCTGCTGCGCTTCATGCAGATGGACGGCCTGCTGCTGGCATTGCTGATCGGCCACGCCAGCCTGCTGTTCGTCTTCCTCTACGACATCCTCCGCGAGTACCCGGCCAGGCGCATGGTGGCCTTCGACTTCCTCGACCGCCGGCAGGTCTTCGTCAGCCTGCTGCTGACCGGCCTCTGCTACAACCTGGGGATCTGGATCGACAAGTTCATCTTCTGGTTCAACCCATCCACCTCGGACCTGGTGATCGGCCCGCTGCGCGCCTCGATCCTCTACGACCTGCCGATCTTCCTCGCCTACCTGTCGATCATTCCCGGCATGGCGGTGTTCCTGGTGCGCATCGAGACCGACTTCGCCGAGTGGTACGAGCGGGTCTACGAGGCGATCCGCGGCGGCGAGACCCTGCAGCACATCGGCCTGCTCAAGGAGCAGATGATCCTCGCCATCCGCCAGGGCCTGCTGGAAATCTGCAAGGTGCAGGGGCTGGCGGTGGTCCTGCTGTTCCTGCTGGCGCCGCAACTGCTCGGCTGGCTGGGAATTTCCCGCTACTACCTGCCGCTGTTCTACATCGACCTGATCGGGGTGAGCATCCAGGTAGTGTTCATGGCCTTGCTCAACGTCTTCTTCTACCTGGACAAGCGCCGCATCGTCCTCGAACTCTGCGTGCTGTTCGTGATCGTCAACGGCGCCCTGACCTTCGTCAGCCTGCTGCTCGGGCCGAGCTTCTTCGGCTACGGCTTCACCCTGTCGCTGCTGGTCTGCGTGCTGGTCGGGCTGTACCGCCTGACCACCGCGCTGGACGACCTGGAGTACGAGACCTTCATGCTCAATCGCTGAGGGGTTTCGCCGGCGGCAGGGTCTTTCAGAAAGGGCCGATTCACCCAGTTGAATCGGCTCCTTTTTTTGCTTCCTCGATGCGTTTTTGCAGCTTCTGCATATCCACCAGGCGTTGCGTACCGAAGGTTCGCATCGGCAGGTCGCCGCTCTCTATCCAGGCGTAGAGCAGGTCCGGCCGGTCGCTGAGGCCGGTCAGGAAGGCGAAACGCATCAGGGTTATATAGCGGGGGCACTCGGCGAAACCCTCTTGGGGGAGTTCTTCCACTTTCATCAGGCGTCCTGCACCATGGTCCGATGTTGGAGGGGAACCCTCGGTCTAGAGGGCTTGGATTCATATTGATCTACTAACAGTTAGTGAATCAATATGCATAGGGAACCATCAGACGCGGACTACACATGGTAAAGAATCGACGTTTGTTCACTGCTGGCAAGCGCTTGCGCGCCCTGCGCGAGCTGATGGGCTTGAGCCGTCCGCAGTTCGCCGAGTTGGTGGGAATGACGGCCAAGCGCCTGGAGAACATCGAGAACGAACTGCAGCGCATGCACGACGAGGACTTCGAGAAGGTCTGCGGAACCTTCCCGGAGTTCAGCGACTGGATCGCCTATGAAGGCAGCATCGAGCCGCAGTCGATCGCCTGGAAGGTCGCCGACTCGGCACAGGCGGCCGCGGTCTACCTGGTGGAGCGCAACCCGGTGCTGCTGGAGCGGCACGGCATCGACATGCAGGCCTGGCGCGAACGCCACCGTGAGATACGCGAGGCGCTGCTGGCGGCGGAACAGGCGCCGGAGGCGGAGCCGGCGCCCCTGGAAGAGCCGCTGGAACCCAGGCGCCAGCGGAAGAGGAAAACGCCCGCGAGCGGCAAGGGCGACTGAGGCGCATCGCGCCAGAAACGAAGGGAAGTATCTGTACATGGTCTATGTAGTGAGGAAGCGCTGCCTGTTTCGCGCCGGCGAGCGCCTGTTCGGGTTGCGCGGGCTGACGGGGTTGAACCGACCGCAGTTTTCCGAGGTGGTCGGCATGGATCCCAAACGCCTTGAGAACATCGAGAGTGGCCGGCAGCGCATGCACGACGAGGATTTCGAGAAGGTCTGCGGGACCTTTCCGGAGTTCAGCGACTGGATCGCCTATGAAGGCAGCATCGAACCGCAGTCGATCGCCTGGAAGATCGCCGAGGCCGCCCAGGAAGCGGCGGTCTATCTGGTGGAGCGCAACCCCGAGCTGCTCGAACTCCACGGCCTCGACGTGCCGGCCTGGCGCGAGAAGCATCGGGAAATCCTCAAGAAGCTGCGCAAGCGGGAACTGTCGCCGCCACCCGAAAAACCACTGAAACCCAGGCGCAAGCGCAAGCCGAGAAGCAACCTGCCCACACCCACCGACGGTACCTGAGACCGGCTCCCTCTCCCCAGCCCTCTCCCGCAAGCGGGAGAGGGAACGGGGCTCCCGAAGCCCAGCGGTAGGGCGGATAACGCGCAGCGTTGTCCGCCGTCAGCCCCAGGTGGGCCTCAGAACACCACTCCTACCGGATAGACGAAGGCGTTCACGTCGTAGAACGGCGTGCGCTGGTAGAACCATTGCAGGCGCGCCTGCGGATCGGCGGCGAAGGCCTTGTCCTCGCGCAGGCGTTTATCGAAGGCGGCCTTCAGCGCCGGGTCTTCCGCCAGCATCTTGCGCGCCATCGGCTCCATCACGTATTCCTCCGGCTCCTCGGCGGCCACCAGGGTGGAATTGAAGAAGCCCCAGGACCAGAAGGAATCCGGACTCTGCGGTTGCAGCAGGTCGATGGCCAGGACGCCCAGCGGCTGGGCGGTGTCGATCAACAGCGAGCCGGCCGGGAAGGTCTGCAAGCGCTGGAACGGCTTCGGCGTGCCGCTGACCAGCAGGCGACCTTCGTAGCCCGGAATCCGGTTGCCTTGCACGCGATCCGGTTCGAAGCCATCGGCGAGCTTGATGTCGTCCATGCGGTACAGGGTCACGGCGATTTCGGTCGGACGCTCCAGGGTGGTGTAGCGGATGCCGTGGGCCTTGATCCGGGCGATCACCTCGTGCCACTGCGCCGGGACGATGAAACGCTGGGGACGCGGCACCACCAGGTCGGGTACGCCGTTGTCGGTCACCGGCAGTTTCAGCGTCTTCGGCCGGTTGCTCCAGACGATGGTGCGGGCCCCGGTGACCGGCGATTGCTCGTAGCGGTAGTCGCCGACCACGAACGGCGTCTCGGCGGCCTCGCCCGGCTTCCAGGTGAGGATCACCTCCTTCTGCCGCAGCAGGCGCTCGCGGTCGCTGGCGATGGCCTGGCGCAGGCTGGCGGCCTGCTCGCCGATCACCTCGAACATCGCCTTGAGCATCACGTAGTTGCCCAGCACCTGGGTCTTGTACGGATGCAGGGCGTGTTGCTCGATGAGGATCGACGGCACGTTGCGGATGTCGCCGTACTGGTTGGAGAAGCGCGCCAGGTCGGTGCGGTAGGGGTAGTAGCCCTGGGTCGGATCCTGATTGTCGTTCAGGCTGAGGCATTCATGGACCATGTGCCCGAGGCTTTCCAGCGCCTGGTACACCGGCTTGCGCATGACCTGGTCCATCCAGGCGCTGCTCGCCGGTGACCAGCCGTTGCCGTTGTGGCAGTAGGAGCTGTCGTAGGGATACATGGCGCCGTCGGTGGAGTGGGTGTCGGCGAAGAAGCTCAGTTCGTAGTGGTTGAACACCCAGGCGACGTTGCGGATCTCCGCGCTGTCGAGCTTGGTGAAGTCGCGGTTGAGATTGAGATTGCGGCCGTTCACCCGCCAGCCGGTCTCCCGCGGGCCGTTCTGGTTGATCCGCCCGTAGGCGCTGCGGCGCAGGTCGCCGTCGACGTTGACCACCGGGATGAACAGCAGGTTGATCTTCTCCAGCAGCCCGGCGAGCGGGCGGTCGGCAGCGCTCATGTCGCGCAGCAGCATGAACATGGCGTCCTTGCCGTTGGCCTCGCCGGGATGGATCTCGGCTTCCACCAGCAAGGTCGGCTTGGCGGAGCGCTTCAGGCCGGCGGCGGACTTGTCGGCCTCGGTGGAGGCGGTCACCAGCAGCATCGGGTGGCCCTCGGCGCTGCGCTCGGGCAACTCGCGCAGGGCGATGCGGCCGGAGGAGGCAGCTACCAGTTTCTCCAGGTAGGCGCGGGTCTCGCGGTAGTCGCTGGTGCGCTGGAAGTCGCTGCTCTCGGCCTGGGTGATCAAGGGGTCGCCGGGCTTGGCGAGGTAGCGCAGGCTGCCCAGCTTCTGCTCGAACATCGGTGGCAGGATGCGCTGGCGGGCCGCGGCCGGGTAGGCGCTGTCATCGATGTAGGCGGGCGCGTGGGGCAGCTCCGCGTGAGCGGGCAGGGCGCTCGCCAGCAGGACGCCGGCGAGTAGCGAACGGGGTTGGCAAGGGAACACGATGAACCTCCATGTGGATGGGAACGGCCGCGGCGTGGGTGGGCTTGCGCGACGCGAGCCACGCGTCGTCGCGCAGCCAGTGCAGTGAAACGCCGGCGGCAGGCATCGGTGTTGACGCCGGGCAAGGCGCGGCGAAGCCGATGGCGAGAGCGCCGCCGGTGGATGGTTCAGGGCTGGGTTTGCAGACCCTTCAGCAGTGCCTGGTGGAAGCGTTCCGGAGCCTGTATCTGCGGGGTATGGCCAAGGTCGGGGAATTCCACCAGGGTCGCCTGGGGAATCCGTCGGGCGGCGTCCTTGCCCAGTTGCGCGTAGTTGCCCAGCCTGGCTTTCAGTTCTGCCGGCGCGGCGTCCTTGCCGATGGCGGTGTTGTCTTTCTCGCCGATCAGCAGCAGGGTCGGCATCTGCAACCGGTCCAGTTCGTAGACCACCGGCTGGGTGAAGATCATGTCGTAGGTCAGCGCCGAGTTCCAGGCCACCGACTCGCGCCCCTTGCCGCGATACATGCCGGCCTGCATCTGTACCCAGCGATCGAACTCGGGGCGCCATTCGCCGGCGTAGTAGGTGGCTTGCTGGTATTGGCGAATGCCTTCGGCGCTGGTCTGCAAGTCGCGCCTGTACCAGTCGTCGATACTGCGCCAGGGCACGCCCAGGGCCTTCCAGTCCTCCAGACCGATGGGGTTGACCAGCACCAGTCGTTCGACCTGCCGCGGGTAGAGCAGGGCGTAGCGGGTAGCGAGCATGCCGCCCATGGAATGGCCGATCACGCTGGCCCGGGCGACGCCGAGCCGTTCCAGCAGGGCGTGGGTGTTGGCTGCCAGTTGCTGGAAGCTGTACTGGTAATGGGCCGGCTTGCTCGACTTGCAGAAGCCGACCTGGTCGACGGCGATCACCCGGTAGCCGGCGTCGGCGAGCACGTCGATGGTGCGCTCCCAGGTCCCGGCGCAGAAATTCTTGCCGTGCATGAGCAGGATGGTGCGGCCGTTGGCTTTCTTCGGCGCGACGTCGAGGTAGGCCATGCTCAGCGGCTGGCCCTGGGAGGTGAAGTCCAGATAATGCACCGGATAGGCGTAGTCGAAGCCTTCCAGGCGTTCGCCGTAGACCGGCTCCTGGCTGGCCAGCGCCGGCCCGCAGGCGAGGGCGAGACAGAGACTGAGGCGGGGTAGGGACATGCGATCGCTCCTGTGTGGGTCTGCTGGAGGATGCACGTCAGGGCGCGAGCTGGCCAGTCCTGGCCGGTTGCCTACAGTTGCTTCAGATACTTCACCACGTCTGCCGCGCCAGCCGCCCGCAGACCTTCGCCGAGGGCATCGGCGCGTTCGTCGTTGCGGGGCAGCAACAGGCACTCCGGGGTTTCCGGGGTGAACAGGGCGAGTCGCGCATAGGGCAGGCCGGTATCCAGCAGCAGGCTCATGAAGGTCGGCTCGGACCAGGCCTGGGTCGGAATCCGCAGCATGTGGTAGCGCTGTTCCAGTTCGTCCAGCGCGCCGGGCTCCAGTTCGTAGCGTTCCAGGTGTGCCGGCAGCTTCAGTTCCAGTTCGCGGCGGCGGGCGTAGACGATCGCCGCGGCGAAGGCGCAGGCCTGACGTTCGCCCGCCCAGAACAGGCGCTCGCCGTGCCAGGCGGCCTGGCGCAGGCGGATGCTGTCGCCGTTGGTGAAACGCGGCAGGGCCAGGCTCAGGGCCTTGACGAAATCCTTGTAGCTGATGATCCGTACGCCCCGGCAGACCTCGGCCGTGGCCAGGTCTTCCAGGCGTGGGCAAGGTGCCTGGACGAGGATCTCGCGGCTGCATACGCCTTCGATGGTCTTCAGGTCGACCGACTCCAGGGTGGAGTGACTGACCCGCACCAGGCGCTTGAGGACCGCGTGGGCTTCCGCCTTGTCTTCCTGGACCGGGCCGGACAGCGCGCCGCGCGGCAGATCGACCAGGGTGTGCAGGGGCGGTCCGGCCTGCCACCAGACGCTCGGCTCCGGCCGTCGCAATGGCTGGAACGGCAGCTCGAGGGCGGCCGCCCGTTCGCGCAGCTCCCGGCCATCGCTTCGCGCGGCACCCAGGCGCAGGCGGTTGGCGAGTGCGGAAAGGCGACCGGTGAAGGTGCTGTTGCTACGCGAGTTGGAACTCATGATCGACGGAGGGCTCCTCGGGCTCGGCGACCGACGCGGAAAGGGGCGGGAGGGGACGGCGACGGTCCGTCCATTGAAGCACAGGTTCGGGCGTGACATTCAACCGCGTGGTTTGTGGCAAGCTGTCGTGGTTCATTCAAGCGGGGGGCTCCATGCCCAGTCTCATCATGGATATCGCCCTGTCCGGCGAACGCCTGCAGGCCATCTACGGCGGCAGGGCCAATCGGGTCCTGCTGCGCAGCCGCGACGGTCGCCGGGTGAACCTGCCGGCCCATCACCTGCGTCCGTTCATCGGCCACGATGGCGTGCATGGCACGTTCCGCCTCGATTTCAGCGAGGATGGCCGCCTGCTGGCGCTGCAACGCCTCGCCTGAGCGGGTGCTCGACGGCTATAATCGGCACCCTTCATTCTGCCGACCGATACCCGACCATGTACACCCTGGCCCGCCAGCTGCTGTTCAAACTGTCCCCGGAAACCTCCCACGAACTGTCCATCGACCTGATCGGGGCCGGCGGTCGCCTGGGCCTGAACCGCCTGCTGACGCCCGAGCCGGCCAGCCTGCCGGTCTCTGTGCTAGGCCTGGAGTTTCCCAATCCGGTGGGGCTGGCCGCGGGCCTGGACAAGAACGGCGACGCCATCGACGGGTTCGGCCAGCTCGGTTTCGGCTTCATCGAGATCGGCACCGTCACTCCGCGACCGCAGCCGGGCAATCCCAAGCCGCGCCTGTTCCGCCTGCCGCAAGCCAACGCGATCATCAATCGCATGGGCTTCAACAACCACGGCGTCGACCACCTGCTGGCACGGGTGCGCGCGGCGAAGTATCGCGGCGTACTGGGGATCAACATCGGCAAGAACTTCGATACCCCGGTGGAGCGCGCGGTCGACGACTACCTGATCTGCCTGGACAAGGTCTACGCCGACGCCAGCTACGTCACCGTCAACGTCAGCTCGCCGAACACGCCCGGCCTACGCAGCCTGCAGTTCGGCGATTCGCTCAAGCAACTGCTGGAGGCACTGCGCCAGCGCCAGGAAGCGCTGGCGCTGCGGCATGGCCGGCGGGTACCGCTGGCGATCAAGATCGCCCCGGACATGACCGACGAAGAGACCGCGCTGGTCGCCGCGGCGCTGGTCGAGGCGGGGATGGACGCGGTGATCGCGACCAATACCACTCTCGGCCGCGAAGGCGTGGAAGGCCTGCCGCATGGCGACGAGGCGGGTGGCCTGTCCGGCGCGCCGGTGCGGGAGAAGAGCACGCACACGGTGAAGGTGCTGGCCGGCGAACTGGGCGGACGGCTGCCGATCATCGCCGCCGGCGGTATCACCGAGGGCGCGCACGCGGCGGAGAAGATCGCCGCCGGGGCGAGCCTGGTGCAGATCTATTCGGGTTTCATCTACAAGGGACCGGCGTTGATCCGCGAAGCGGTGGACGCCATCGCCGCATTGCCGCGGCGGAATTGAAAAGGGCTCCTTGCGGAGCCCTTGGGCTTGCGCCCGCCGCCCGGATGGGGCGTGCCTTGGGGAAATCGGTGCTATCCGTGTTGTCGCTTACACGTGCTGGAGTTGATTGAGACGTTGTAAGCCGGCCGTGCCAGTGAGGCCGTCCCAGTTGTCGCCACGGCCCTCGCGCCAGCCGTTGAGCCAGGACTGCCGCGTCGTAGGATGGGTGAACGGACAAAGATCACGAGATTTACCGGTTATGCCGTTCTGATAACCACGCAAGAAGGCTCTTTCCAACGGATCACGCTTAAGTCTTCTCATAGGGTGTTGCCCTCACTTGTTGACTGTTATGTCCCGTTGGCCCCCAGGGGAGGCCTGGCGAAGCTTTCGCCGAAAGGGGTCGTTGCCGGCGTGACGACCCTCGCCCGACACCGTTGCGGTGGCGGATTAACTGGAGTTCTAACCAAAGCGTTCAGGCGTGTGAATGACCGATTTGTCATAAAGACTTAACGCTTTCGTCGATAGGGCCATATGTTGCAGGCTCATGACGCCTGGTTTCCGGCGCTAACGCCGCAGGGTCGCGGGGTTGCGCCTTATAACGATTTGCACCCCCACCAATTGAGATTTCCTCGCATTCCGACGAAGGGTCGCCCAGACTGCGACTCGGGGTCGCAGCGAGCAACGCCGGGAGCGTTCCGGCAATCGAACCACGGCACCTGGTGCCAAAGAAGTGCCCATGAGGGTGCTTCCACTGACAAGGGCTACGGCCCGGGAAGGCGATATGGCTGATGTTTACGAATTGTTTCTGACCTGCCCGAAAGGCCTGGAAAGCCTGCTCCTCGAAGAGGCGCAGGGGCTCGGCCTGGACGAGGCGCGCGCCCAGGTGTCGGCGGTGCGCGGGCAGGGCAGCCTGGAGGTGGCCTATCGCCTCTGCCTGTGGTCGCGCCTGGCCAACCGGGTCTTGCTGGTGCTGGCGCGATTCCCGGTGGAGAACGCCGAGTCCATGTACATGGCGGTCCACGCGGTGAACTGGGAAGACCACCTGGACGCCGGCGGCACGCTGGCGGTGGAGTTCAGCGGCAAGGGCTCGGGCATCGACAACACCCATTTCGGGGCGCTGAAGGTCAAGGATGCGATCGTCGACAACCTGCGCGAGCGCTCCGGCCGACGCCCGTCGGTGGACAAGGTCAATCCGGACGTGCGCGTCCACCTGCACCTCGACCGCGGCCAGGCGACCCTTTCCCTGGACCTCTCCGGGCATAGCCTGCACCAGCGCGGCTATCGTCTGCAGCAGGGCGCCGCGCCGCTGAAGGAGAACCTGGCGGCGGCGGTGTTGATCCGTGCCGGCTGGCCGAAGATCGCCGCCGAGGGCGGTGCCCTGGCCGACCCGATGTGTGGCGTCGGCACCTTCCTGGTCGAGGCGGCGCTGATGGCTGCCGATATCGCGCCGAACCTCAAGCGCGAGCGCTGGGGCTTCAGCAATTGGCTGGGGCACGTGCCGGCGCTGTGGCGCAAGCTCCACGAGGAAGCCCAGCAGCGCGCGGCGGCCGGCCTGGCCAGGCCGCCGTTGTGGATTCGCGGCTACGAGGCCGATCCGCGCCTGATCCAGCCGGCGCGCAACAATATCGAGCGTGCCGGAGTGGCCGACTGGGTGAAGATCTACCAGGGCGAACTGGCGACTTTCGAGCCGCGCCCGGACAAGGGCCAGACCGGCCTGGTGATCTGCAACCCGCCCTATGGCGAGCGCCTCGGCGACGAGGCCAGCCTGCTGTATCTCTACCAGAACCTCGGCGAGCGCCTGCGCCAGAGCTGCATCGGCTGGAGCGCCGGGGTGTTCACCGGGGCGCCGGAACTGGGCAAGCGCATGGGTATCCGCAGCCATAAGCAATACGCGTTCTGGAACGGCGCGCTGGCCTGCAAGCTGCTGATGATCCAGGTCGAGCCGCGCCAGTTCGTCACCGGCGAGCGTGGCGAACGCAACGACGAAGGCCTGGCGCGGGCGCCGAGCGAGCCGGCACGGCTGAGCGAGGGCGGGCAGATGTTCGCCAATCGCCTGCAGAAGAACCTCCGGCAACTGGGCAAATGGGCGCGCCGCGACAAGATCGAGTGCTATCGCCTGTATGACGCCGACATGCCGGAGTATGCCCTGGCGGTGGATATCTACGGCGATTGGGTTCACGTCCAGGAGTACGCCGCGCCCAAGTCGATCGATCCGGCAAAAGCCCAGGCGCGCCTGTTCGACGCCCTGGCGGCGATTCCGCAGACCCTGGGCGTTGCCCAGGAGCGGGTGGTGGTCAAGCGCCGCGAGCGCCAGGCCGGCAAGAAGCAGTACGAACGGCAGAGCAGCGAGGGCAAGTTCCTCGAGGTGGGCGAGGGCGATGTGCGCCTGCTGGTGAACCTGACCGATTACTTGGATACCGGGTTGTTCCTCGATCACCGGCCGATGCGCCTGCGCATCCAGAAGGAGGCGGCCGGCAAGCGCTTCCTCAACCTGTTCTGCTATACCGCCACGGCCACCGTGCATGCGGCCAGGGGCGGCGCGCGCAGCACCACCAGCGTCGACCTGTCGAAGACCTACCTGGACTGGGCGCGGCGCAACCTGTCGCTCAACGGCTTTTCCGACAAGCAGCGCCTGGTGCACGGCGACGTGATGGAGTGGTTGCGGGAAGACGATGGCCAGTACGAACTGATCTTCATCGACCCGCCGACCTTCTCCAACTCCAAGCGCATGGAAGGCGTATTCGACGTGCAGCGCGACCACGTCGAACTGCTCGACCTGGCCATGGCGCGGCTGGCGCCGGGCGGAGTGCTGTATTTCTCCAACAACTTCCGCAAGTTCGAACTGGACGAGAGCGTGCAGGCCCGCTATGCGGTCGAAGAGATCACCGGCGAAACCCTCGATCCGGATTTCGCGCGTAATCCGAAGATCCATCGGGCCTGGAGAATCACCGTTCGCTGAGGCGAGCGGTATTCATGCAAAAGGCCGCCGGCGGGCAACCGCTGGCGGCCTTTTTCGTACCGCGCCTTATTTCCGCGCGTGCAGGCTCAGCAGTACCTGGTCGAGGATCGCCGAAGCGCCCCACGGCCGCGGGCTGTTGAGGATCGCCACCACCACCCAGTTGTGGCCGCTGGCGTCGCGGCTGAAGCCGGCGAGGGCGCGCACGGTGTTGAGGGTGCCGGTCTTCACGTGCGCCTCGCCGACCAGTGCGGTGCGCCGCAGGCGTTTGCGCATGGTGCCGTCGAGGCCCGCCAGCGGCAGCGAGGAGATGTACTCCGCTGCATAGGGGCTGTGCCAGGCGGCTTGCAGCATCGCCGCCATCTCACGGGCGCTGACCCGTTCCTGGCGCGACAGTCCCGAGCCGTTCTCCATCACCAGGCGCGGCGCGGTGATGCCCTTGCGCGCCAGCCACTGCCGCACCACCCGCTGCGCGGCCTGGGCGTCGTCGCCGTCGGCGCTGTTGCGGAACTGCGCGCCGATGGAGAGGAACAACTGCCGGGCCATGGTGTTGTTACTGTATTTGTTGATGTCGCGGATGATCTCGACCAGGTCTGGCGAGAAGGCCTTGGCGATCAGCGTGGCGTTGCGCGGTACGCTGCCCTGGCGGTCCTTGCCGAGGATGCTGCCGCCCAGTTCCTGCCAGATGCCGCGCACCGCGCCGGCGGTGTAGCCGGGGTGGTCGAGCAGCGACATGTAGGTCTGCGCGCTACAGCCCTGGGGAATCTGTCCGGTGGCCAGCAGGGTGGTGCCGTCGAACTGGGTCACCGGGCTGAAGCGCAGCTTCGGCCAGGCCGGGCAGGTGGCCGGCGCGGTCATCTTCACCTGGTTGTCGATGCGTACGTTGGCCAGCGGCGGGTCCATCTGCACGTTGACCTTGTTGCCGTCGGTGCGCACCACCATGCGCACGCTCTTCAGGTTGACCAGCAGCGAGTCCGGACCGACCAGGAACGGCTTGGTGTCGTCGCCGCCGTCGTCGTTGAATACCGGCAACTGCGGGATGTTGAAGTAGCTGCGGTCGAGTACCAGGTCACCTGTGACCTTGGTCACGCCATTGGCGCGCAGGTCGCGCATCAGCAGCCAGAGCTTCTCCATGTTCAGTTTCGGATCGCCGCCGCCCTTGAGGTAGAGGTTGCCGTTGAGCACTCCGTTCTTGAGCTGGCCGTCGGTGTAGAACTCGGTCTTCCACTGGTAGGTCGGGCCGAGCATTTCCAGGGCGGCATAGGTGGTGAACAGCTTCATGGTCGAGGCCGGGTTCACCGATACGTCGGCGTTGTAGTAGGTGGGGTTGCCCGGGCCGTCGAGCGGAATCAGCACCAGCGACAGATCGTTGCCGGTCAGCTTGTTAGTCTGCAGGGCTTTCTGCACGTTGGCCGGCAGGGTGGCGTTGACCTGGGCGAGGGTGGGAAGGGCGAAAGGCAGGAGCGTGGCGAAGGCAAGAGTACGCAGCGACTTGAACATTAATGAAGAACCCTTGAAGACGGAGGGTAGAAAATGAAATGAAGATGAAAAACGAAGCGAACCTGAAAAAAGAGACGGGCATCACGCGAAGAGGCCGTCTTGCTCATTATGCCGCAAGGCGGATAACGATGCGCTGGAGTTTCGCGGAGTTCGCCGTCATATCGCCGAATGGTCGGAACTGGTAGAGTGCGCCGGCAATCCGGCCGCGCCGCGCGGAGCTTGCCGGGGTTCGCCCGCGGCTCCAGCGGCGTCGGCTACTGTCTGTAATGCGAGGCTCCGCCAATGGAGCGTCAATCCAGGAGATGCCGCCATGGCTACTAATCGTTCCCGCCGCCTGCGCAAGAAATTGTGCGTCGATGAATTCCAGGAGCTGGGTTTCGAATTGAACTTCCACTACAAGGAAGGCGTGGATGCCGATGCGGTGAACGCTTTCATGTTGCGCTTCATCGATCAGGCGATCGAAGCCAACGAACTGACCTATGGCGGCTGCGACGAATTCGGTTTCGTCTGCCTGGCGCGCCGTGGCTCGGTCAATGAAGAGCAGCGGGCCCTGATCGAGGCCTGGTTGAAGCAGCAACCGGAACTGGCCAGCGTCGAGGTCGGCGCGTTGGTCGACGCCTGGTACCCGGAACAGCCTGTCCTGCCGAAGCTCTAAGCGATAGCGCCGCCATCCCGCCCGAGGATGGCGGTCGCGTCTTCCCTCCCTTTCAATCCTGCTCCGGCGCTATCTGGCCCGGCGCCCGTCGTGCTTCCCTTTGCCCTGCCGAAGGCATGTCGGCGGCTTGTGGCCGTACATGCGGATAGCATTACTCCGAAGCCCCTGACGAACTATTCAACTCGCTCTGGCAGATAACGAGCCGGGAGAGCGCGTATATATGCGGGTGTTTTTCATGCAGATAACCAGGCCAATTGCTTGGCAATATACGAGGTTTTGAATTCGCCGTAAGAAATAAATTAAGTTTCCGTGAGAATATTCCTTAAAGTATATGAGTTGCCATCGAATATCTCGACAATATGGCTCCCGTCTATATCTTGCTCAGGAGAATTTTTTCTGAATTTTTATTGGCAAGGAAATCAGACAATGAGCCGTATCCTGATAGTCGACGATCATCCCGTGATTCGCATGGCCATGAAGATGTTGCTGGAAGCCGAAGGGCACCAGATCGTCGGCGATACCGATAATGGCGTGGATGCCATCAGCCTCGGGCGGGAGCTGAAGCCGGACCTGGTCATCCTCGATATCGGCATTCCCAGGCTGGACGGCCTCGAGGTCATCAGCCGCCTGATGGTGCTGGCGTTGCCCCTGAAGATCCTCGTCCTGACCGGCCAGAGCGCCTCGCTCTTCGCCCTGCGCAGCATGCAGGCGGGCGCCGCCGGGTTCGTCTGCAAGCAGGGCGGACTGGCCGAACTGGTGACGGCGGTGAATGCGGTCGCCTCGGGATACAGTTACTTTCCCAGCTCGGCCATGCGTCCTGTGCAACAGGGCGCCTATTCCGACGATGTGGAATTGCTCGGACGCCTGTCCGATCGCGAAGTATCGGTATTGCAATACCTCAGCCAGGGTTATTCGAACAAGCAGATATCCGAGCAGATGTTTATCAGCAACAAGACCGTCAGCACTTACAAGGCGCGCTTGTTGTTGAAGTTGAACGCCGGCTCGCTGGTGGATCTCATCGAGTTCGCCAAACGCAATACGCTTATCTAAGGGCCGGAACCGAATGAAGTTCCAGAAACGCAGTACGTGCATGCTCGGCCTGCTTCTCATATTCGCCTGCATGGCGGGATATGCCGTTCCGGCGAGGGCGACGGCTGGCGAATATGCTTCCATGCTCCGGATTCCCGCTCCGGATCGTCCGGGGGACGCCGATGTGGTCGACGAAGCGCCGCTACGCCAGGCTGCCGACGGGCTGCGCTCGCCATCCCCTTCCAGCCTGGTGCTCGGCCTGCTGGTGGCCTGCCTGGTCTGCGTCGGATGCCTGGGCTGGAATACCGTCCTGCAGCTCAGGCTCAGGCGTTGGCAACGTACCGAAGCCGACCTGAGCGGCCGCCTGGCATTGAAGCAGGCGCTGGTCGACGGGATTCCCTACCCGGTGAGCATCCGCACGCTCGACGGTCGCCTGCTGGCCTGCAACCGCAATTACCTGGAAAGCCTGCGGATGACCCGTGAGCAGGCCCGCGGCACCCTGTTGACCGATTCCGACTGGGTCGAGGGCAGCAAGGCACGGCTCATGCACCAGCAGTGCCTGGCGGTGGCTCGGGGAGGAACGGCGAGCTTCACCGACATGGCGGTGCGCATCGGCGGGCAATTGCTGGAGATCCACCATTGGGTCACGCCCTACAGGGATCGCCAGGGCCGGGTGCTCGGCCTGATGAACGGCTGGATCGACATCACCGAACGGGAGCGCCTGGCCCGCCAGTTGCGCGAGGCGATGCGCCAGGCGGACGAGGCGAATCGGGCGAAGAGCGTCTTCCTGGCGACCATGAGCCACGAGATCCGTACGCCGATGAATGCGGTCATCGGCATCCTCGAACTGGTCCTGCAGCGCCTGGCGCCGGAGCAGCGCGAACGCGCCTCGCTGGAGGTCGCCTACGAGGCTGCGGGGTCGCTGCAACTGCTCATCGGCGACATCCTCGACGTCGCCAAGATCGAGTCCGGCCACCTGACCCTCACGCCCGAGCGGGTTCGCCTGCGCCATGTCGTGGAGTCGGTGCGCCGCATGTTCGAAGGCCAGGCCCGGCAGAAGGGCCTGAGGCTCGTTCTGGAACTGGACGATGCCCCGGGACGGGACGTGCTGATCGATCCCCTGCGCTTCAAGCAGGTGCTCTCCAACCTGGTGAGCAATGCGATCAAGTTCACCGAGCGGGGACAGGTGACGATCCGTCTCCAGGAAAGGAACCTGGACGAGGGGAGGGCGATCGTCCGGGTGGACGTGGAGGATTCCGGTATCGGTATCGCTCCGGCGGACCAGGCGCGCCTGTTCCAGCCTTTCATCCAGGTGGCCAAGGGACGCACGGTGCAGGGCGGGACCGGCCTTGGGCTGGCGATCTGTCGGAAGTTGGTGGACCTCATGGGCGGCGATGTCGAGATGCACAGCGAGCCGGGCAAAGGCACCCGGGTGTCGCTCGACCTGCTATTGCGCCAGTGCGGGCCGAAAATGCCTGAATCCGGCCAGGACCCGCTGGCAGCATCCATGGAGCCGTCTCGCCGCCTGCATATCCTCATCGCCGACGACTATCCGCCCAACCGGGTACTGCTGCGCCAGCAACTGGAATTTCTCGGCCACCGGGTGGCGGAAGCGGAGGATGGCCAGGTGGCGCTGGAACTCTGGGCCGACGAGCGCTTCGAGGTGCTGATCAGCGACTGCAACATGCCGCGCCTGAACGGCTATCAGCTGGCACGCAGGATACGCATCCAGGAACGGTGCGAGCGGCGCGCGCCGATCCTGATCCTCGGCTATACCGCCGACGCCGAGCCGGACGAGGTACAGCGCTGTCGCGACGCGGGCATGGATGATTGCCTGTTCAAGCCGCTCGGCCTGGAGACCCTGCGCAACTACCTCGCGACCTCTTTCGGTCGCGACGCCGCGCAGCCCCGGGGGCTCTATGACGCGGCCGCTCTCAGCAGCCTCGGCGGCGGCCGCCCGGAACGGCTGCGCGAACTGCTGGAGACCCTGCTAGGCAGCAACCGTCAGGACCTCCAGCGCCTTGCCATCCTCCTGCGCGAGGGCGACAGGACCCGGCTCGCCGAGCATGCCCACCGCATCAAGGGCGCCGCGCGGATGATCGGGGCGCGTACCCTGCTGGAGGCTTGCGAGGCCTTGGAGGACGCCTGCCGGCGAGGTGGCGACGGGGAGTGCCTGCAGGCGCCTGGCGAAAGACTCCGGCTGGCCCTGGAGGCGTTGCAGGAGGAGCTCCAGGAGCAGTTGGCGGCCGCTGCGGTATGAGCCCTTCCGTTCAGGAGGGGCTCGAGCGTCCGGTCATTTCCCGGGCCATTTCCGTGGCGTAGCTGTCGGTCATGCCGGCGATGAAATCGATCACCTGGAGAAAGGCGCGGTACAGCGGCCACTGCGGGTCGGGCGCGTTGCGTCCGAGCAGGTCGAGGATGCGCCGGTTCTTGAACGACGGCGTATGCCCGCCGTATTGCTCGAGCGCGGCGCCACAGAAGGCGTTGAGGAGGATCTCCAGAGTGGTGTAGGCGCCGATCTCGTGGAGGGTCTTGCGCTTGTCCTGAAAGATCTTTTCCCGCGCGATGGCCTTGGCCCGCTGCACGCAGAGCTTGGCCGGGCCGTGCATGTGTTCCACCAGGTCGCCGGCAAGCTGCCCGGCGAGCAGGGCCTGCTGCTGGTCGACGAAGGCACGGGCGGCGGCATTGGTCAGGTGCTCGATGGCCTTGCCGCGGAGGATCGCCAGTTTACGCCGGCGGGAGTCTCTGGGGCCGAGTTGGCGATAGGTGTCGGGCAGGTCGTCGCCGACCAGGCCGAGCAACAGCGCCTCGACCTCGCTGTATTCGAGCAGCTCCATTTCCAGGCCGTCTTCGAGGTCGATCAGGCCGTAGCAGATGTCGTCCGCCGCTTCCATCAGGTAGACCAGCGGATGGCGAGCCCAGCGCTCGTCGTCGAGTTGCGGCATGCCGAGCTTATGGGTGATCTGCTCGAGCAGCGGCAGTTCGCTCTGGTAGCAGCCGAACTTGTGCTTCTTGTAGCCCAGCGCTTCGGCGTGGCGCGAGGTCCAGGGGTACTTCAGGTAGGTGCCCAGGGTTGCGTAGGTCAACCGCGTGCCGCCGTCGAACTGGTGGTATTCCAGTTGGGTGAGGACCCGGAAGCCCTGGGCGTTGCCTTCGAAGTGGAGAAAGTCGGAACGCTCGGCGTCGCTCATTTCGTCCAGCCAGCCACGTCCGGCGGCTTGCTGGAACCAGTTGCGGATCGCGTCTTCGCCGGAGTGCCCGAACGGTGGGTTGCCGATGTCGTGGGCCAGGCAGGCCGACTGGACGATGACCCCGAGGTCGCTGGGGTCGCACCACTCGGGTAGTTCCTCGCGGAGGATCTCGCCGACCCGCATGCCCAGCGAGCGGCCGACGCAGGCGACTTCCAGGGAGTGGGTCAGGCGGGTGTGGATGTGATCGTTGCTGGAGACCGGATGGACCTGGGTCTTGCGTCCGAGGCGGCGAAACGCGCCGGAGAAGATGATCCGGTCATGGTCCTTGTGGAAGGCGCTGCGGCCCAGTTCATCGTTGCTGTGTACCGGCTTTCCGAGCCGTTCGCGGGTGAGCAGGGTCTGCCAGTCCATCGGGAATTCCAGGGATGCGCTGAGGCGATGCGGACACGCTAACGGTTTGCCTCGGCAAGCTCAATCGTCGCGTTGGGGAAACGGAGGGCGCCGACCGCTGCCGGTCGGCGCATCCTTCAACGGCCTTTCTGCTTGCGCAGGCCGAGCAACAGCGGGGCCAGGGCGACGCCCAGGCGCAGCAGACGCTGCCAGCGCCCGCCCTTGCCAAGCAGTACGCCCAGCAGTGCGGCTCCGCCGGCGCCCCAGAGCGCCGCATTGCCACCGCCGAACAGTTGCTGGCTGAGGTTGTGGCCCAGCCCCTGGGCCTGGCGGAAGGGTTGCACCAGCAGTTGGCTTTCGCGGCGCAATTGCTGGCGCTGCATTTCCAGGCGCAGGCGGATCACCGCCTTGCGCAATTCGCGACGCGACAGGCCGGTCGCGTTCACCGGTAGTTGGCTCATGCGCGTTTCCTTGTCATGGCAGCAGTCGCTCGCGGTCGTTGGCCAGTTCTTCCAGGGTGGCGCTGAACGGCGAGCTTTCGTCGTTGATCGACTGGTACAGGCGCCAGCCGCAGAACAGCGAGCCGATCACGTAGAACAGGCACAACCCGAGCGCCGCTGCGAGCCGGTTGGTGTCCCAGAACACGATCAGCACCAGCAGCGACAGGCCGACCAGCAGGAGCAGGGCGAATACCAGGGCCAGCCCGGCGAACAGCAGCAGGCGCAGGGTGTTGGCCTTCTGTTCCTGCAGCTCGATGCCGAACAGCTCGACGTGACCGTGCAACAGGCCGAGGAAGGCGGCGCCGAAGCGCCGCAGGGAGGGGCGGCCGTCCGCCGGGTCCTTTCCTTCGCTCATGGCTCAGCGCCGGCTGACCAACAGGCCAAGCAGGAAGCCGACGCCGGCGGCGATGCCGATGCTCTGCCAGGGGTGTTCGCCGACGTACACCTCGGTGGCGTCCACCGCGGCCTGGCTGCGTTCGCGGACGTTGTCCTTCAGCGAGTCCTTGGTGTCGCGCAAGGTATCGCGAGCGCGCTTGAGGCTGTCGTGGATCTTGCCGCGGATTTCTTCCGCCTGGTCGCCCGCCACGTCGGCGGTGCTTTGCAGGAGTTTCTCGGTATCGGCGACCAGTGCCTGGAATTCAGCCAACAGTTCATCCTTTGCAGCGTTTGCAGTGGTCTTGCGGGGCATGACGAGCTCCTCTGGTCATGGGGTGTGTTTTTTTCGAGCCGAGCGCGGGGCGGAAGGTTCAACCGATGGGTAATTTCCGCGCGTTGCCGGTCGCTCCCGGCGCTCCTTTCATTAAAGACTGCCACAGCGTGCCTGTCGGCGCGGCTGCGGCGAGATGACGCCCATCCGGCTGCCTCGTAACGGGGCGCGAACTGGTATGGCGCTTGCAATTCCCTGGTGCGCACGTCGGCCGGAATGCCCCTTGCGAGGGCGCCAGGCGCTCCCGGAGGGTACTTCGGGATGAACGTCCAACCCAATGAAAATCAAGGAAAGTCCGGGAGCTTTCCATGCTGCCTCAGGCACCTTGCGAAACGTCCGCCGAAGAAAAGCGGCGGTTCGCACGACGACTACTGCTTCGTCATGGTGCGTTGAAGGACGGGCGTGGGCGTTTCTGGTGCTTTCTCTCTACGCGCGAAGGCTGCCTCAATCCATGGATAACCTGAATAGTGCGGTGCAAGTCCTGATCCACGGCTCCAATACCCTGTTCATCCTGCTCGGAGCGGTGATGGTGCTGGCGATGCACGCCGGCTTCGCCTTCCTCGAGGTGGGCACCGTGCGCCTGAAGAACCAGGTCAACGCCTTGTCGAAGATCCTGTCCGACTTCGCCATCTCGGCGCTGGCCTATTTCTTCGTCGGCTACTGGATCGCCTACGGCGTGACCTTCTTCCACCCGGCAGCGGCGCTGACCGTGGACAGTGGCTATGCGCTGGTGAAGTTCTTCTTCCTGCTGACCTTCGCCGCGGCAATCCCGGCGATCATCTCCGGCGGCATCGCCGAGCGTGCCCGGTTCGGCCCGCAGTTGTGCGCCACGGCGCTGATCGTGGCCTTCGTGTACCCGTTCTTCGAAGGCTTGGTGTGGAACGGCAATTTCGGCTTGCAGGAATGGCTGAAGTTGGAGTTCGGCGCACCTTTCCACGATTTCGCCGGCTCCGTGGTGGTGCATGCGCTGGGCGGCTGGCTGGCATTGGCGGCGGTGCTATTGCTGGGCAGCCGCAACGGCCGCTATCGCGACGGCAAGCTGGTGGCGATGGCGCCGTCGAGCATCCCGTTCCTGGCACTGGGGTCGTGGATCCTGATCATCGGCTGGTTCGGCTTCAACGTGATGAGCGCCCAGACCCTCGCTGGGGTCAGCGGGCTGGTGGCGGTCAACTCCTTGCTGGCGATGGTTGGCGGCACCATGGCGTCGCTGCTGATCGGCCGCAACGACCCGGGTTTCCTGCACAACGGTCCGCTGGCCGGGTTGGTGGCGGTGTGCGCCGGTTCCGACCTGATGCATCCGATCGGCGCGCTGGCTACCGGCCTGGTGGCGGGGGCCCTGTTCGTCTGGGCGTTCACCGCGACCCAGGTGCGCTGGAAGATCGACGACGTCCTCGGTGTCTGGCCGTTGCACGGTCTTTGCGGGGTCTGGGGCGGGATTGCCTGCGGCATCTTTGGCCAGCAGGCATTGGGTGGGCTCGGCGGGGTGAGCCTGGCCAGCCAGGCGCTCGGCAGCCTGCTGGGGGTGACGGTGGCTTTCGCCGGCGGCCTGTTGGTCTATGGGCTGATGAAGGCGCTGCTGGGCATCCGCTTGAGCCAGGAGGAGGAGTACTACGGCGCGGACCTGTCGATCCACAAGATCGGCGCGATCAGCCACGAATGAGGGGGCGGACTTCCTTGGTCCGGCGGGGTATCGGCGGATAACGCCCCAGGCGCTATCCGTCCTGCACGTTGCGAGCGAGGCATCCCGCCATGAAAGAGGCCACCCAAGGGTGGCCTCTTCGTTCTGCCGCGGGGCTCTGGGGAGGGGCGGATGGCCGTAGCGCGGCTATCCGCGGGGCCTGCCGTTACCAGAGCGGCAGCGTGTAGCTGACGATCAGGCGATTTTCGTCGTAGTCGTTGGTGTAGTTGGTGCGCATGGTCGCGTTGCGCCACTTCACCCCGAGGTTCTTCAACGGGCCGCTCTGGAACACGTAGGCGATGTCCATGTCGCGTTCCCATTCCTTGCCTTCGCCCGAGGTGGTCAGCAGGTCGATGTTGTCGCCCTTGACGTAGCGGGTCATGAAGGTCAGGCCGGGAATGCCGACGCCGGCGAAGTTGTAGTCGTAGCGCGCCTGCCAGGATTTCTCGTCCTTGTTGGCGAAGTCGCCGATCTGGATGAAGTTCACCAGGTAGGGGTCGGCGCCGTTGATGTAGGCGAAGCCGGTGTCGCCGCTCATCTTCTGGTAGCCGACGCCGAAGGCGTGGTAGCCGAGGCTGTAGGTGAACATGGCGTTGAGCGCCTTGTTGTCGACGTTGCTGGAGCCGTCGTCGGTGGAGCGCGCCCAGCGGATGTCGGATTTCAGCGACTGCTTGTCGGCGATCGGCAGGGTGTGCACCAGGCCGAGGTAATGCTGCTTGTAGAAGTTGTCGAGCTTGCCGTAGTGGTAGCTGGTGCTGAGGTTGTCGGTCCACTTGTAGCTGCCGCCGGCGAAGTCGAACTTGTCCGAAGTCAGCCCGGAACGGACCACGATGTTGCGCTTGCCGCCACCGGTGATGGTCATGTCCTCGTTGTCCGAGGAGTCGCGCTGGTTGACCTTCTTCAGGCGCCCCGCGTCGAGGGTCAGGCCGTCGATCTCCATGGAGTTCAGCGCGCCGCCCTGGAAGGTCTGTGGCAGCAGGCGGCTGTCGTTGGGCATGATCACCGGCAGCTTGGGGGTCAGGGTGCCGATCTTCAGGGTGCTCTTCGACGCCCGCAGCTTGGCGGTGATCCCTGCCTCGCCATAGTCGTCCTGGGCGCGGCCGGTCTCGCGGTCGCGCTTGAGCAGGCCGGTGCCGCTGCGGTCGGGGCTGGAGTCGAGCTTCACCCCGAGCAGGCCGATGGCGTCGACGCCGAAACCGATGGTGCCCTCGGTGTAGCCGGACTCGTAGCGCAGGAGGAAGCCCTGGGCCCATTCCTCGGCCTTGGACTGGCTGGCGCCTTCCTGGCGGAAATCACGGTTGAAGTAGAAGTTGCGGAGTTCGATGCTGGCCTTGCTGTCCTTGATGAACTCGGCATGGGCCAGGGTTGGGACGGTAATGCTGGAACCCAGCGCGGCAAAAGCCACGGCACGGGCGATCGGGGTCATGCTCATTGTTATTGTCTCCTCGAGCGCTTGGGGCAGGCCGATGGCGGCGGCGTGACGCCACGTCGGCCTGTGACAGCCCGGTTACTTAAGCACTACAGGAAGACGGCCACTGTTAGACATTAGTCGAGGGTGGCCGCGAATTGGCACGAACCCTGTCTAGGACGGGCTTTCCCGCTATTCCAGCCAGTGCGGGAAGTAGCCCAGGGCGGCCTGGACCCGCGCATCGTGCGCCGGAATCACGCTCAGGCGCGGGTCGCTGCGGAGCAGCAGGCGGATCTTCGCCAGTTGCGCGAGGGTGCGCGCGGGATCGCGATCGACCAGGGCGCGGCCGGCGAAGAATTTCTGCCGTGGGCCTTCGACGCCTTCGAGTCGCCAACTGGTGTCGCCGCTGAAGAACAGCCGGCGCCCGCTGTCGAGGGTGACGAACAGACCGACTGAGCCGGGCGTATGGCCGGGCAGGGGGACCAGCACCAGGCGGCCGTCGCCAAACAGGTCGAGGCTTTCGTCGAAGCCCATGAACGGCTGCGGATCGAAGCTGTAAGGTCGCCAGCGCACGCCATGGCGGAATTGGCTGGGGAAGGCGGCCGGCGGGGTGGCGATGCGGCTGAAGGCGATCTCCTCGTAGGGTGCCCAGACCGGTACTTCGGGGAAGTCGACCAGGCCCGAGGCGTGATCCCAGTGTGCGTGGGACAGCAGGATGCGATCGACGCGGATACCGGCTGCGTCCAGTTGGTCGCGCGCCGGGACGACTTTCTGGTAAGCGAACAGCGGCGCCGCCCACCAGGGCATGTCGGCGCGGAACTGGGCGTCGATGTCGCGCCCCAGGCCAGTGTCGAAGAGCAGGGTGGCGGCATGGTGCTCGATCAGCACCGCGGTATGGCTGAGCGGCACCCGGCGCACCCAGGAGCCGCCGTCGACGGTGAGCGCATCGAGGGTTTCCACTCCCGAGGTGCGCAACAGGGCGACTCGCATTTCCGCCGCCTGCACCGGCAGGACGAGGAGGGCGATCAACAACGAGGCAAGGCGATACAGGAAAGGCATCAAGATTCACCGGCAGGAAGAAAAGGGGATGGCTGGGGCTCGCCGAATGCCAGCGGCAGGCGGCCGCGCCGCCAGCGCCAGCCTGCGGGGCGCAACGCCAGCAGGCGCTCGGCGCCGGCGGGCCAGGGGATGGATGGCTGCGAACCCGGCCAGAACAGCTCGGCCTCGGCGTGCAGGTGCAGCAGGTCGCCGTTGTCGAAATCGATGAACAGGAGGCCGCAGCGAGGCTCTTGGAGCAGGTTGCCGAGGGTATTGAACAGGCGGTTGCCGGCGTAGTCGGGCAACCACAGGCGGCCATCCGCGCCGAGCCGGAGAAAGCCCGGCGGCCCGCCCCGATGGGAGACGTCGACGCCGCCCCTGAGCGGGTCGGCATGCTGGCTGGCGATGAACAGCGTATCGCTGCGCGAGACCAGCGACAGCCAGCGCGGATCGAGTCCTTCGCCCTGCAACGCGGGACTTGCGATCCTGGAGACGGGCTGATGGCTGCGCGCCTGGATGTACTTGGGACAGTTGCCGAAGGACTGCTCGACGCCGACCGTGAAACCCTTTCCGTCCCGCGCCAGGACCCGTCCATTCATGCGGTTGCGGCGGCGGGTCGGCCATTCCAGGCCGAGGATGCCGAGGCGGGTGCCGGCCTCGAGATTGGCCGCCAGCGGATCGTCCGCTTGCGGCAGGCTGTCGATGCGCAGGCGGGTCGGTTCCGGCGAACGGGCGAAGCCGGGGGGGCCCCAGAGCACCGAGGCGCTGGGGTAGCCGTCGGCGTCGAGGCTGCCCACCAGCGACAGCGGTAGCAGGGCGAAGAACTCCCGATGCTGGTCCGGCATGAAGGTGCGGATCGCGCGGCTGCCGAAGCCGGCGACCTGTTCGCGAACGCCGGCGCGTTCCTGGATCGCCAGTTCGCCGGCGTGGAAGGGGCTCTGTTCCTGGCTCATGCTGCCTCCTGTCGAGCTACAGGCCGGGCATCGGGATGTAGCCGGGCAGCGCGCGGATGCGGGCGATCCAGGCGTTCAGCGCCGGGTAGTGGTCCAGCGCCAGGCCGCCCTCGGGGGCGAGGGCCAGGTAGGGGTAGATGGCCACGTCGGCGATGCTCGGCTGTTCGCCCTGGGCCAGCCAGCGATGCTCGGCCAGGTGCCGCTCGACCAGGCGCAGCACTTCCAGGCCTCGCTGGTGGGTCTGCTCGCGATCCAGCGGCAGGTCGAAGCGGGCGATCAGCCGGGCGCTGGCCGGACCGTTCTGCACCTCGTTGGCCGAATAGCTGAGCCAGTAGGCGATTCGGCCTTGGCTGACGGGGTCGAGCGGATACCACACGGGATCGGCATGGCGCCGCGCCAGATAGACGAGGATGGCATGGGAGTCGCCCAGTTGCAGGTCGCCGTCCTCCAGTACCGGGATCTGCCCGCGGGGATTCATGCGGAGGAAGGCCTGGGTCTTGTGCTCGCGGTTGAGGAGGTCGACCGTCCGCAGCGTCGCCTCGCGGCCGATGAGGGAGAGGAACAGGCGGACCTTGTAGGCGTTGCCGGAGAGATCCAGGTCATGGAGTTTCATCTGAGGGTTCCAGGCGGGTATTGGTGTCTGGATATTAGACAGACAGGTCTGTATATTTCAAGGCACGCGTTCGCCTTTTTCCGTCGGTATTCGTCCGGGGAGCGACGCAGAGCGGTTCAAGGGGGCGGCAGGGTCGCGCATAATGGGCCGCTCAGGAGGCTTTCCATGACATCCCGCAAACGCGAGCAACTGCTCAGCACCGCCGTCGACCTGTTCTATCGCGAGGGTTACCACGCCACCGGCATCGACCGCATCCTGGCCGAATCCGGCGTGGCGAAGATGACGCTGTACAAACACTTTCGCTCGAAGGACGAACTGATCATGGCCGCCCTGGAGGTGCGTCGGCAGCGTACCGCCGAACGCATGCTCGAAGCCGAGGCGCGGTTGCAGCCGCGCGCGGCGATCCTGGCGGTGTTCGATGGTCTGCAGGAGTTTCTCCAGGACGAGGCGTTCCGTGGCTGTGCCTTCATCCATGCCGCCGCCGAGTTCCATGAGCGCTCGCATCCGATCCACCGCCAGGCGGCCGAGCAAAAGGCCTTCGTCGAAGCCTACTTCCAGCGCCAGCTGGAGCGCCTGGGCGTGCGTTCGGCGGCACTGCTTGCGCGGCAGTTGCAATACCTGATGGAGGGCGCCCTGGTGATGGCGCACATCCACGGGCCGGCGGACCAGGCCCGCGAGGCCCGGCAGGCGGCCGAAAGTCTGTTGCAGGTCGCTGGCATCTGAGCGCGGGTGCTACCATCGCCGCGAAACACTGCACAGGTCCTTTCGATGCCCCCGGAATGCCAACTCTTCGGAACCCTCGGTTGCCACCTCTGCGAAGTCGCGGAGGCGGTGCTGATGCCCTTCGTCGAACATGGCCTGCTGGTCGAACTGGTGGACATCGCCGACGACGAAGCCTGGGTCGAGCGCTATGGCCTGCGGATCCCGGTGCTGCGCCGCTGCGACAATGGCGCCGAGCTGAACTGGCCGTTCGAGGCCGAGCAGGTCGCAGCCTTCCTCAGCCGCTGATGCCTATTCATTCGCGCTAAGCGCGGCACCGCTGGTAACCCCGCGCGCTATGCGCAAACCGGACTGCGTTCCGCTTCCTTCCCCCATGCCGCGCGGTGCCTGGCTTCGGCGATGCTGGCGAAGCGATGCATAGGCGTTTCTCAATGGTTTTCATAGCCTGAGCCTATTGGCTCGGCAGGCTGCGTTCGGCTAGGCCTAAGGGCGATGGATAAACCCTGAGTTCCCTTCAGGACTGACTGGAAACAGCCGGGAACCCGCGTGGCGCAGGACGCGTCGCAGGTCGTTCGGTCCGCTGTCGCGGACCGCCGGGGTGTGGGGTCGGGACGACGAGGCTCGGCGTTTCCTCATAACGAAAGAGGACGCCTGATGAAAACGCCCGCCTGGACGCGCCATGCCCTCTGGGTCATGCCGTTCGCCCTGGGGCTGCAATCCGCCGTGGTCGCGGGGGATGAGCAGCCAAGCAAGACTTCCAGCTATTCGCCGGTGGTGATCAACGAGGACTTCGCCACCATCATGAAGCGCATGACGGCGAACAAGCCGTCGATCGAGCAGGCCCACAAGACGCTTCTCGAGCAGCGTTACGATCTCAGCGACAGGCCGGCCAAGGGTGCCAGCATGACGCGCGGCAAGCCGCTGCAGGAAGGGGTCCGGGTGAAGCTGCCGGCCGGCACCAGCTGGGAGGAGCTGGCCAGGCTGAGCCCCGAGGAAATCCGCAAGCAGGGGCTGTTCCCCGGTGGCTTCCTGCCGCTGCCACACCCCAACCATGCCGAAGGCGGGATGGTCTTTCCCAAGTTCCTCATCGACGAGATCAAGCGCCAGGAAAGCCGCGACCTGACCCGTTTCGACCTCGACTACGACCTGCCGGACCACTTCCTGCCGGAATTCCCGGCACCGATGTTCCTTACCACCCGGCCTGACCTGGGCGATGTGTCCAAGGGCAAGCTGGTGACCATCGACAACTATTTCGAGCTGTTCAACGGGATTCTCAATCCCAAGCAGCTGGAAGGGCTGCGCCTGCTGCTAACGGCCTTTCCGCAGCAGCAGTTCAACCTCACCGACGATCGCCGTAGCGAGCATCCGAGCCGCGGCGTGGCCTGCTTCGACTGCCATGCGAACGGCCACACCAATGCCGCTACCCACCTGGCCGGCGACGTGCGCCCGCAACCGTTCCGCCACCGCATCGACACGCCGACGCTGCGCGGGGTGAACATCCAGCGGCTGTTCGGCTCGCAGAGGGCGCTGAAGACCGTCGAGGACTTCACCGAGTTCGAGCAGCGCGCCGCCTACTTCGACGGCGATCCGGTAATCGCCACCAAGAAGGGGGTGAACGTGCTCGAGCGTGGCAGTCAGGTGCATTTCATGGGTGAGTTCCAGGCGCTGCTGGACTTCCCCCCGGCACCGAAGCTGGATGTGGAGGGGCGGCTCGATCCGGGCAAGGCCAGCGAGCAGGAATTGCGTGGCGAAAAGCTGTTCTACGGCAAGGCGGCCTGCGCCGGGTGTCATGCGCCGCCTTACTTCACCGACAACCTGATGCACAACCTGAAGGTGG
Organism: Pseudomonas sp. YA1; assembly: GCF_058680555.1. Classification (NCBI taxonomy): domain Bacteria; kingdom Pseudomonadati; phylum Pseudomonadota; class Gammaproteobacteria; order Pseudomonadales; family Pseudomonadaceae; genus Pseudomonas; species Pseudomonas sp. YA1. Next base: position 82,095 of record NZ_JBZWBG010000003.1, read on the forward strand.
AGCGCTTCTACGATCCGAAACTGGTCAATGGCGTGATGGCGTCCGCCGACGGGCCGATCAAGACCTTCCCGTTGCGCGGGATCAAGGATTCGCCGCCGTACCTGCACGACGACCGCCTGCTGACCCTGGAGGACACGGTGGAGTTCTTCAACCTGGTGCTGGAGCGCAAGCTGTCCGCGGAAGAGAAGGGCGACCTGGTGGCCTACCTGCGTACCCTGTGAGAAAGACCGAATCGCAGGCAATAAAAAACCCGCCGTTGAGGCGGGTTTTTCGGGATATGGTCGGAGCGACTGGATTCGAACCAGCGACCTTCTCGTCCCGAACGAGACGCGCTACCAAGCTGCGCTACGCTCCGTTTTGTTGGGGCGCATTCTACAGAAAAAGTTTTGGTACACAAGGGGTTAGATGAACTTTTTTTCGAGCCCCGGTTTCCCCGGGCGGAAAAGCAAAGACCCCGTCGCTCGTTCGAGTCGACGGGGTCTTCAGGAAAACCTGTTACGCGACGGTATCAGAGTTCCTTGACGGTGCGGACCTGGTCCTTGTTCACGCGGGCGCGCTTGCCGTCGAGCTGTTCGAACTCGTAGAAGCCGGAATCCTCGTCATAGGAAGGGGTGTCTACGGCCTGGATTTCACGTCCGTCGTTGAGGGTGATCACGGTAGGGCTGGAACAACCCGCGAGGGCGCCGAGGCCTACGGCGAGGAGGAGGGCGGGTAGCATCCGCTTGATCATTGCGCAGTTCTCCTGTGCGGTCAGACTTTGAAGTTACGAGTTTCTGACAGACGAGTTCTAGGAAGAGTTCCCCCCTAAAAACGAGTGTTCCCCCCACCTTCGAGAAAATTCGACTCGACGTCCCTTCCGTTTTACTTCAGTTCGCGGTGATTAGCCAACAGCTCGGGGGTGTTCAGGTTGGCCAGCCGCGGATCGCCCGCGGCCAGCTCGATGGCCTCCGCGCCAAGCGGCAACAGGACGTGGCGTGGGCTACGGTCGCCCTGGCGCCAGGCGTGTTCTATCTCTTCGGCCAGGTGCGTCGGGATCAGGCTGAACAGCGGTTCCCACTGGCCGCCGCAGCGCAGCATCCAGGGGCGCGCCGGTGTGCGGCCGGCGGCCTGCAGCAGGGTTTCCAGCAAGGCGCGGTCGATGCGCGGCGCGTCGCAGGGCAGCACCAGCAGCCAGGGATGCCGGGCCACCGCCAGGCCGGCGCGGATGCCGGCGAGCGGGCCGGGGAAGTCTCGGCTGTCGTCGCTCACCAGGCGGTCGGCATAGGCCGCATAGCGTTCCTGGTTGCGGTTGCAGGAGACGATCAGGTCATCGGTGAGCGGGCGCACCAGGCGATGCAGGTGGGCGATCAGGGGCAGGCCCTGCCACTCGATCAGGCCCTTGTCGCGACCGCCCATGCGCTGGCCGCGGCCTCCCGCCAGGAGAAGGATGGAGCAGGGGGGCAGGGCGCTATCGGGCATCTGGGGTCTCCGTGTCGGGCCTGTGATATAACACCGCGATCACGTCCACAAGCAAGGGCCAACCCCATGAGCCACAAGGCCGAAACGGCATTCGTGCCGTTGAACATCGCCGTCCTGACCGTCAGCGATACCCGTACCCTGGAAACCGATACCTCAGGCCAGTTGTTCGTCGACCGCCTGACCGAGGCCGGGCACAACCTGGCCGCTCGCGTGCTGCTGAAGGATGACCTGTACCGGATCCGCGCACAGGTCGCGACCTGGATCGCCGAGGACAGCGTGCAGGTCGTGCTGATCACCGGCGGCACCGGTTTCACCGGCCGCGACAGCACCCCGGAAGCGGTGGCCTGCCTGCTGGACAAGCAGGTGGACGGCTTCGGCGAGCTGTTCCGGCAGATTTCGCTGGCCGACATCGGTACCTCCACCATTCAGTCGCGGGCCCTGGCCGGGCTTTCCAACGGTACCCTGGTCTGTTGCCTGCCGGGCTCCACCAATGCCTGCCGCACTGCCTGGGAAGGCATCCTCGTCGAGCAACTGGACGCCCGTCATCGCCCGTGCAACTTCGTCCCGCACCTGAAACAGGCGGCGCCCTGCGAGAGCCGCGGGTGAGCGGCTGCTGCGAACAGCCGGGGCTGATGCCGGTCGAGACGGCGCTGGAACGGCTCCTCGAACTGGCCGCGCAAACGCCTATCGATACGTGTGAGCAGGTGCCCCTGGAGCAGGCTGGCGGCCGCGTGCTGGCGGTCGACCTGCTGGCCGGCCTGGACCTGCCGCCGTGGCCAAACAGCGCCATGGACGGCTACGCCTTGCGCCTCGCCGACTGGAACGGCGAGCCACTGCCGGTCAGCCAGAAGATCTTTGCCGGACAGGCGCCGGAGCCGCTGCAAGCGGGTACCTGTGCGCGGATCTTCACCGGTGCGCCGCTGCCGGAAGGCGCCGATCTGGTAGAGATGCAGGAAAACGCCGAAGCGCTCGACGATGGCCGCGTGCGCTTCACCCAGCCGTTGCGCGCGGGCCAGCATGTGCGCCCGCGTGGTCAGGAAATCCGCCAGGGCGACCTGGTCCTGCCGGCAGGCACGCGCCTGCGCTCCATCGAACTGGGGCTGGCGGCTTCGCTCGGCTGCGCGGCCCTGGAGATGCGACGCAAGCCGCGGGTGGCGCTGCTGTCCACCGGCGACGAGCTGGTCGAGGCGGGCCAGCCGCTGCAGGCCGGGCAGATCTACAACAGCAACCGTCCGTTGCTCAAGGATTGGCTGCAACGCCTGGGCTGCGACGTGCTCGACGCCGGTATCCTTCCCGACGACCTGGCACGTACCCGCGAGCGCCTGGCCGGGTTGGCCGGGGTGGACCTTATCCTTTCCACTGGTGGCGTATCGGTGGGCGAGGCCGACTTCCTCGGCATGGCGCTGCGCGAAGCCGGCGAGCTGACCCTCTGGAAGCTGGCGATAAAACCCGGCAAGCCGCTGACCGTCGGCCAGTTCCAGGGCATCCCGGTGATCGGCCTGCCGGGCAATCCGGCTTCGACCCTGGTCACCTTCGCCCTGCTGGCGCGTCCCTACCTGCTGCGCCGGCTCGGCGTGGCGCAGGTCGCGCCGCTGCGGGTGGAGGTACCGGCCGGCTTCGCCTGGACCAAGGCGGGGCAGCGTCGCGAGTACCTGCGTGGTCGCCTGGAGCAGGGCCGCGCGGTGCTCTATCCGAACCAGAGTTCCGGGGTACTGCGCAGCGCTTCCTGGGCCGAGGGGCTGGTGGAGGTCCGCGAGGGACGTACCCTCGTGGAAGGCGAGGGCGTGGCGTTCATTCCGCTGAGCGAACTGCTCGACTGAGCCGACGGTGGCCGGATGGCCGCCGTTCTCATTGCGCCGCCGGCTCCTTCCGCCGTTGCCGGTACTCGCCGGGCGTCTGCCCGGTCCAGCCCTTGAAACTGCGATGGAACGAGCGGGACTCGGTGAAGCCCAGGTACTGGGCGATGTCCTGGATCGGCAGCTCGCTATGCAGCAGGTAGTGCTCGGCCAGTTCGCGGCGCAGTTCGTCGAGGGTCTGCTGGTAGCTGCTGCCGGCTTGCTGCAGGTGGCGTTGCAGGGTGCGTACGGTCATGCCGAACTTCTCCGCCACCCGTTCCTTGCGCGGCAGGCCGTCCTTGAGTAGCTGGCGCAGGGCGTTCTTCACCCGCAGCGGCAGCGGCTCGTCATCGTCCAGCTCGGCCATCAGCGCCAGGGCATGTTCTTCCAGGGTGCGCAGCAGCGTCGCGTCGGCCTGGCGCAGCGGCAGCGCCAGGTAGTCCAGTGGTACCAGCAGCGCCGAACAGGGTTGGGTGAAGCGCACCGGACAGCCGAAGAAGGTCTCGTAGTCTTCCACGCGGGTTCCGTCCGGCAGGTCGTGTTCCAGCCAGACCTCGTCCGGCGAACCTTCCAGGTCGGCGATCCAGCGCGCGTAGAGGACCCAGGAAGCCAGGACGTGCTCGACCATGTGGCGCCGTACCAGGGGTGTCTGGTGGCGGCAGTTCCAGATCAGCCGGACCTGCCCGCCGGCCGCCTCGATGCGGCTGGTGCCCATGTCGCCGACCAGCTTCTCGTAGGGCGTGATGCGGCTCATGGCCTCGCCCAGGGTGGCGCAGTTCATCGCGATGTAGCCGAGCACGCTCCAGGAGCCGGGCTGGACGAAGCGCGCCGAATGCAGGCCGAACAGGGGATCGCCGGAATGCTCGCAGAAATAGCCGAGCAGGCGCTCGTGGGCTTCGCCCGGCAGGCGCTGGCGATTGTCGTTGAGCTGGTCGGCCTGGAGGCCGGCGGCGGCCAGGGCAGGGGCGATGTCCAGGCCGAGCCGTTCGGCGTGGCGCAGGTACTTCAGCAGGGCCGGAACCGAGGTGGAGCCAAGGGTCTGCATGGTCGTTGTTCTTGTCGTGGCGGGTGGAACAGGCCGTCCGGCGTGCGTGCCGGCTGTCTTGATCGGTCACAGGGAGTGTCTCGATCCGACAGTGACAGGCGAGGGCGGCTGGCTAGTATAGGCAGCCAGAAAGGTTCCGATAAACAGGTTGCCGCGACAAGCGAGGGGAGAGGTTCATGCGTCGTTGGAATGGCTGGGGCGAAGAAAGCACCGTGGTCGAATTGCCGGACAGCGCCCGTGGGTTCCTGGCGGAACTGGTCGGGCAGGGCGCACGCTTGCCGGACGCCAGCCTGGAGGCGGCGCTGGCGAAGGTCCCGGCGTCGCGCCTGGAGGCCGATCCGCGCTACAGCATCGACCCCCGTGAGCGTCTGCTGCATGCCCGCGGGCAGAGCCTGCCGGACTGGCTGGCGATGCGCGAGGGCGACTTCGGCGTCTACCCGGACGCCGTGGCCTATCCGGAAACCGCCGAGCAGATCCGCGAGTTGCTGGCCCTGGCCGACTCCCGCGACCTGCAACTGATTCCCTATGGCGGCGGTACTTCCGTGGCCGGCCATATCAATCCGCAAGCCTCGCGGCGGCCGGTACTGACGGTCTCGCTGGAGCGCATGAACCGCCTGATCGATCTGGACCGCGAGAGCCTGGTCGCGACATTCGGCCCCGGCGCCGCCGGCCCGCAGGTGGAGAGCCAGTTGCGTGCGCTGGGCTACACGCTCGGGCATTTCCCGCAGTCCTGGGAGTTGTCGACCCTCGGTGGCTGGGTCGCCAGCCGCTCCAGTGGCCAGCAGTCGCTGCGCTATGGGCGGATCGAACAACTTTTCGCCGGCGGGACCCTGGAGACCTTCGCCGGGCCGCTTGAAATCGCTACCTTCCCGGCATCCGCGGCGGGACCGGACCTGCGCGAACTGGTGCTGGGCTCTGAGGGACGCTTCGGGATCATTTCCTCGGTGAAGGTGCGGGTCTCGCCGCTGGCCGAGGACGAGCGCTTCTACAGCGTCTTCCTGCCGAACTGGCAGCAGGCCCTGCAAGCCACCCGCGAGCTGGCCCAGGCGCGCGTGCCGCTGTCGATGCTGCGCCTGTCCAACGCCGTGGAAACCATGACCCAACTGGCCCTGGCCGGCCATCCCGGACAGATCGCCTGGCTGGAGAAATACCTGGCACTGCGCGGCGCGGGCGAGGGCAAGTGCATGCTGACCTTCGGCGTGACCGGCAACCGTCGGCAGAACGGATTGTCGCTGAGCCAGGCGAAGGCCTTGCTGAAACGCTTCGGCGGGGTCTTCACCGGCACCCTGCTGGGGCGCAAGTGGGCGCAGAACCGCTTCCGCTTCCCCTACCTGCGCGAGGCCCTGTGGCAGGCGGGCTACGCCGTGGACACCCTGGAGACCGCCACCGACTGGAGCAACGTCGACGGCCTGCTGCAGAAGATCGAGGCCAGCCTGCGCGACGGCCTGGCCGCCGAGGGCGAGAGGGTCCATGTGTTCACCCACCTCTCGCATGTCTATGGCGAGGGGTCGAGCATCTATACCACCTACGTGTTCCGTCCGGCCGCGAGCTATGCGGCGACGCTGGAGCGCTGGAAGCGTCTCAAGCATGCGGCCAGCCAGGCGATCGTCGACAATCGCGGCACCATCAGCCACCAGCATGGCGTCGGCAAGGACCACGCACCCTACCTGCCCCGCGAGAAGGGCGAACTGGGCGTCGCCGCGCTGCGTGCCATGGCCGGACACTTCGACCCGGCCGGGCGGCTCAACCGCGGCACCCTGCTGCAGGACTGAGCGGAATGACTTCAGCCTGGAACGAGGAGTGGCGTCGCCGCCGCCTGCCGGCGCTGGCGGGGCAGGAGTGGGACCTGATCGTGGTTGGCGGCGGCATCAGCGGTGCCGGCATCCTCCGCGAAGCCGCGCGGCGCGGCTGGCGCTGCCTGCTGCTGGAGCAGCGGGACTTCGCCTGGGGCACCTCGAGCCGCTCGTCGAAGATGGTCCATGGTGGCCTGCGCTACATCGCCAAAGGCCAGTGGCGGCTGACCCGCGACTCGGTGCGCGAGCGCCAGCGCCTGCTCGGCGAGGCGCCTGGGCTGGTGGAGCCGTTGAGCTTCGTGATGGCCCACTACCGCGGCGGCTTTCCCGGCCCGCGGGTATTCGGCGGCCTGCTGAGCGTCTACGACGCCCTTGCCGGGCGGCGCAACCACCGCTTCTACGACGCCGCCGCGTTGCGCTACCTGGCGCCGGGCCTGAAGGAACAACGGCTGCTCGGCGGCACGCGATTCTTCGATGCGGTGACCGACGATGCGCGCCTGGTGCTGCGGGTGCTGGCCGAGGCGCGTCACGACGGCGGCGAGGCATTCAACGGCATGCGTGTGCGCGAATTGCTGCGCGAGGGCGGCCAGGTGGTCGGCCTGCGCGCCGAGGACCGCGAGAGCGGCGAGCTTCTCGACTTTCGCTGCCGCGCCCTGGCGGTGGCCACCGGGGCCTGGGCCGATGAGTTGCGCCAGCCCGGCGGAAGCGAGCACATCCGCCCGCTGCGCGGCAGCCATCTATTGCTGCCGGCCTGGCGCCTGCCGGTGGCCCATGCCTTCAGCTTCATGCACGCCACGGACCGGCGACCGGTGTTCGTGTTCCCCTGGGAGGGTGCGACGGTGGTCGGCACCACCGATCTCGACCATCGCGACGGCCTTGGGGAGGACGCGCGGATCAGCCGCGCCGAACTCGACTACCTGCTGGCGGCCTGCGCCCAGCAGTTTCCCGCCGCCGCCATCGAGGCGCGCGACGTGCTGTCGACCTGGGCCGGCGTGCGACCGGTGGTCAGCAGCGGTGACGACAGCGGCAAGCCTTCCGACGAGAAACGCGAGCATGTGCTCTGGCGCGAGCCGGGCTGCGTGACCCTGGCCGGCGGCAAGCTGACCACCTTCCGGCCGCTGGCGGTGGAGGTGCTACAAGCCTGCGCGCCGCTGCTCGGGCGCACGGTCACGGACGATGGCGCGGCGGTGTTCGGCGCCTGCGAAGGCCCGCTCATCGACGGGCTCGGCAGCGGCCAGCGACGTCGCCTGGCCGGTCGCTACGGACGCGACCTGGTCCGCCTCAAGCGGCTGGTGGACACCCTCGGAACGGACTGCGTGGGTGCCAGCGAAACGCTCTGGGCCGAACTGGCGTTCGCCGCCGAGGCGGAAATGGTGCTGCATCTCGACGACCTGCTGTTGCGCCGCACCCGCCTCGGCCTGCTGTTGCCCGGAGGCGGCGCGGCATACCTGCCGCGTATCCGCGCGCTCTGCCAAGCGCGCCTGGGCTGGGACGACCCGCGCTGGGAACGTGAGCAACAGGCCTATCTGGACCTCTGGCGCCGGCACTACAGCCTGCCCGTCTGACCAGCCGAGACGAGAACGAGATGAACGACAAGAACTATCTGCTGGCGATCGACAATGGCACCCAGAGCGTGCGCGCCCTGCTGTTCGACCTACAGGGCAACCTGCTGGGCAAGGGCAAGGTGGAGCTGGAGGCCTACTACTCGAAGCATCCGGGCTGGGCCGAACAGGACCCCGAGTACTACTGGGCGATGCTCGGCGAGGCCTGTCGGCGGCTCTGGGACCAGGTGGACATCGATCGCGGGCTCATCCGCGGGGTGTCGCTGACCACCCAGCGCGGTACGGTGATCCACGTCGATGCCGAGGGCAGGCCGTTGCGTCCGGCGATCCTCTGGCTCGACCAGCGCCGGGCGGAGGTCCGCGAGCGCATCAGGGGGCCGTGGGGCTGGCTGTTCAAGCTGGTCGGCGCCGAGGGCGCGGTGGAGCATTTCCGCGCCCAGGCCGAGGTCAACTGGGTGGCCCAGGAGCAGCCGGAGATCGCCGCGAAGACCGACAAGGTGTTGCTGCTTTCCGGCTTTCTCAGCCACCGCCTGACCGGCCGTTTCGTCGATTCGGTGGGGTGCTGCGTAGCCTACCTGCCGTTCGACTACAAGCGCCTGCGCTGGGCCGCCCCGCGCGACTGGAAATGGCAGGCGCTGGCGGTACGCCGCGAGCAGTTGCCGGAGCTGTTCAAGCCGGGCGAGCGGCTCGGCGAGATCAGCGCCGAGGCCAGCCGGCACACCGGCATTCCGCAAGGCCTGCCGTTGATCGCCGCGGGGGCCGACAAGGCCTGCGAGGTGCTCGGCGCAGGTGCGCTGGAGCCCACCATCGCCTGCCTCTCCTACGGCACCACGGCGACCATCAACACCACCCGCGCCCGCTACCTGGAAACCGTGCCGCTGATTCCACCCTATCCGGCGGCGATTCCCGATCATTTCAATACCGAGGTGATGATCTATCGCGGCTACTGGATGGTCAGCTGGTTCAAGCGCGAGTTCGGCTTGCGCGAGATGCAGCAGGCGCGCGAGCAGGGGGTCGAGCCGGAGCAACTGTTCGACGAACTGGTCAACGGCGTGCCGCCCGGCTCGATGGGCCTGACCCTGCAACCCTACTGGTCGCCGGGAATCCGCGAACCGGGACTGGAGGCCAAGGGGGCGATGATCGGTTTCGGCGACGTGCATACCCGGGCGCACATCTACCGGGCCATCCTCGAGGGCCTGGCCTATGCCCTGCGCCAGGGCAAGGAGCGCATCGAGAAGCGTTCGGGCACGCCGATCGTGCGCCTGCGCGTGGCCGGCGGCGGCTCGCAGAGCGACGCGGCGATGCAGCTCACCGCCGACATCTTCGGCCTGCCGGCCGAGCGCCCGCATGTCTACGAGGCGTCCGGCCTGGGTGCGGCGATCGACTGCGCGGTGGGGCTCGGCCTCTATCCGGACGTCGCCAGCGCGGTGGCCGGGATGACCCGCGTCGGCCGGGTTTTCCTGCCCCAGGCGGAGGCCCGGCAGATCTACCAGCGGCTCTATGGCGAGGTCTACCTGCGCATGTATCGCCAGTTGCGCCCGCTCTACCGCAGCATTCGCGAGATTACCGGCTACCCTGCCTGAACCGGGCGCCGCACTTCCGTCCCGGATACGCGGTCAATAGGCAAAGACAAGGCCACGACGAGGGGTTCGGTTCGATGGACAAGGACAAGGTTCTGCTGGTCCTGCACGGCAAGCAGGCGGGCAACGAAGAGGTTCGTGCCGCGGTCGCGGCGCAGCGCGAGGCCGGGCGGAAGCTGGCGGTGCGGGTAACCTGGGAGGACGGCGACGCCCGGCGCATCGTCGAAGAGGCGCTGGCGGCCGGCTATGCGACGCTGGTCGCCGGAGGTGGCGACGGCACGCTGCGCGAGGTGGCCGAAGCGCTGGCGCGTGGGCGAGGCGAGGCGAGCCTGGCGATCCTGCCGCTGGGCACCGCCAACGATTTCGCCCGCGCCGCCGGGATTCCCCTGGAGCCGGCCGCGGCGCTGGCGCTGCTCGACCAGACGGCGCGGCCGATCGACCTGGGCGAGGTGAACGGCAAGCTGTTCCTCAACATGGCCACTGGCGGCTTCGGTTCGAAGGTCACGGCGAATACCTCGGAGGACCTGAAGAAGGTTCTCGGCGGTGCCGCCTACCTGTTGACCGGGTTGACCCGTTTTTCCGAAGTGCATGCCGCCCAGGGCCGTTTCAGCGCCCCGGACTTCCAGTGGGAAGGCGAGTTCCTCGCCCTGGGCATCGGTAACGGGCGCCAGGCCGGCGGCGGGCACGTACTGTGTCCGCAAGCGCGAGTGGACGACGGCCTGCTGGACGTGAGCATCCTGCCGACGCCGCAGGACATGGTCGGTACCCTGGGCACCCTGCTCGGCGGTGGCAACGGAGTGGAAAGCCTGTTCGTCCGCGCGCGGGTGCCATGGCTGGAAGTGGAGGCGGCGGAAGGTCTCGACGTCAATCTCGACGGCGAGCCGCTGGAAGGACGCAAGCTGCGTTTCTCGGTTTCCCCGGGCGCGCTGCGCGTGCACTTGCCGGCCGGTTCGCCGTTGTTGCGCGAGCCGCCGCGCGAGGACTGAGGGCGGGGCCGACTGATCCGCTGCCTGGAGTGGCGTCTGTGTCTTGTCGGCCTTTCCCGCGACACCGTATAACAGCATCTTTCCACCAAGGATGCTGGTTCCATGTTCCGTCTCTCCGCGCTGTACCGCTATCCGATCAAGTCTTCCGCCGCCGAGTCCCTGGAGCGCGTCGCGCTCGATGCGCTGGGCGTGGTCGGCGACCGACGCTGGATGGCGGTGGACACCGAAACCGGACGTTTCTTCACCCAGCGCCTGCTGCCGCAGCTGGGGCGTATCCAGGCGCGCTGGGCGGCGCCGGAGGTCCTGCGGCTGAATGCGCCGGGGATGTCCGAGCTGAGCCTCGAAGTACCGGCAGCCGACGCCAACCTGCGTGGCGTCACGGTCTGGCGCGATACCTTGCAGGCGCCGGATGCCGGCGACGCCGCAGCGGACTGGCTGACGCGCTTCCTCGGCCGCCCGACGCGCCTGGTGCACATTCCCGAGGCGCGCGCACGGCAGGTCGATACCGGCTACGCCGAGCCGGGGCAGAAGGTGCATTTCGCCGACGGCTTCCCGCTGCTGCTGATCGGCCAGGCTTCGCTCGACGACCTCAGCCAGCGGGTCGGCCGGCCGCTGGAGATGCTGCGCTTCCGTCCCAACCTGGTGGTGGAAGGCAGTGCCGCGTTCGCCGAGGACGGCTGGAAACGCATCCGCATCGGCTCGGTCGAGTTCGTCGTGGCCAAGCCCTGTTCCCGCTGCATCCTCACCACCCTGGATCCGGCGACCGGCGAGCGCAACGAGGACCGCGAGCCGCTGACGACCCTGAAGACCTACCGGGAAAAGGATGGCGCGGTGCTGTTCGGGCAGAACCTGATTGCGCTGGGACAGGGCGGCCTGGAGGTGGGGATGCCGGTGGAAATCCTCGACTGAGGAACGGTCGCCCGCCGTTGCGGCGGGCGGCCATTGCCGGCGATCAGAGCTTGGCGTCGACGCAACCGGTGCTCAGGCACTCGCGCTCGCGTTCGCGGAGGAAGTCGAGGCGCTGGCGGGTCTTCTCGGTGGCGCAGTCGAGGTTGACGAAATAACCGTTGTCCTTGCTTTCGCTGCAGGCCGCGTCGCGCTCCTTGATCCAGGCGATCTGGCTCTTCTTCAGCAGGGCTTTCTGGCCGTCGTTCAGGTGCTTGCGCAGGGTGCCGAACTGCTGGTTCAGCTCGCGGTCGGCCTGGGAAAACTCGCCGCTGCGGCAGTACACGCTGTCGAAGGCGTTGCGCGGCGTACCGCAGGCGTCGGCGGCCAGGGCGCCGTCGGCGAGCAGCAGGCTGGAGGCGGCGAGCAGGGCGGTAGCGAGGGGCTTGTTCATCTTGAGGTCCTTTTCAAGGTACTGGAAAGGCCCGGGCGTCCGGGCCGGGTTGGGGGTCAGAGATCGTCGAAGTAGCGTTCGTGCCAGTCGACGATGGGCTGCGGCGCATTGAGCTTCTGCCCGTAGATCACCGCATAGGACAGCACGTTCTGCACGTACTGGCGAGTCTCGTCGAACGGAATGGTCTCGATCCACACGTCGAAGGCCAGGTGGCGGGTATCTTTCAGCCACTGGCGGACGCGGCCCGGACCGGCGTTGTAGGCGGCCGAGGCGAGTACCCGGTTGCCGTTGAACTGGCCATGCACCTGGCTCAGGTAGGCGGCGCCGAGGCGGATGTTGACGTCGGGCACGATCAGTTGCTGGGTCGAGGCCAGCGGGATGCCGAACTTGCGCGAGGTCTCCTTGGCGGTGCCGGGCATCAGCTGCATCAGCCCGGTGGCGCCGACTCCGGAACGGGCATCGGACATGAACGCGCTTTCCTGCCGGGTGATGGCGAAGATCCAACTGGAGTGCAGGCCGCGGTTCTTCGCTTCGCGCACCAGGGTGGCGCGGTGCGCCATCGGGAAGCGGATGTCCAGGTCGTCCCAGTACTGCGCCTGGCTGATCGAGCGGATCGCCGGGAAATACCACTGCATGTCGTAGGCCAGCCTGGCCTGGGCGATCAGCTCGTCGCGATCGAACAGGCGCGCGGCGTGGTACCACTCACGGCGGGCGTTGATCACTTCGCCACGGTTGAAGAACTCCATGGCCCGGCGCGTACTGGCGGCGTTGCGTACGCGTTGCAGGACGCGCGGGTCGATGTGCGCAGGGCGGTTGCCGAGCTTGTACGGCACGCTCAGGCGGTCGGCGGCGAGGAAGCCGTAGAAGTCGCGCTCGCCGGCGAGCTTCTGGTACAGCGCGATCGGCTCCTTGCTGTTCGGCTGCGCCAGTTGCAGGCTGCGTGCCTGCCAATAGCGCCAGCGGCTGGTGGCGGCAAGATCCTGGGGCAGCTTGCGGGTCAGCGCGTAGGCTTCGTCCCAGCGGCCCAGGCGCAGCAGCAGGCGGGTGCGCCATTCGGTGACGGTGTTGTCGCGCAGGCCGGGATCGTACTGGGTCATCAGCGGCAGTGCGCGCGGATCGAAGCGCTTGGCCAGGCTGAGTCCGATCTCGCGGGCAATGGCGACCTTCTCGTCGCTGGAGAAGGGTAGCGCCGAGCTGTAGTAGTCGAGCAGGCTCAGGGCCTTTTCCGGGTCCTGCCGCGCCAGGCGGCGCAGGCCGAGACCGACCACGTCGGCGGTGGCATGGTCGCGCTGGCTGAAGCGGCCGGTCTGGCTCAGCTGGGCGGGGTTCTGCGCCACGCTGACCATCAGCGCGCCCTGGTTGCCGAGGGTCGGCAGGCGCTGCGCGAGGTGCGAGGCGAGGCTGTAGTTGCGCGCTTCGGCGGCCAGCTTGAGGCGTTTCCAGACCTTTTCCTCGGTGAGCTGGCCTTCGCCCTGCCAGAGGCCGAACAGGGTATCGCAGGCAGCCGGCTGCGACTTGCCGACCAGCCACAGGCGTTCGCTGGTGGCGTAACCTTCGGCCTTCTGGCCGTGGCCCAGCTGGTACTGGCCATACAGGCAGTCGAGTTCGGTGAAGTTCAGCTTCGGATCGTAGTAGTTGACGAAGGTCTTCCAGTCGCCGCGATCGGCCAGCAGGCGCAGCCAGCGCAGTTTCAGCCAGCCGATCTGCGGCAGGTCGCCGTGTTCGGTGAGGAAGCGCTCGACCTCCTCGTTGCTGGCGGTCTTCAGCCGGTGGGTCAGCTCGTCGTAGGCTAGGTAGGGTTCCAGCGGGTAATCGCGCAGGGCGCTGCGCGAGGCCATGTAGGGCGCGCTGTTGCCCTTGGCCAGGGCGGCCTTGGCCTGGTCGTAGAGACGGCGTTGTTCGGTCAGGGAAGCGGCGTGGACCGCGTCGACGGAGGAAATACTGAGCAAAAGGCAGGAAACGAGAGTGAACAGGCGACCGCGCATGACTTATCCGGGCAGGTGATGTCGGGTAACGTCGGCAGGTCCGCAACGGCTGCCTACGGGCGTTTCGACCGCTCGCGGGACCGGCGCGCGACCGCTGTCGCGGGGCGCGCCCGAAGCCGGGCGGATGGCTCGCCTAAGCTTAGCCGTTGCGGCATGGCGGTGAAAGCGCCGTGCCTTCCGATGCCTATCCGGCGTAAAATGCGCGCCCTGTTTCCGGAGGCGCCCATGACCCTGCTCAAGTTCACCGATGTATCCCTTGCCTTTGGCACCACTCCCTTGCTGGACAAGGTGTCGTGGCAGATCGGCCGTGGCGAGCGGGTCTGCGTGATCGGACGCAACGGTACCGGCAAGTCCAGCCTGTTCAAGGTGGTCAAGGGCGAACAGCAGGCCGACGACGGCGAAGTCTGGCGCGCACCGGCGCTGAAGATCGGCGAATTGCCCCAGGAACTGCCGCGTGCCGACGAACGGACAGTGTTCGACGTGGTGGCCGAAGGCCTGGCGGAAGTCGGCAAGCTGCTCGCCGAGTACCACCACCTGAGCCTGAACATCCATACCGACGACGACCTGGCGCGCCTCTCGCGGGTCCAGCAGGAACTCGAGGCGCGCGATGGCTGGCGCCTGCAGCAACTGGTGGACAGCACCCTCAGCCGCCTGCAGTTGCCGGCCGACAAGACCCTCGCCGAACTCTCCGGCGGCTGGCGTCGGCGCGTGCTGCTGGCCCAGGCGCTGGTCGCCGAGCCGGACCTGCTGCTGCTGGACGAACCGACCAACCACCTGGACATCGGCGCCATCGCCTGGCTCGAGGAAGCGCTGCTGGGCTTCAACGGCGCGGTGCTGTTCATTACCCACGACCGCGCCTTCCTGCAATCCCTGGCGACCCGCATCCTCGAGCTGGATCGTGGCCACCTGATCGACTGGAACGGCGACTACGCCAGTTTCCTGGTGCACAAGGAACAGCAATTGGCCGCCGAAGAAGCTGCCAACGCATTGTTCGACAAGCGCCTGGCCCAGGAAGAAGTGTGGATCCGCCAGGGCATCAAGGCCCGCCGCACGCGCAACGAAGGGCGGGTTCGGGCACTGAAGGAAATGCGTCGCGAACGCGCCGAGCGCCGCGAGCGCCAGGGCAAGGCCAGCTTCCAGCTGGAAAGCGCGGACAAGTCCGGCAAGCAGGTGATCGTGGTGGAGCACGTCAGCTTCGCCCATCCCGGCGGCCAGCCGCTGGTACGCGACTTCTCCATGGTCCTGCAGCGCGGCGACCGTATCGGCCTGCTCGGCGCCAACGGGACCGGCAAGACCACCTTGCTCAAGCTGCTGCTTGGCGACCTGCAGCCGACCTCGGGCAAGATCGAGGTGGGCACCAAGCTGGAAGTGGCCTACTTCGACCAGTTGCGCCATCAGCTCGAACCCGAGCAGACGGTGATCGACAATATCTCCGAAGGCCGCGAGTTCATCACCATCGACGGCCAGAACCGGCATGTGCTCAGCTATCTCGGCGACTTCCTGTTCAGTCCGCAGCGCGCCCGCACCCCGGTGAAGGCGTTGTCCGGCGGCGAGCGCGCGCGCCTGCTGCTGGCCAAGCTGTTCAGCAAGCCGGCCAACCTGCTGGTGCTCGACGAACCGACCAACGACCTCGACGTGGAAACCCTGGAACTGCTGGAGGAAGTCCTGCTCGGCTTCCAGGGCACCGTGCTGATGGTCAGCCACGATCGGGCCTTCCTCGACAACGTGGTGACCAGCACCCTGGTCTTCGAGGGCGAGGGCAAGGTTCGCGAATTCGTCGGCGGCTACCAGGACTGGCTGCGCCAAGGGGGCACGCCGCGCCTGCTCGGCGTGAGCGAGTCGAAGAGCGGCAAGGCCGAGCTGAATACCGCGTTGGCGCCCGCCGCCGAATCCGTTCCGGCTGCCGCGGCGCCGAGCGAGGCGCCGGCGAAGAAAAAGCTCAGCTACAAGTTGCAGCGCGAGCTGGAGGCCTTGCCCGGGCAGATCGACGCGGTCGAGGCGGAGCTGGCGGGTGTCCAGGAAACCATCGCGCAGCAGGATTTCTATCTGCGCCCGCAGGACGAGCAGCGCGAAACCCTGGCGCGGCTGGATGCGTTGCAGCAGGAACTCGATGCCTTGCTCGAGCGCTGGGCCGAACTGGAAGACTGATCCATTTCGAAAAAGTGAGCTGCATCAATGTGATAGCGGCTCATCTCGATGATCCTTGCGGGCCTTGCCGGCGGTGGGTGCAGTCCTCCGTCGGTCCCTCTGGCTGGCGTCATTGACGGGCCGGCCGTCTCCCGAGAAAGGATCAGTCCATGGCAATCGAGTACCGCATCACGCTGGACGACCAGCATCAGCTCAACTATCGCATCGAGCTGGAGCGGCACTACGACCCGCAGGCGGCCTCCGCGGCGCCGCGCTGGACGCGCCTGGAGCACAATCGCTGCAGCAACTGCCCGCTCGATCGCGAACGCTACAGCCATTGTCCGGCGGCGGTCGACCTGCATGGGGTGATCGAGGATTTCCGCAACCTGCCGGCGTTCCGCAAGGCCGGCATCTGCGTGCGCACGCCGGAGCGCGAGTACATCAAGCAGGCGGGCCTGGAGGAAGGACTGCGCGCGCTGATCGGCTTGATCATGGCCAGCAGCGCCTGTCCGCTGCTGGCGCCGCTGAGGCCGATGGCCATGCAGCACCTGCCGTTCGCCAGCAACCAGGAGTTCGTGCTGCGGGTGGTGCCGCTGTACCTGATGCGCCAGTACTTCAACTTCCGCGAGGGGCGGCATGCCGATTGGGAACTGAAAGGGTTGGTGCGGCTGTTCCAGCAGTTGCAACTGGTCAACCAGGCGTTCTGGCAGCGAATCCACGACACCTGTGTCAGCGATTCCAACCTGAAGGCGTTCCTGACCTTCTTCTCGCTGTCATCGAGCATCAGCTATTCGCTGGAAACCCAGTTGCAGAAGATCCGCCCGCTGGTGATGAGCGCCGAGGAAACGCTCGGCTGAGGCGCAGGCCCCGGCCGAGCGGGGAGAGATCAGGCTTTCTTCAGGTGCACCGCGAGCACGTCGCAGGGCGCGCCGTGCAGCACGTCGTTGGCAGTGGAACCGAGCAGCAGCGCCAGGCCGTGGCGACCGTGGCTGCCGACCACGATCAGGTCGCAGGCCTGCTCCGCGGCGAGGCGGTGGATTTCCTGGCGTGGTTGCCCGTAGACCAGGTGGCGCTGCTCGCTGCCGAGGTCCGGATAGCGCACGGCGAAGGCATCCAGGCGTTCACGGGCCTGGTCGAACTGCTGCTGCTGCAACATCGACAGGTCCATCGGCACGTCCCCGCCGAAAGCCATGGCCATGGGCTCGACCACATGCACCACCGAGAGGCGGGCCTGGTTGCTGGTGGCCAGGGCCGCCGCACGCTTCATCACCGGGTCGCATTCGTCGGTCAGGTCGACGGCGACCAGAATGTGTTGATAGGGCATGAACGTCTCCTCCCAGAAGGGGATAGTGTTTTCATTATGGACTTTCGCGCCGCGCGTGGAACCTGTTCCGTTGCGCTGGGCAAAAAGCTGCTCCGCCGTGGCCGCATTCGCCTGTAAACTGCGCCTCCCTTGGCGACTGCGACCGATCCTGCCTGTGCGCGCGGATCGAGGCAAATGCCTTAACCGTTTTTCGAGTGTCCGTTCCTTATGACCACTTGGCTGGTGATTCTGCTGCTGGCTGTCATGCTCAGTCCCCTGGCCTGGCTGATGCCGTCCAACAGGCAGCGCGGCAAGATGGCCCTGCGCCTCGAGGCGCGCCGTCTCGGCCTGGCCATGCAGCTCGCGCGCCAGGATTGGCCGCATTGGCTCGAGAGCGCTCCGCCGACGTCCTGCGCGCAGTTCCACTGCCCGCGCCGACGCGGCCGGGAGGCCTGGTGCTATTGGCAGAATACCCCGGGCCAGTGGCTGAACCAGTGGCGCGAGCCGTGCGCGGACGATGAGTTGCTGGACGCCCTGCGCAGCCTCCCCGGGGATGTCTACAAGGTGGAGGCGACCGCCCAGTTCCTTGCCCTGTATTGGGGCGAGCGCGGCGATAGCGCCGACCTCGGGCGCATCGCCGAGTTTCTCCGCCAGCGCGCCTGAGGCGGCGCGCCGAGGTTCATTGGTTGCGCGCGGCATACAGCGCGGCGACCTTCTCCAGGCCATCGATGATCCGGTCTGCATTCTTGTTGACCAGGAACGGCACGCTGTTCTGGTTGTAGTTGCGCAGGGACTTCTCGATGTAGTGCCACTTGATCGCCACGCTGCGCAGCGCCCTGGCGATCTCCTCGTCGTTCTGCGGCGCCTGCTGCAGCTTCAACAGGTTGACCGAAAAGCGGCTGGCCAGGTCGTCCAGTGGACGCTCCTCGCCGCCGCCGAAGAAGCTGGCGCCCACCGACGCGTTGCGCGAGGCATAGTCCAGGGCAATGTCCTGCATCAGCAGGCTCTGTTCGCGGCTCTGCTCGGTGAGCGTCGGCACCGTGGCGGCGTTTTCCCATTGCAGGCTGCGATACAACTGGCCGCCGAGGTCCATCAGTTGCTGGTTGCGCCGTGCCAGGTCGGCGACCGGTTGGAGGTCGCTGTAGCCCTTGTTGCGCACCGCGCCGGTCAGCTTGTCGAGGTCTTGCGCATAGTCCCGCCATTGCTCGCGAAGCTGGCCCAGCAGGCGCCGGGATTCGCTGCCGTTCACGCCGTCGAGTCGCTGCAGGCGGGCTTCCGCCGTCTGCGCCGAGCTTTCGATCAGGCTGGCGTAGCGTTGATCGCCTTCCTGGCCGACGTACATGAAGAAGGCGTTCAGGGATTTCTGCGTGGCGAGCCGCATCTGGTGCAGGGCGAGCAGGTCATCGGCGGTCCCTGCCGCGAAGACGGGCAGGCTGAGCAGGCCGAGCAGGGCCAGACAAAGAGTGAACGGACGGCAGATCATGGGTTCCATCTCCATGTGGCCCTGGAGGCCTTCTTGTTGTTCTTTTGTAACGGCCCGTGGCCGATCATGCATGGCGATCTGCGGCGACTCTAGCCTGCCTTTCCGCACCGGGACAAGCGCCCACGGCGCCGATCATCGAACATCTGAATGGTCCGACAGAGGCTGGCTGAATGGCCCTGCGCAGAGGGCCTGGAGGAGGGCAGGTGTTTTCCGGATGGCTGATTGACAATTCCCGGCTTTTGCCGGAATGTGTGCGCACCCAAGTCAAACGGGCGTATGAATCGAGCGTTTGCCTCGCGCAGGCCTCGACAATAGAGACCCGGTTATCGCGTCGGCGGGTGTGCCGAAGGGTTTGGGACTATGCTCGGCGGTTGCCGAAAGGGTCCCGACACGGCGTCCGATGTGTAAGTTCAAGCTTCCATAATAGCGTGGAGATCAGTTGATGATTTACCAAGGTAAAGCCATCACGGTTAAGCCTCTTGAGGGCGGCATCGTCGAGTTGAATTTCGATCTCAAGGGCGAGTCCGTCAACAAGTTCAACCGTCTCACCCTCAGTGAGTTGCGTGCGGCAGTCGATGCGATCAAGGCCGATGCATCGGTCAAGGGCGTGATCGTGACCAGCGGCAAGGACGTGTTCATCGTTGGTGCCGACATCACCGAGTTCGTTGACAACTTCCAGCTGCCCGACGAGGAACTGATGGCGGGCAACCTCGAAGCCAACAAGATCTTCAGCGACTTCGAAGACCTGGACGTACCCACCGTTGCCGCGATCAACGGCATCGCCCTCGGCGGCGGCCTGGAGATGTGCCTGGCCGCGGACTTCCGCGTGATGAGCGCGACCGCCAAGGTCGGCCTGCCGGAAGTCAAGCTGGGCATCTACCCGGGCTTCGGCGGCACCGTCCGCCTGCCGCGCCTGATCGGCTGCGATAACGCCGTCGAGTGGATCGCCTCGGGCAAGGAAAACAAGGCCGAGGACGCCCTGAAAGTCGGCGCCGTCGACGCCGTGGTCGCTCCCGAGCAACTGCAGGCCGCTGCCCTCGACCTGGCCAAGCGCGCCGTCGCCGGCGAGCTGGACCACAAGGCACGGCGCCAGCCGAAGCTGGAAAAGCTGAAGCTGAATGCAATCGAGCAGATGATGGCCTTCGAAACCGCCAAGGGCTTCGTCGCCGGCCAGGCCGGTCCGAACTACCCGGCGCCGGTGGAAGCCATCAAGAGCATCCAGAAGGCCGCCAACTTCGGCCGCGACAAGGCGCTGGAAGTCGAAGCCGCCGGCTTCGTCAAGCTGGCCAAGACCTCGGTCGCGCAGAGCCTGATCGGCCTGTTCCTGAATGACCAGGAACTGAAGAAGAAAGCCAAGAAATACGACGAAGTCGCCAAGGACGTGAAACTGGCCGCCGTGCTCGGCGCCGGCATCATGGGCGGCGGCATCGCCTATCAGTCGGCGCTCAAGGGCACCCCGATCCTGATGAAGGATATCCGCGAAGAGGGTATCCAGATGGGCCTGAACGAGGCCGCCAAGCTGCTCGGCAAGCGCGTCGAGAAGGGTCGCCTGACCCCGGCGAAGATGGCCGAGGCGCTCAATGGCATCCGTCCGACCATGTCCTATGGCGACTTCGGCAACGTCGACATCGTCGTCGAAGCCGTCGTCGAGAACCCCAAGGTCAAGCAAGCCGTGCTCGCCGAAGTGGAAGGCGCGGTGAAGGAAGACGCGATCATCGCCTCCAACACCTCGACCATCTCCATCAGCCTGCTGGCCCAGGCGCTGAAGCGTCCGGAAAACTTCTGCGGCATGCATTTCTTCAACCCGGTGCACATGATGCCGCTGGTGGAAGTGATCCGTGGCGAGAAGACCGGTGAAACCGCCATCGCCACCACCGTCGCCTACGCCAAGAAGATGGGCAAGAGCCCGATCGTGGTCAACGATTGCCCCGGCTTCCTGGTCAACCGCGTGCTGTTCCCGTACTTCGGCGGCTTCGCCAAGCTGCTGAGCTTCGGCGTCGACTTCGTGCGCATCGACAAGGTGATGGAGAAGTTCGGCTGGCCCATGGGCCCGGCCTACCTGTCCGACGTGGTCGGCATCGACACCGGCCACCATGGCCGCGACGTCATGGCCGAGGGCTTCCCGGACCGCATGGCGGTCGAGGGCAAGACCGCCGTCGACGTGATGTACGAGGCCAACCGCCTGGGCCAGAAGAACGGCAAGGGCTTCTACGCCTACGAGACCGACAAGCGCGGCAAGCCGAAGAAGGTCACCGATCCGCAGGCCTACGAAGTGCTCAAGCCGATCGTGGTCGAGCAGCGCGAAGTGACCGACGAGGACATCGTCAACTTCATGATGATCCCGCTGTGCCTGGAAACCGTGCGTTGCCTGGAAGACGGCATCGTCGAGACCGCTGCCGAGGCCGATATGGGCCTGATCTACGGCATCGGCTTCCCGCCCTTCCGTGGTGGTGCTCTGCGCTACATCGATTCGATCGGTGTCGCCGAGTTCGTGGCCCTGGCCGACAAGTACGCCGAGCTGGGCGCGCTGTACCACCCGACCGCGAAGCTGCGTGAAATGGCCAAGAACGGTCAGAAATTCTTCGGTTAATCGCGGAACGACTAGAGCGAGAGTGAATTTATGAGCCTGAATCCGAGAGACGTCGTCATTGTCGACTTCGGCCGCACCCCGATGGGTCGTTCCAAGGGTGGCATGCACCGCAACACCCGCGCCGAGACCATGTCGGCGCACCTGATCAGCAAGCTGCTGGAGCGTAACCCGAAGGTCGACCCGGCCGAAGTGGAAGACGTGATCTGGGGCTGCGTCAACCAGACCCTGGAACAGGGCTGGAACATCGCGCGCATGGCGTCGCTGATGACCCAGATCCCGCACACCAGCGCCGCGCAGACCGTCAGCCGCCTGTGCGGTTCGTCGATGAGCGCGCTGCACACCGCCGCCCAGGCGATCCAGACCGGCAATGGCGATGTATTCGTCATCGGCGGCGTGGAGCACATGGGCCACGTCGGCATGATGCATGGCGTCGACCCGAACCCGCACCTGTCCCTGTACGCCGCCAAGGCCTCGGGCATGATGGGCCTGACCGCGGAAATGCTCGGCAAGATGCACGGTATCAGCCGTGAGGCGCAGGACAAGTTCGGCGCGCGTTCGCACCAACTGGCCTGGAAGGCCACCCAGGAAGGCAAGTTCAAGGACGAGATCATCCCGATGGAAGGGTATGACGAGAACGGTTTCCTGAAAGTCTTCGACTTCGACGAGACCATTCGTCCGGAAACCACCGTCGAGACCCTGGCCGAGTTGAAGCCGGCGTTCAATCCGAAAGGCGGCACCGTGACCGCGGGGACCTCCTCGCAGATCACCGACGGTGCCTCCTGCATGATCGTGATGTCGGCCCAGCGCGCCCAGGACCTGGGCATCCAGCCGATGGCGGTGATCCGCTCCATGGCCGTGGCGGGTGTCGACCCGGCGATCATGGGCTACGGCCCGGTGCCGTCGACCAACAAGGCGCTCAAGCGCGCCGGCCTGACCATCGCCGACATCGATTTCGTCGAACTCAACGAAGCCTTCGCCGCCCAGGCCCTGCCGGTGCTGAAGGACCTCAAGCTGCTCGACAAGATGGACGAGAAGGTCAACCTCCACGGCGGCGCCATTGCCCTGGGTCACCCGTTCGGTTGCTCCGGTGCACGCATTTCCGGCACCCTGTTGAACGTGATGAAGCAGAACGGCGGTACCCTTGGCGTGTCCACCATGTGCGTGGGCCTGGGACAGGGTATCACCACCGTCTTCGAGCGCGTCTAAGCGTTCGTAGAAGGGGAAAGCCGGGGCCTCGTGCCCCGGCTTTCGTTTTTTAGTGTCAGTCGTTTCCGGCTGCATCGAGCGAATGACGCCCCGGGAGCGCGGGTTTGCCTATTGTGCGATCCGTGCCTATACCGGGCTGTTGTATGTCGGCATTGTGCCGTTGTTTTCCGATTTTCGAGACAAGGTAAGGAACATGGACCTGCAGGCTGGGCTCTATCGTCATTACAAGGGACAGAACTACCGGGTCCTGGGTGTCGCGCGGCATTCGGAGACGGAAGAGGCGCTGGTGATCTACCAGGCGCTGTACGGCGAATTCGGTCTCTGGGTGCGTCCGCTGGAGATGTTCACCGAGGCCGTGGAGGTCGATGGCGAGTGGGTGCCGCGCTTCGTCCTAGTGAGTCCCGATGCCGATCCCCTGGGCTTGCAGAAAGCTCCCGGCGGGGAAGACCGCGCTTGACCTTGGCTCGTTCGCCACTATATATAGCGGTGCCGCGCTAGTCGCTCCCTTCTTTATATTCATCTTTTCGACGCAGGAACCTTCCGATCCATGGGTAAATCGCTGGTCATCGTGGAATCCCCGGCCAAGGCCAAGACCATCAACAAGTACCTGGGTAGCCAGTACGTGGTGAAGTCGAGCATCGGCCACATCCGTGACCTGCCCACCAGTGGTTCGTCGAGTTCCAAGGAGCCGGCGGCCAAGGGCCGCAAGAGCGCCTCCGAGGCGCCGGCGCTGTCACCGAAGGAGAAGGCCAGGCGCCAACTGGTTTCGCGCATGGGGGTCGACCCCGAGCATGGCTGGAAGGCCAAGTACGAGATCCTGCCCGGCAAGGAAAAGGTCATCGACGAGCTGCGCCGCCTGGCCAAGGACGCCGACACCGTCTATCTCGCGACCGACTTGGACCGCGAAGGGGAGGCCATCGCCTGGCACCTGCGGGAAGCCATCGGCGGTGACGAAAGCCGCTACAAGCGCGTGGTATTCAACGAAATCACCAAGAAGGCCATCCAGGAGGCCTTCTCCCAGCCCGGCGAGCTCGATATCAACCGGGTGAACGCCCAGCAGGCGCGGCGTTTCCTCGATCGCGTGGTCGGCTACATGGTCTCGCCGCTGCTCTGGCAGAAGATTGCCCGCGGGTTGTCCGCCGGCCGCGTGCAGTCGGTGGCGGTGAAGCTGGTGGTGGAGCGCGAACGCGAGATCCGCGCCTTCGTCCCGGAAGAGTACTGGGAGGTGCATGCCGACCTCGGTACCGCCAAGGGCGCCAACGTGCGCTTCGAGGTTACCCGCGAGAAGGGCGAGGCCTTCAAGCCGCTCAACGAAGCCCAGGCCATGGCGGCCCTGGAAAAGCTCAAGGCGTCGGCCTATAGCGTCGCCAAGCGCGAGGACCGGCCGACCTCCAGCCGACCCTCGGCACCGTTCATCACTTCCACCCTGCAGCAGGCGGCGAGCAACCGCCTGGGCTTCGGGGTGAAGAAGACCATGATGATGGCCCAGCGTCTCTACGAGGCCGGCTACATCACCTACATGCGTACCGACTCGACCAACCTGTCGGCCGATGCCATTGGCATGGTCCGCGGTTTCATCGAAGACGAGTTCGGCCAGAAGTACCTGCCGGGCAAGGCCAACGTCTACTCGAGCAAGGAGGGCGCCCAGGAAGCGCACGAGGCGATCCGTCCTTCCGACGTCAACCTCAAGCCGACCCAGCTGTCCGGCATGGAGCGCGACGCCGAGCGCCTGTACGACCTGATCTGGCGTCAGTTCGTGGCGTGCCAGATGACCCCGGCCGAATACCTCTCGACCAGCGTGAGCGTCACCGCCGGCGATTTCGAACTGCGCGCCAAGGGCCGCATCCTCAAGTTCGACGGTTATACCCGGGTACTGCCGCAGCAGAGCAAGCCGGGCGAGGACGACGTCCTGCCGGAAATGAAGGAAGGCGAGAACCTCAAGCTGATCAAGCTCGATCCGAGCCAGCACTTCACCAAGCCGCCGGCGCGCTACTCCGAAGCGAGCCTGGTCAAGGAGCTGGAGAAGCGCGGTATCGGCCGCCCCTCGACCTACGCGGCGATCATCTCCACCATCCAGGAGCGCGGCTACGTAACCACCCACAACCGCCGCTTCTATGCGGAGAAGATGGGCGACATCGTCACCGATCGGCTCAACGAGAGCTTCGCCAACCTGATGGACTACGGTTTCACCGCCGGGATGGAGGAGCATCTCGACGACGTGGCCCAGGGCGAGCGCGACTGGAAGCACCTGCTCGACGAGTTCTACGGCGATTTCAAGAAGAAGCTCGAGGTGGCCGAAGTCAGCGAGAAGGGGATGCGCGCCAACCAGCCGACCCTGACCAACATTCCCTGCCGCGAGTGCGGCCGGCCGATGATGATTCGTACCGCCTCCACCGGCGTGTTCCTCGGCTGCTCGGGCTACAGCCTGCCGCCGAAGGAACGTTGCAAGGCGACCGTCAACCTGATTCCCGGCGACGAGATCGCCGCGGACGACGAGGGCGAGTCCGAGTCGCGGGTGTTGCGTGGCAAGCATCGCTGCCCGATCTGCAGTACCGCGATGGACGCCTACCTGCTGGACGAGAAACACAAGCTGCATATCTGCGGCAACAACCCCGACTGTCCGGGCTACGAGATCGAGGAAGGCCAGTACCGGATCAAGGGCTACGAAGGGCCGAGCCTGGAATGCGACAAGTGTGGCAGCGAGATGCAGTTGAAGACCGGCCGTTTCGGCAAGTTCTTCGGTTGCACCAATCCAACCTGCAAGAACACCCGCAAGCTGCTGAAGAATGGCGAGGCGGCGCCGCCGAAAATGGACGCCATCCGCATGCCTGAATTGAAGTGCGAGAAGGTGGACGATATCTACGTGCTGCGCGACGGCGCTTCGGGCATGTTCCTGGCCGCCAGCCAGTTCCCGAAGAACCGCGAGACCCGCGCGCCGTTGGTGAGCGAGATCATCCCGCACAAGGCCGAGCTGGATCCCAAGTACCATTACCTCTGCGACGCCCCGCAGAAAGACCCGGACGGCCGTCCCGCGGTGATCCGTTTCAGCCGCAAGACCAAGGAGCAATACGTGCAGTCCGAGGTCGATGGCAAGCCCACCGGCTGGCGCGCCTTCTACGATGGCGGCAAGTGGAAGGTCGAAGACAAGCGCTGATGGATGGCGCGCCCGCTTGCATGGGGCGCGCTTATACTGCGCGAAGGCCGGGCGCTGACCTGGCCTGCGCTCCGCATTCCTTGCAGTTTTAACCGGGAGTACCGGCATGGCCCAAGAGCTTTATACCCGCACCAACCAGAAGCTGTATTTCGCCGGGTTGGCTCTGGAGGCCTGGAAGCGAGCCGATGCCGAGCGGGCGATGAATGCCCAGGCGATCATCCAGGGGGAGCGCGAGTCGGCGCTGTTCCACCTTTATGGCGCAGTGCTCGGTGTATGCCATGAGATCGCCGGTTACTACCGTCTGCCGCAGGCTGCCGCTCCTCGCGTGGATGCATTGCTGAATGCCGAAGTGCTGGCGGCCGCGCCCAGCCCCGAGCTGGCTGAGCTGGTGGAGTTGGCGTCGCAGCCGGAAACCTGGCTGGGCCAGTTGCTGGGCGCCTACTCCGAGCTGTTCCTGCCGCCGCGACCGACCAAGGCAGCGAAGATCGACCCCAGCACACCGTTGATCGTTGCCGTGAGTATCGACGAAGACGCCCCCTTGCTTTCTCGCGAAACCCTCGAGGAATGGCGGCAGTCGCTGAAGCAATTGGTCCTGCGTTTTCGCGAGAGCCTGACGGAGCTGTAACGCCGTCGTCATTCGCCGATCAGCGGTAGGAAATTTTCCTACCGTTCCACTCGGTTGATTTGCCAGCAAAAAAATTTAGCGGATGCCGTCCGGGCGCTCTGGAACCGCCGTTACAGGCGCGAGAGCGGAACCGGAAGGCGGATGCGGGCTAGGGATGCACTGGATGGGCTGTTACAATGTCGCGTCTTCGTAGAGAGCGTCTGTCATGCCAACATCCTTCCTTGAAATCGTAGAAATGCCCGACGGGCGCATCGTGCTGCGTCGCGCCGATGACGAGGAGGCGTTGGTGACCCTGGAGTTCTCCGGGGACGCGAAGAATTTCCTGCAAGGCCAGCATGTCGAAGTGGCCAAGGCCATGTTCAATGTCGGCGTGCAAATGGCCGGTCGTCTTGCCGAGGGCGAGATGGAACACGACGAAGGCCCCCGCGTCCTGCACTGAACGCTGTCCCCCGCCGTTTTTTCAACCCAGACGAATATTCAGGCTCTGTGCTTGGCCCAGTTGGGCGGCGCGGGACAGTTGCTTGCGCGCCGCCCGGCTCAGCGGTTCCAGCCAACTGACCACGGTGTGGCTGCGGCCCAGGCGCAAGGCCTCGCAACTGAGCGCCAGGGCAGCGGCGTTGTCCTTTGCCTGCAGTAGCAGGATGCGCTCGCGGTTCAGGCCGGCGCGGCGCAGCCATTCATGGGTCAGGCTCGCCGGCGGAGCGATCAGGGTCAGCCAGCGGGCATCCTGTTCCTCGCTGAGCTCGCGGAGAATCGGTGCGAGCAGGGTCAGGCAGTGCCCCGGCAGGCCGCTGAGCGAAAGTTCGCTAAAGGCAGCGGGTTCCTCGATGGAGGCGCTGGAAGGGCTGTCGATGACATCGTCGAGCAAGGGAGCGCCGTTGCTGGCCCAGAACGCTTCCTGGAACAGTGGCAACTGGGCGCTGGGCAGCGAGTGGGAGGTCTGCATGGTATCTCCTGTCAGCGTCGGATCACGCCGACGCTCAAGCCTTCGATGATCAGTTCCTGCTCCTTCAGATCGACTTCGATCGGAGCGAACTCAGGGTTTTCCGCCAGCAGCCAGACCTTGCTGCCTTCGCGCTTGAAGCGTTTCACCGTGACCTCCTCGCCGATCCGCGCGACCACCACCTGGCCGTTGCGCGCTTCGCGGGTGACGTGGACGGCCAGCAGGTCGCCGTCGAGGATGCCGATGTCCTTCATGCTCATGCCGCGCACGCGCAACAGGTAGTCGGCGCGAGGATTGAAGAAGGCGGGATTGATCCGGCAGGATTCCTCGATGTTCTGTTCGGCGAGGATCGGTGCGCCGGCGGCGACCCGTCCGATCACCGGCAGGCCCTCATCGTCGTTGGCGGCATGCGGTTCGAAGCCGGGAATGCGGATGCCGCGAGAGGCGCCCGGAGTCATTTCGATGGCGCCCTTGCGTGCCAGCGCCTTGAGGTGCTCCTCGGCGGCGTTCGGCGACTTGAAGCCGAGTTCCTGGGCGATTTCCGCCCGGGTCGGCGGAAAGCCGTGGTCTTCCAGGCAGCGCTTGATGAAGGAGAGGATCTCGGCTTGGCGGGGCGTCAGCTTCTGCATGTCGTCGCTCTGTGTTTTTATCCAGTGACTGGGATTATATACAGTGAGTGAGGCGTGGCAATGATTTTCCGCATGACATTTCGTCCTGCGTCACGATGAAGTTGGCCAGTGTCTTGCTTCCGTTTTTCGGGACTTCTCTGTAATTTTCCTGACTGGTGCGTCATCTGCCGCTTGACAAGGGATGTGGCTGAAACGTATGTTTCAAACAAGTGTTTGTCAGGCGGAGAAACCATGGCCCAGTCGGAAACCGTCGAACGCATTCTCGATGCGGCGGAACAGTTGTTCGCGGAAAAAGGCTTCGCCGAAACCTCGTTGCGTCTGATCACCAGCAAGGCCGGGGTCAACCTGGCGGCGGTGAATTATCACTTCGGTTCGAAGAAGGCGCTGATCCAGGCGGTGTTCTCGCGCTTCCTCGGGCCATTCTGCGCCAGCCTGGAAAAGGAGCTGGATCGTCGCCAGGCCAAGCCCGAGGCCCAGCACGCCACCCTGGAGGACCTCCTGCACCTGCTGGTGTCCCAGGCGATGGCGGTGAAGCCGCGCAGCGGCAACGACCTGTCGATCTTCATGCGCTTGCTCGGCCTGGCCTTCAGCCAGAGCCAGGGGCACCTGCGCAAGTACCTGGAAGAGGTCTACGGCAAGGTCTTCCGGCGCTACATGCTGCTGGTCAACGAGGCGGCGCCGAAGCTGCCGCCCATCGAGCTGTTCTGGCGCGTGCACTTCATGCTCGGCGCGGCCGCCTTCAGCATGTCGGGGATCAAGGCCCTGCGGGCGATGGCGGAAACCGATTTCGGCGTGAACACTTCCACCGAGCAGGTGATGCACCTGATGGTGCCGTTCTTCGCCGCCGGCATGCGCGCCGAGAGCGGCATCGACGATCCGCTGCTGGCCGGGGCGCAACTGCGCCCGCGGAACAAGACGCCCGCCAAGGCCTGATCGCAGACGGCGCCCGAGGGCGCCGTTTTCCTTTCTCCTTTCTCTGTGCTCCGGGCGGAACTCCATGCGCCGGGCCGGCTCCATTGGCAGGCGCGCGGTACTGCCTCGGGGCTTAAGTCTTTCTGCCGGGTGCAGTACAGTGTGCGCTGTCTGAGGCCCGTGACGGCGGGCTTCGCTGATTTCCAGGCCATAGGACTCTTCATGCAAGGCTCTCTGATGCTCGACATCGGCGGCACCTGGCTGACCGCCGAGGACCGCCAAATCCTGCGCCACCCCGAGGTGGGCGGGCTGATCATCTTCGCTCGCAACATCGAGCATCCTGCCCAGGTTCGCGAACTGTGTGCGGCCATTCGCGCCATCCGTCCCGACCTGTTGCTGGCCGTCGACCAGGAAGGAGGGCGCGTGCAGCGCCTGCGCCAGGGATTCGTGCGCCTGCCGGCGATGCGCGCGATCGCCGACAACCCCAATGCCGAAGAGCTGGCCGAGCACTGTGGCTGGTTGATGGCGACCGAGGTGCAGGCGGTCGGCCTCGACCTGAGTTTCGCGCCGGTGCTGGATCTCGACCATCAGCGCAGCGCCGTGGTCGGTAGCCGCGCCTTCGAGGGCGACCCGGAGCGTGCCGTGCTGCTCGCCGGCGCCTTCATTCGCGGCATGCATGCCGCCGGGATGGCCGCCACCGGCAAGCATTTTCCCGGTCACGGCTGGGCCGAGGCCGATTCCCATGTGGCGATTCCCGAAGACGCGCGCAGTCTCGAGGAAATCCGGCGCAGCGACCTGGTTCCGTTCGCCCGCCTGGCCGGACAGCTCGACGCGCTGATGCCGGCCCATGTCATCTATCCGCAGGTCGACCCGCAGCCCGCCGGCTTTTCCCGGCGCTGGTTGCAGGAGATCCTGCGCGGCGAGCTGAAGTTCGACGGGGTGATCTTCAGCGACGACCTGTCGATGGCCGGCGCCCATGTGGTCGGCGACGCCGCCAGCCGCATCGAGGCCGCCCTGGCCGCGGGCTGCGACATGGGCCTGGTGTGCAACGACCGGGCTTCCGCCGAGCTGGCCCTGGCTGCCCTGCAACGCCTGAAGGTGACCCCGCCGTCGCGCCTGCAACGCATGCGCGGCAAGGGCTACGCGAATACCGACTATCGCCAGCAGCCGCGCTGGCTGGAAGCACTGTCCGCGTTGCGCGCCGCGCAACTGATTGATTGAGGGAGCTGTCGATGAGTGTCTACGCGATTATCGGAGGAACCGGCCTGACCCAGCTGGAAGGGCTGACGCTGAGCGAGTCCCTGCCGATCGAAACGCCGTATGGCGCGCCGTCCGCGCCGCTCCAGCGTGGCCGCTACGCCGGGCGCGAGGTGCTGTTCCTGGCGCGTCACGGTCATCCGCACCGCTTCCCGCCGCACCAGGTGAACTACCGCGCCAATCTCTGGGCGCTGAAGCAGGCGGGTGCCGAGGCGGTGATCGCGGTGAACGCGGTGGGTGGCATCCATGCGGCGATGGGAACGGGGCACCTGTGCGTGCCGCACCAGTTGATCGACTACACCTCGGGACGCGAGCACACCTATTTTGCCGGCGATATCGAGCATGTCACCCATATCGACTTCAGCCACCCCTATGACGAGCCGTTGCGCCAGCGCCTGATCGAGGCGTTGCGTGCGTTGGGGCTGGCGCACAGCAGCCATGGGGTCTACGCCTGCACCCAAGGGCCGCGCCTGGAAACGGTGGCGGAAATCGCCCGGTTGGAGCGGGACGGCAACGATATCGTCGGCATGACCGGCATGCCCGAGGCGGCACTGGCCCGCGAGCTGGACCTGCCCTACGCCTGCCTGGCGCTGGTGGTCAATCCCGCGGCGGGGAAGTCGGCGGGGATCATCACCATGGCCGAAATCGAACAGGCGTTGCACGATGGCATCGGCAAGGTGCGCGAGGTGTTGGCGTGGGTCCTGGCCGGCTAGGCGGCCATCGCAACGAAAAAAAGGCCGCTATTGCGGCCTTTTTCGCTATTGCGCAGGAGGTGCGGCGTCGAAACCGCCTTCGACGGGAGGCGCGTCCGCCGGTGCCTGCTGTTCTTCCATTTCCATGGGATTGGGGGCGGCGGGACGGGCGCCGACCGGCACCACCTTGATCAGGATGCCCAGGCTCGGATGATCGAGATAGGTCAGTTCGCCATTCTTCAGCCGCGTGCCCTGCCTGATGTGCTGGCTGCCGGCGAGGAAACCGTCGTCGCCGAAGCGATTGACCCAGAAATCGGCCTCCATGTCGACGAAGCGCACCTGGCTGAGGGTCAGCGTACCTTCCACCGGGAAATGATGATCCTGTTCCTGGCCTTCGCTGAGGGCGATCTTCACCGGGGTCTCGCCGATGTCCTGGCGCCAGGCCTTGTGCAGCAGCACGGTGTAGCCGTTGTCCTGGCTGAGCTTGGCGAGCTGGTTGTCGAGCGCGGTGGCGCGCAGGGCGTCGCTGGCCAGCGGCTGTGCGCCGGTGGCCCAGTCGTCCGGCGCCGGCTGGCTGGACGGCACGGCATCGCCGGCCTGGCGGAACACCACCAGTTCCACCTGGTAGGGACCGCCGGCGAATGCCGCGGGGGCGGCCAGTGAGAGCAGCAGGGCAAGGCAACGGAACAAGCGCATAGGCTAATCCTTAGGTGGTTTGCGGTGTCAGGCGCTCGAACAGCGCCTCCAGGGTATTGAAGCGTTCTTCCGGTCGTTCCATGGGCACCTGGAAGCGGAACAGGGTTGCGCCTTCGAACTTGTAGCGGTTCGGCTGGCCCTGGATCAGCTTGATCAGTACCAGCGGGTCGACCTGGGTATCGGCGGCGAATTCTATACGACCGCCCTGCGGTCCGGCATCGACCTTGAGGATTCCAAGTTTTTCCGCCTGCAGCTTCAGTAGGGTCAGGCGCATCAGGTTCTTCGCCGGATCGGGCAGGAGCCCGAAGCGGTCGATCATCTCCACCTGCAACTCGCGCAAACCTTCCTCGTCAGGGGCGTTGGCGATGCGCTTGTAGAGGATCAGCCGGGCATGCACGTCGGGCAGGTAATCCTCGGGGATCAGCGCAGGCACCCGCAGGTTGACCTCCGACCCACCGCCCAGCGGCTGCTCGAGGTTCGGCTGCTCGCCCTTGCGGATGGCCTTCACCGCCCGTTCGAGCATTTCCATGTAGAGGGTGAAGCCGACCGCCTGGATCTGCCCGCTCTGGCCGTCGCCGAGCAACTCGCCGGCGCCGCGGATCTCCAGGTCGTGGGTGGCGAGGACGAAGCCGGCGCCCAGGTCCTGGGCGTTGGCGATGGCTTCCAGGCGTTTCTCGGCGTCCGGGGTCATCTGTCGGCGCGGCGGTGTCAGCAGGTAGGCGTAGGCCTGGTGGTGGCTGCGACCGACGCGGCCGCGCAACTGGTGCAACTGGGCCAGGCCGAACTTGTCGGCGCGCTCGATGAGGATGGTGTTGGCGCTGGGCACGTCGATGCCGGTCTCGATGATGGTCGAGGCCACCAGCACGTTGAAGCGCTTGTGGTAGAAGTCGCTCATCACCTGTTCCAGCTCGCGCTCGTGCATCTGTCCGTGGCCGATGCCGATGCGCGCCTCCGGGACCAGTTCGGCGAGGTCGCGGGCGCACTTCTCGATGGTCTTCACTTCGTTGTGCAGGTAGTACACCTGGCCGCCGCGCAGCAGTTCGCGGAGCAGCGCTTCCTTGATCACCGCGTTCTGCTGCTCCATGACGAAGGTGCGCACCGACAGGCGGCGCGCCGGCGGCGTGGCGATGATGGACAGGTCGCGCATGCCGGAGACGGCCATGTTCAGGGTCCGCGGGATCGGCGTGGCGGTGAGGGTGAGGATATCCACTTCGCTGCGCAGGGCCTTGAGCTGCTCCTTCTGGCGCACCCCGAAGCGGTGTTCCTCGTCGATCACGACCAACCCCAGGTTGGCGAACTTCACGTCTTCCTGGAGCAGCTTATGGGTCCCGATGAGGATGTCGATCTTGCCTTCGGCCAGTAGCCGCGCGGCGTTCTCGACTTCCTTGGCGCTCTTGAAGCGGCTCATCACCTCGACGCTCACCGGCCAGTCGGCGAAGCGGTCGCGGAAGCTGTTGTAGTGCTGCTGGGCGAGCAGGGTGGTGGGCACCAGCACCGCCACCTGCTTGCCGCTATGCACGGCGACGAACGCCGCGCGCATCGCCACTTCGGTCTTGCCGAAGCCGACGTCGCCGCAGACCAGGCGGTCCATGGGCCTGGGCGCGAGCATGTCGGCGACCACCGCCTCGATGGCGCTTTGCTGGTCCGGCGTCTCCTCGAACGGGAAGCCGGCCGAGAAGGTCGCGTAGTCGGCCTGCGGATCCTTGAACGCGAAGCCTTCGCGGGCGGCGCGGCGGGCGTAGATGTCGAGCAGTTCGGCGGCGACGTCGCGAACCTGTTCGGCGGCCTTGCGCTTGGCCTTCTGCCAGGTTTCCGAGCCGAGCCGGTGCAGCGGCGCCAGGGCGTCGTCGGCGCCGGTGTAGCGGGCGATCAGGTGCAGGTTGGCGACCGGCACGTAGAGCTTGGCGTCCTCGGCGTATTGCAGCATGAGGAATTCCGCCTGCTGGTTGTCCACCTCGAGGGTGATCAGGCCCAGGTAGCGGCCGACGCCATGGTCGATGTGCACCACCGGCGCGCCTTCGCGCAGCTCGGTGAGGTTCTTGATCACCGCGTCGCCGCCGTCGCGGGTCTTTTCCCGGCGCCGGCGCTGCATGACGCGCTGGCCGAACAGCGGGCTTTCGGCGACCAGGGCGAGTGCCGGATGGTCCAGCAGCAGGCCCTCGTCCAGCGGCGCGATGCTGATCGCCAGGCGTGCCTGGCTGGCGAGGAAGGCCGGCCAGCCGTCGACTTCCTCGGGGCGCAGCTTCAGTCGGGCCAGCAGCTCCAGCAGGACTTCCCGGCGTCCGGGCGATTCGGCGCAGAACAGTACGCGGCCGGGGAACTCCTCGATGAACCGGCGCAGCGCGGCCAGCGGCTCGGCGGCCTTGGCTTCGATCGCCAGGTTCGGCAGCGGCAGGGCCGGGAAGCGCTCGCGCCCGACGCCCGGCTCGACGTCCTCCTGGCTGGCGACCACCCGTGGCCAGTTCTTCAGCCGGGCGAAGCAGTCTTCCACCGGAAGGAACACTTCCGCCGGCGGCAGCAATGGCCGTTCCGGATCGACCCGGCGGTCCTCGTAGCGGCTGCGTACGTCATTCCAGAACTGCTCGGCGGCCTGTTCGATGCCGGGCAGGGAGAACACCTGGGTGTCTTGCGGCAGGTAGTCGAAGAGGGTCGCGGTTTCCTCGAAGAACAGCGGCAGGTAGTACTCGATTCCCGAGGGTGTCAAACCGCTGGCGAGGTCCTGGTAGATCGGGCAGCGCCGGTAGTCGACGTCGAAGCGCTCGCGGAAGCGGCCGCGGAAGCCGGTGACTGCTTCCTTGTTCAGGGGGAATTCGCGTGCCGGCAGCAGGCGGATCGACTCGACCTTGTCGATGGAGCGCTGGGTCTCCGGGTCGAAGGTGCGCAGGGTCTCGATCTCGTCGTCGAACAGGTCGATACGGAAGGGCAACTCGCTGCCCATCGGGAACAGGTCGATCAGCGCGCCGCGGACGGCGAACTCGCCGTGCTCGTAGACCGTGTCGACGCAGCGGTAGCCGGCGCCTTCCAGGCGCAGGCGCATCCGCTCGACATCGAGTTTCTGGCCGACGTCGAGGACCAGGCTGCTGCCGAGCAGGAAGCGGGTCGGCGCCAGGCGGTGCAGGGCGGTGGAGATCGGCACCACCAGCACGCCGTGCTTGAGCTGCGGCAACTGGTAGAGGGCGGCGATGCGCTGGGAAATGATGTCCTGGTGCGGCGAAAAGACGTCGTAGGGCAGGGTTTCCCAATCGGGGAAATGCAGTACCGGCAGGTCGGGGGCGAAGAACCGCAGTTCCTGTTCCAGGCGTTCGGCATTCTGGCTGTCGGCGGTCAGCAGCAGGGTGAAGCGCTTGGCGGAACTGGCGGCCTCGGCGACAGCCAGGCTCAGCGCGGCACCGGGGAGGTTGCCCCAGTGTTGCTTGCCGGCGCTGGCCGGCAGGCTGGGAAGACGCAGTACGGACACGGGCAAGCTGGGCTCCGGTCGGGAATTTGACCCGCCGGATTGTAACTTTCCCGACTGCTGGATGTCAGTCTTCCGACTGCTGCAGATTGCCGAGCCTGGCCGGCGCGGTCATAATGTAGCCCCTTTTTTCATCCCCTACATGTGGAAGGTATTGCCCGTGACTCAGAAGCCCGACCAGTGTCTCGGTGAATGGATCGATCGTGAAGCCATCGCGGAAGCCATGATCCCGCTGATTGGCCAGCTCTACCGCAATAACAATGTGGTGACCTCGATCCATGGCCGTGGTCTGATCAACCGCTCGGTGATCGCGATCATGAAGGCGCATCGTTTCGCCCGTCATCGCATGGCTGATGACGCCGAGCTGTCGGTTCACGAGACGTTCCCGATCCTCAAGGCGATGAGCGAGCTCAAGCTGGGCGCCGCTTCCGTCGATCTGGGCAAGATGGTCGCCAAGTTCAAGGCAGAAGGTAACGGCCGCAGCATCGAGGACTTCGTCAAGGCCGAGCTGGCCGAAGTGGCCGGCAAGCAGAACGGCGATGCCCGCGAAGGCACCGACGTCGTGCTCTACGGCTTCGGCCGCATCGGTCGCCTGCTGGCGCGTATCCTGATCGAGAAGACCGGCGGCGGCGACGGCCTGCGCCTGCGCGCGATCGTCGTGCGCAAGGGCGCCGAGAACGACCTGGTCAAGCGGGCCAGCCTGCTGCGTCGGGACTCGGTGCATGGTCCGTTCGACGGCACCATCACCATCGACGAAGAAAACAACACGCTGACCGCCAACGGCAACCTGATCCAGGTGATCTACTCCAACGACCCGGCGTCGATCGACTACACCCAGTACGGCATCAAGAACGCCCTGCTGGTCGACAACACCGGCAAGTGGCGCGACGCCGAAGGCCTCGGCCAGCACCTGAAGTGCCCGGGCATCGATCGCGTGGTCCTTACCGCTCCGGGCAAGGGTGCGCTGAAGAACATCGTGCACGGTATCAACCACACCGACATCGGCGCCGACGACAAGATCATCTCGGCCGCCTCCTGCACCACCAACGCCATCGTGCCGGTGCTGAAGGCCGTCAACGACCAGTACGGCATCGTCAACGGTCACGTCGAGACCGTTCACTCGTACACCAACGACCAGAACCTGATCGACAACTTCCACAAGGGCAGTCGTCGTGGCCGCAGCGCGCCGCTGAACATGGTGATCACCGAGACTGGTGCCGCCACCGCCGCGGCCAAGGCCCTGCCGGTGCTGAAAGGCAAGCTGACCGGCAATGCGATCCGCGTGCCGACGCCGAACGTGTCCATGGCGATCCTCAACCTGAACCTGGAAAAGGCCACCACCCGCGAAGAGATCAACGAGTACCTGCGCCAGATGGCCATGCACTCGGACCTGCAGAAGCAGATCGACTTCGTCAGCTCCCAGGAAGTGGTTTCCACCGACTTCGTCGGTTCGCGCCATGCCGGCGTGGTGGACGCCGAGGCGACCATCTGCAACGACAACCGTGTCGTCCTGTACGTGTGGTACGACAACGAGTTCGGCTACAGCTGCCAGGTAGTGCGCGTGATGGAAGATATGGCTGGGGTCAACCCGCCGGCCTTCCCGCGTTGATGCGCGAGGCGTAGAGGAAAACGGGAGCTCTCGGGCTCCCGTTTTTCATTTCTGTGGATAACCAGAACAAGAAACTACTCACTTCGATTTAGGGTTTTTCAATGGATGGTCAACATCTGCACCAGGGCGAGCTGAAGCGTGGCCTGAAGAATCGCCACATCCAGTTGATCGCGCTGGGCGGGGCGATCGGCACCGGGCTGTTCCTCGGCTCGGCGGGCGTCATCAAGACGGCCGGCCCGTCGATGATCCTCGGTTACGCCATTGGCGGCTTCATCGCCTTCCTGATCATGCGCCAGCTCGGCGAGATGATCGTCGAGGAGCCGGTGGCCGGCTCCTTCAGCCACTTCGCACACAAGTACTGGGGCGGCTTCGCCGGTTTCCTCTCCGGCTGGAACTACTGGGTGCTGTACATCCTGGTGGGCATGTCGGAGCTGACCGCGGTGGGCAAGTACATCCAGTACTGGTGGCCTGACGTGCCGACCTGGGCCACGGCGGCGGCGTTCTTCGTGCTGATCAACGCGATCAACCTGGCCAACGTGAAAGCCTTCGGCGAGACCGAGTTCTGGTTCGCGATCATCAAGGTAGCGGCGATCATCGGCATGATCCTGCTCGGTATCTACCTGCTGGTCGGCGGCGGTGGCGGGCCGCAAGCCTCGGTGAGCAACCTGTGGGACCGCGGCGGCTTCTTCCCCAACGGCCTCAGCGGCCTGGTGATGACCCTGGCGATCATCATGTTCTCCTTCGGTGGCCTGGAGCTGGTGGGCATCACCGCCGCCGAGGCGTCCGAGCCGAGGAAGGTGATTCCCAAGGCGATCAACCAGGTGATCTACCGGATCCTCATCTTCTATATCGGCGCCCTGGCGGTGCTGCTCTCGCTGTATCCATGGGACCAGTTGGTGGAGACCATCAACGCTTCCGGCGACGACTACAGTGGCAGCCCGTTCGTGCAGATCTTCTCGTTGATCGGCAGCGGCACCGCGGCCAACATCCTCAACTTCGTAGTCCTCACCGCGGCATTGTCGGTCTACAACAGCGGCGTCTACTGCAACAGCCGGATGCTCTACGGCCTGGCCGCCCAGGGCGACGCGCCGAAGGTGCTGATGTCGGTGGACCGCCGGGGCGTGCCGGTGCTGTCGATCCTGGTCTCGGCGCTGATCACCTTCCTCTGCGTGATCGTCAACTACGTATTGCCGCACAAGGCGCTGGAACTGCTGATG
Organism: Pseudomonas sp. YA1; assembly: GCF_058680555.1. Classification (NCBI taxonomy): domain Bacteria; kingdom Pseudomonadati; phylum Pseudomonadota; class Gammaproteobacteria; order Pseudomonadales; family Pseudomonadaceae; genus Pseudomonas; species Pseudomonas sp. YA1. The sequence continues at coordinate 119,575 of NZ_JBZWBG010000003.1, forward strand.
TCGCTGGTGGTGGCGGCGCTGGTGATCAACTGGGCGATGATCAGCCTGTCGCACCTGAAGTTCCGCGCGGCGATGAAGCGGCAGGGCGTGGACACCTTCTTCAAGGCACTCTGGTCGCCGTTCAGCAACTACCTGTGCCTGGCCTTCGTGGTGTTCATCCTTGGCATCATGCTGATGATCCCCGGGATCAACATCTCGGTGTACGCCATCCCATTCTGGCTGCTGCTGATGTGGTTGTGCTACCGGGTCAAGCTGTCGCTGGCGGAAAGGCGCGGGCTCGGCCAGCAGGCCTGAGCCTGCGGGTGGCGCGGGACGGGAGCTTCGGCTCCCGTTTTTCATTTCGCACGGGCAAGTTTTTCTGTCGTTTTCTGTTACGCGTTTCAAGGCCCGGTGTGCGGCTTGGGTGGCTCCCGGGGAGGTGGCTCTTTATAATCCCGGAGTTACCTTGCGGGGCCATTCATCAATCGTGCCAATTCAGTACGTTGTGCGCGATGATGGTCATTTTCTGACTTGGGCCTCGTCTTTTCTGTCCACGACCACTAGGCACTAGACATGATCAAGATAAAACGTGGCCTGGACCTGCCCATCAGCGGCGCCCCCGAACAGCGCATCGAGGCAGCACGCCCGGTACGCAGCGTGGCGTTGATCGGTTTCGACTACCACGGCATGAAGCCGACCATGGCGGTGCAGGTAGGCGACCGGGTGAAGCTGGGGCAGGCGCTGTTCACCGACAAGAAGAATCCCTCCGTCAGCTATACCGCACCCGGCGCCGGTGTGGTCAGTGCCATCCATCGTGGCGAGAAGCGCGTCCTGCAATCGGTGGTCATCGATCTCGACGGCGACGAGCAACTGGAGTTCGCCCGTTATCCCGCGGACCAACTCGCCACGCTGAGCGCCGAGCAGGTCCGCGACAACCTGTTGCAGTCGGGCCTGTGGACCGCGCTGCGGACCCGGCCGTTCAGCAAGGTGCCCGATCCCGAGTCCAGCCCCAGTTCGATTTTCGTCACTGCCATCGATACCCAGCCGCTGGCCGCCGATCCGCAGGTGGTTATCGCGGAGCAGGGCGAGGCCTTCCAGGCCGGGCTGACGGTGCTCGGGCGCCTGGCCCGGGTGTTCCTGTGCAAGGCGGAAGGCGTTTCGCTACCCGGCGAGGCGCTCTCCGGCGTGACCGCGCAAGCCTTCGCCGGTCCGCATCCGGCGGGCCTGCCCGGCACCCATATCCACTTCCTCGACCCGGTAGGTGCCGGCAAGAGCGTGTGGAACCTGAACTACCAGGACGTGATCGCCATCGGCAAGCTGTTCACGACCGGGCAATTGTGGACCGAGCGGGTGATCGCCCTGGCCGGTCCGGTGGTGGAAAAGCCGCGTCTGGTGCGCACCCGGTTGGGCGCCAACCTCGACGAACTGGCCGCCGGCCAGCTGCAGCCGGGCAACAACCGGCTGATCTCCGGCTCCGTGCTGGGCGGTCGTACCGCCCATGGCGCCTACGCCTACCTGGGGCGCTACCACCTGCAGTTGTCCTGTCTCAAGGAGGGCGACCAGCGTGAGTTCCTCCACTACCTGCGCGCCGGGGTGGAAAAGCATTCGCTGCTCAACGTGTTCGTCTCCAGGCTGCTCGGCGGCAAGCGTTTCGCCTTCACCACCAGCACCAACGGCAGCCCGCGGGCGATGGTGCCGGTAGGCAATTACGAGGCGGTGATGCCGCTGGATATCCTGCCGACCCAACTGCTGCGCTACCTGATCGTCGGCGACACGGAAATGGCCCAGAAGCTCGGCGCCCTGGAACTCGACGAAGAGGACCTGGCGCTGTGCAGCTACGTCTGCGCCGGCAAGTACGAATACGGCCCGATTCTGCGGGACAACCTGGCACGCATCGAGCAGGAGGGCTGAGCCATGGGTTTGCGTAACCTGCTCGACAAGGTCGAGCATCATTTCGAGAAGGGCGGGCGCTACGAGAAGTGGTACCCGCTGTACGAGGCCGTGGACACCTTCCTCTATCGTCCCGGCAGCGTCACCCGCACCACTGCACACGTGCGCGACGGCATCGACCTGAAGCGCATGATGATCATCGTCTGGCTGTGCACCTTCCCGGCGATGTTCTTCGGCATGTACAACGTCGGCCACCAGGCCAACCTGATCTTCGCCCAGAGCCCCGACCTGTTGAGCGCCCAGGATGGCTGGCGCTTCGCCCTGATCGGCGCGCTGGCCGGGTTCGACCCGAACAGCCTGTGGGATTGCCTGGTCCAGGGCGCCGCGTACTTCCTGCCGGTGTACCTGACCACCTTCATCGTCGGCGGTTTCTGGGAGGTGCTGTTCGCCAGCATCCGCCGCCACGAGGTCAACGAAGGCTTCTTCGTCACCTCGGTGCTGTTCGCCCTGACCCTGCCGCCGTCCGTCCCGCTGTGGCAGGTAGCCCTGGGGATCAGCTTCGGCGTGGTGCTGGGCAAGGAAGTGTTCGGCGGCACCGGGAAGAACTTCCTCAATCCGGCACTGGTCGGCCGGGCCTTCCTGTTCTTCGCCTACCCGGCGCAGATGTCCGGCGACGCGGTATGGACCTCGGTGGACGGCTTCGCCGGCGCCACCTCGCTGAGCCTGGCCGCCGCCGGCGGGGTGGACAACATCCTCGGCCACGGCCTGACCTGGATGGATGCCTTCCTCGGCCACATGCAGGGTTCGATGGGCGAGACCAGCACCCTGGCGATCTTCATCGGCGGCGCCGTGCTGCTGCTGACCCGCATCGCCTCCTGGCGCATCGTCGCCGGGGTGATGCTGGGGATGGTCGCCATGAGCTACCTGTTCAACGCCATCGGCTCGGCCAGCAACCCGATGTTCGCCATGCCCTGGTATTGGCACCTGGTCACCGGCGGCTTCGCCTTCGGCATGATCTTCATGGCCACCGACCCGGTCTCGGCGTCCATGACCGATACCGGCAAGTGGCTGTTCGGCGCCCTGATCGGAGTGATGGTCATGCTGATCCGGGTGGTCAACCCGGCGTTCCCGGAAGGCATGATGCTGGCGATCCTGTTCGCCAACCTGTTCGCACCGCTGATCGACCATTTCGTCGTTCAGGCCAACATCAAGCGGAGGCTGGCGCGCAATGGCTAATCAAGAATCCACCACCCGCACACTGCTGGTAGCCCTGGTGGTGTGCCTGGTCAGCTCGGTGTTCGTCGCCGGCGCGGCGGTGGCGCTGAAGCCGACCCAGGCGGAAAACCGCCTGCTCGACAAGCAGCGCAGCATCCTCGCCATCGCCGGTCTCGGCGAGCCGGGCATGTCCGGCAAAGAGGTCAAGGCGCTGTTCGACAGTCGCATCACCGCCAAGGTGGTCGACCTGCAGAGCGGCACCTTCAGCGATGCCCAGGACCCGCTCGGCTACGACCCGCTGAAAGCGGCCAAGGACCCGGCGCTGTCGGATGCGCTGCCCGCCGCCGAGGACATCGCCTCGATCAAGCGCCGCGAGCGCTACACCACGGTCTACCTGGTGGAGACCGACGGCAAGCTCGACACCCTGATCCTGCCGGTGCGCGGCTACGGTCTGTGGTCGACCCTGTACGGCTTCCTGGCGCTCAAGGGCGACCTCAATACGGTCGCCGGCTTCGGCTTCTACCAGCATGGCGAGACCCCTGGTCTCGGCGGTGAGGTCGACAATCCGAAATGGAAGGCGCTGTGGGTCGGCAAGACCCTCTACGACGCCCAGGGCGATCTTGCCGTACAGATCATCAAGGGCTCGGTGGACCCGCAGTCGGCGAAGGCGACCCACCAGGTCGACGGCCTGGCCGGCGCCACCCTGACCAGCAAGGGTGTCGACAACCTGCTGCATTTCTGGCTCGGCAAGGACGGTTTCGACGCCTTCCTCGCCAATCTGCGCAAAGGGGAGGCGTGATGGCTGCTCAACCCACGATCCGCGAAGTCCTGTTCAACCCGGTCTTCCAGAACAATCCGATCGGCCTGCAGATCCTCGGGATCTGCTCGGCGCTGGCGGTAACCTCGAACCTGAAGACCGCCACCGTCATGGCCATTGCCCTGACCCTGGTGACCGGCTTCTCCAACCTGTTCATCTCGATGATCCGCCGGCAGATTCCCAGCTCGATCCGGATGATCGTGCAGATGGTGATCATCGCCTCGCTGGTGATCGTCGTCGACCAGGTGCTCAAGGCCTATGCCTATAGCCTGAGCAAGCAGCTCTCGGTGTTCGTCGGGCTGATCATCACCAACTGCATCGTGATGGGCCGCGCCGAAGCCTTCGCCATGGCCAACCCGCCGCTCGTGTCGTTCTTCGACGGCATCGGCAACGGTCTCGGCTACAGCGCCATGCTGCTGGTGCTGGGCTTCGTCCGCGAGCTGTTCGGCGCCGGCAAGCTCTACGGCATCAGCGTGTTGCCGACGGTCAACGATGGCGGCTGGTACCAGCCGAACGGCCTGCTCCTGCTGCCGCCTTCGGCGTTCTTCCTGATCGGCCTGATCATCTGGGCCCTGCGGACCTGGAAGAAAGACCAGGTCGAGGCCCCGACCTACAAGATGGCCCCGCAGGTATCCAGCAAGGAGGCTTACTGATGGAGCACTACATCAGCCTGTTCGTGAAGGCCGTGTTCGTCGAGAACATGGCGCTGGCGTTCTTCCTCGGCATGTGTACCTTCATCGCCATCTCGAAGAAGGTGGAGACCGCCATCGGCCTGGGTATCGCGGTGATCGTGGTGCAGACCATCACCGTGCCGGCCAACAACCTGATCTACACCTACCTGCTCAAGGACGGCGCGCTGGCCTGGGCCGGGCTGCCCGAGGTGGACCTGAGCTTCCTCGGCCTGCTCAGCTACATCGGGGTGATCGCCGCCATCGTGCAGATCCTCGAGATGCTCCTCGACAAGTACGTACCCAGTCTCTACAACGCGCTGGGCGTGTTCCTGCCCCTGATCACGGTGAACTGCGCGATCATGGCCGGCTCGCTGTTCATGGTCGAGCGCGACTACAACCTTGCCGAGAGCACGGTGTACGGCGTCGGCTCGGGCTTTTCCTGGGCGCTGGCGATCGCCGCGCTGGCGGGTATCCGCGAGAAGCTCAAGTACAGCGACGTCCCCGAGGGCCTGCAGGGCCTGGGGATCACCTTCATCACCATCGGCCTGATGTCGTTGGGCTTCATGTCGTTCTCCGGCGTGCAGTTGTAAGGAGAGGCCCGTGATCGGATTCGAGATTTTCCTGGCCATCGGCATGTTCACCGCCATCGTCCTGGGCCTGGTGGCGATCATCCTGGTCGCCCGCGCCAAGCTGGTGTCGAGTGGCGACGTGACCATCCAGATCAACGGCGAGCACAGCCTGACCGTGCCGGCCGGCGGCAAGCTGCTGCAAACCCTGGCGACGAACAACGTGTTCCTGTCTTCCGCCTGCGGCGGCGGCGGCACCTGCGCGCAGTGCAAGTGCGTGGTGGTCGAGGGCGGCGGCGAGATGCTGCCCACCGAGGAGTCGCACTTCACCCGGCGCCAGGCGAAGGAGGGCTGGCGCCTGTCGTGCCAGACCCCGGTCAAGCAGGACATGCAGATCCGCGTGCCTGAAGAGGTCTTCGGGGTGAAGAAGTGGGAATGCACGGTGGAGTCCAACCCCAACGTCGCCACCTTCATCAAGGAACTCACCCTGCGCCTGCCGGACGGCGAGAGCGTGGATTTCCGCGCCGGCGGCTACGTGCAGCTGGAATGCCCGCCGCACGTGGTCGAGTACAAGGACTTCGATATCCAGCCGGAATATCGCGGCGACTGGGACAAGTTCAACATGTGGCGCTACGTGTCGAAGGTCGACGAGACGGTGATCCGCGCCTACTCGATGGCCAACTACCCGGAAGAGCAGGGCGTGGTCAAGTTCAACATCCGCATCGCCTCGCCGCCGCCGGGCAGCGACCTGCCGCCGGGGCAGATGTCGTCCTGGGTGTTCAACCTCAAGCCGGGCGACAAGGTCACCGTGTACGGGCCGTTCGGCGAGTTCTTCGCCAAGGACACCGAGGCCGAGATGGTCTTCATCGGCGGCGGCGCCGGCATGGCGCCGATGCGTTCGCACATCTTCGACCAGTTGCGCCGGCTCAAGTCGAACCGCAAGATCAGCTTCTGGTACGGCGCGCGCTCGCTGCGCGAGGCCTTCTATACCGAGGAGTACGACCAGCTGCAGGCGGAGAACCCCAATTTCCAGTGGCACCTGGCGCTGTCCGACCCGCAGCCGGAGGACAACTGGACCGGCCTGACCGGCTTCATCCACAACGTGCTGTTCGAGAACTACCTGAAGGACCACCCGGCGCCCGAAGACTGCGAGTTCTACATGTGCGGCCCGCCGATGATGAATGCCGCGGTGATCAAGATGCTCACCGACCTGGGCGTGGAGCGCGAGAATATCCTGCTGGACGATTTCGGTGGCTGAGCGTTTCCGTCCGCTTGCCATGGCCGGACTGGCAGCGCTGGCGCTGGTCCTGGCCGGTTGCGGCGACACCCTGGAAAGCTTCGGCGGCCCGACCATGGGCAGCACCTATTCGATCAAGTACGTGCGCGGCGCCTCGGCGCCCGACGTCCAGACGGCGAAAGCCGCGGTGGAAGCGATCCTCGCCGAGGTCGACCGGCAGATGTCCACCTACCGCGACGACTCCCTGGTCTCGCGTTTCAATGCGTTGCCGGCGCAGTCCTGCATGGAGCTGCCGCCACCGATGCTGGAGTTGCTGCGCTACGGCGGCGAGTTGTCGGAACAGAGCCAGGGCGCCTTCGACATGACCGTCGAGCCGCTGATGAACCTCTGGGGCTTCGGTCCGCAGGCGCGGGTGGAGAAGGTTCCCAGCGCCGAGCAGATCGCCGCGGCGCGCCGTGACGTCGGCCATCGACACCTGCGCATCGACGGCCAGCGCCTGTGCAAGGACGCCGCCGTACAGCTGGACTTCGACAGCATCGCCGCTGGCTATACGGTGGACGCGGTAGGCGAACGCCTGAAGGAGCTTGGCGTGCGCAGCTACCTGGCGGAAATCACCGGCGAGTTGAAAGCCGAAGGGCGCAAGCCGGACGGCACGCCCTGGCGCATCGCTATCGAAGCGCCGCGCGAGGGCCAGCGGGTCGCCCAGCAGGTACTGGCGCTGGACGGCTACGGCGTCTCGACCTCGGGCGATTACCGCAACTATTTCGAAGAGAACGGCCAGCGCTATTCGCACACCTTCGACCCGCGCACCGGCGCGCCGATCGACCATCACTTGGCTTCGGTCACGGTGATCGATCCGTCGACGCGCAACGCCGACGGCCTGTCGACCCTGCTGATGGTGCTCGGTCCGGAAGAGGGCTACCGTTTCGCCGAGAAGCACCGACTGGCGGCGCTGTTCGTCAGTCGCCAGGGCAACGGTTTCGACAGCCGCACCACGCCACGCTACGAGCAACTGTTCGGCAACCAAGGAGAACGTCCATGACCTGGCTACTGGTCTTCGTCATCATGCTGCTGGTGGTCTTCGGCATGTCCATCGGGGTCATCATGGGCCGCAAGCCGATCGCCGGTTCCTGCGGCGGCATCGCCAACCTGGGGATCGAGAAGGAATGCTCGATCTGCGGCGGCGACCGGCAGAAATGCGAGGAAGCCAACCGCGACGAATCTGTAGTGCCCGGAAAACTCGCCTACGACGCGACCAAACGCTAATGTGCGACATTTCGCACGGGGCGTAACATATGCCCGCCTCGAGGTCGGACCGAGCCTTGCCCGGCGAATGCCGTCGTTCGCACCGACCCGATGATCGAATCGATCCGCCGCGCACATGTTGTGCCGCGGCTTTGCCGGAGGCGCCAGTGGGCGCCTCGGCCTGTTCTGAGGAGTACGCATGGCTGTCTACAACTACGACGTGGTGATTTTGGGCACGGGTCCGGCGGGCGAAGGGGCGGCGATGAACGCCTCCAAGTACGGACGCAAGCTGGCGGTAGTCGACAGCCGTCGCGTGGTCGGAGGCAACTGCACGCACCTCGGCACCATTCCTTCCAAGGCCCTGCGCCACTCGGTGAAGCAGATCATCGAGTTCAACACCAACCCGATGTTCCGCCAGATCGGCGAGCCGCGCTGGTTCTCCTTCCCCGACGTGCTGAAGAGCGCCGACCGGGTGATCTCCAAGCAGGTCGCCTCGCGTACCGGCTACTACGCGCGCAATCGCATCGACATGTTCACCGGCACCGCCAGCTTCGTCGACGAACGCACCGTCGAAGTGGTGACGCCGAGCGGCGCGGTGGAGCGCCTGGTCGCCGACCAGTTCGTGATCGCCACCGGCTCGCGCCCGTATCGTCCTTCGGACATCAATTTCAACCACCCGCGGGTCTACGACAGCGACACCATCCTGTCCCTGAGCCACACCCCGCGCCGGCTGATCATCTACGGAGCCGGGGTGATCGGCTGCGAATACGCGTCGATCTTCAGCGGCCTGGGCGTGCTGGTGGACCTGATCGATACGCGCGACCAGTTGCTCAGCTTCCTCGATGACGAGATTTCCGATGCGCTGAGCTACCACCTGCGCAACAACAACGTGCTGATCCGCCACAACGAGGAGTACGAGCGCGTCGAGGGGCTGGACAACGGTGTCATCCTGCACCTGAAGTCGGGCAAGAAGATCAAGGCGGACGCGCTGCTCTGGTGCAACGGCCGGACCGGCAACACCGACAAGCTCGGCCTGGAGAACATCGGCATCAAGGTCAACAGCCGTGGCCAGATCGAGGTGGACGAGAACTACCGCACTTCGGTGAGCAACATCTTCGCCGCCGGCGACGTGATCGGCTGGCCGAGCCTGGCCAGCGCTGCCTACGACCAGGGCCGCTCGGCCGCCGGCAACATCGTCGAGAGCGACAGCTGGCGCTTCGTCAACGATGTGCCGACCGGCATCTACACCATTCCGGAGATCAGCTCGATCGGCAAGAACGAAAGCGAACTGACCGCGGCGAAGATTCCCTACGAAGTGGGCAAGGCGTTCTTCAAGGGCATGGCCCGGGCGCAGATTTCCAACGAGCCGGTGGGCATGCTGAAGATCCTGTTCCATCGCGAGACCCTGGAGATCCTCGGCGTGCACTGCTTCGGCGACCAGGCTTCGGAAATCGTCCACATCGGCCAGGCGATCATGAACCAGCCGGGCGAGCTGAATACCCTGAAGTACTTCGTCAACACCACCTTCAACTACCCGACCATGGCGGAAGCCTATCGGGTAGCGGCGTTCGACGGCCTCAACCGGCTTTTTTGAAGGACTCCGGCCGGCGGCCTGAGCCGGCCGGAGGGGATGTGCTCAGCGATTCCCGAGGGTGGCGCTGGCCAAACCGGGAAAGTCTGTGATCAGGCTGTCCACGCCGAAGTCGGCGAGCCGGCGCATCAGCGCCGGTTCGTTGACCGTCCACACCGAGACGTGAAGCCCCTGGCGCTGGGCCTTGAGCAGGCGCTCCGGGGTGCATAGGGTCCAGTTCAGGGCGAGCAGGGCACAGCCATAGTGCTGGGCGACCTTCAGCGGGTCGAGCCAGGCGTATTCGGCGACCAGCCCGCGCGACAGCTCCGGGGTCAGTTCGTTGAGGGCCTTGAGCACGGTCCGCGAACCGCTGGTGACGGTGACCTTGTCGCGGTTGCCGAAGCGCTCGGTCAGCTCCCTGATCCGCGTTACCGTCCGCGCCGCGCGTTCGCGCGAGGCGCTCTTCACTTCCAGTTGCCAGTGCTCGAACGGGCACTTCTCGAACAACTCCTCCAGCCGCGGGATCGGCGTCGGCCGTACCCAGCCGGGGCCGCCTTCGCGCGCGTCGTAGGTGACCAGGGTGGCCGCGTCGTGTTCGGCGACCTTGCCGCGGCGGCCGGTGGTGCGCTTCAGGGTCGGGTCGTGGATCACCATCAGTTCGCCGTCGCGGGACAGGTGCAGGTCCAGTTCGCAACGGTTGACGCCATGCTCCAGGCAGCGCTGGAAGCTGGCCAGGGTGTTTTCCGGCGCTTCGCCCTTGGCGCCGCGATGTCCATAGATGAGAGTCACTGTGGCTCCTTGTTCGAGGGTTGCGCGGGATTCCGCGGCCGATGATGGCGAACGCTGTCGATCACCCGGCCGCTTTCGAAATATACCGAGAAGTCGCGGTAATCCCAGCGCACGATGGGCGGCTGGCCGACCGCGGGATGTTCCTCGTCGGCCAGGCCGAAGCGTTGCAGCACGGCTTCGCGGCTTTCGCCGCGCGCGGGCAGGGCGACCCGGGTATCGCCCTGGGCGCCCAGCGGAATGCTCAGGGTGTCGGCGAACAGCGGCGGGGCGAGGAGGAGGGAGCACAGCAGTAGCGAACGGAGCATCGGTACATCTCAGGTCGAAGAAGGTTGGCCTGGCTCGCCGAGCGGGCCTTGTCCGGCCCGTGCCAGGCGGCGCTGCTGGGCCTGCTTCTGGAGGATATGCCGGGCCAGCAACTGGCGCTGTGCGTCGCTCAACGCTTCGAACTCGGTGCCGATCTCGAATTCGTCGTCGTGTGGCTGGGCGTGGATTACCCGGGCCCGCAGTTCGAGGCCGAACCCCTGCGGCAACAGGACCATGCGCAGGACGAGCAATTGGCCGACCGGCAATGCGCGGTCGTGGCGGAAGCTGACGCCCCCCTCGGACAGGCTGACCTTGCGCGGTTCGCCGATCTCCTTGAGCAGGCTCTGCACCATGACCTGGCCAAGCAGGTCGATGCGCTTGTTCATCACCTTCAGGTAGTTGGCCAGCGTGCGGTCGCGTTCGCTGATGTGGCGCAGCAGGTGCTGCGACTCGTAATCCATCAGGTGGAGGTCGCTGAGCAGGCTGAACAGGGTGGCCCCCGGCTCGCTCTCCAGGCCGTCTTCGACGGCCCCGGCAGGGCGAAATTCCAGTGCGAGGGTATCTTCGATACGGTAGTATTCGCGGCGGTCATCCGCGTCACGAGTGGACATGGCGAACCCACGGCGGCAGTGATGGTCAGAGTGTAAGGCCGCCGGCGATGCCTCGCCACTTCGCCATCCCGACGCATCCATTTTCTGCCAGCTAAGGGCGACATGTTCAGACCCCTGTCCGTTTTCATCGGCACGCGCTATACGCGGGCCAAACGTCGCAGCCATTTCGTCTCCTTCATTTCGCTGACCTCGATGATCGGCCTGGCACTGGGCGTGCTGGTGATGATCGTGGTGCTCTCGGTGATGAACGGCTTCGATCGCGAAATGCGTACCCGCATCCTCGGCATGGTGCCGCAGGCCACCGTCGAGTCGTACCAGCCCATCGATGACTGGCGCGCCCTGGCCGAGAAGGTCAAGGCCCACGAGCATGTCACCGCGGTAGCGCCGTTCACCCAGATGCAGGGCATGCTCAGCGCCAATGGCGCGGTGCAGACGGTGATGGTCGATGCGGTCGATCCGCTGGAAGAGGCCAAGGTCTCGATCATTCCCGATTTCTTCAAGCAGGGCTCGCTGGCGGAACTCAAGGCCGGCGGCTTCGGCATCGTCATCGGCCAACTGGCGGCGCAGAAGCTTGGCGTCGGCATCGGCGACAAGGTCACCCTGATCCTCCCCGAGGTGGCGGTCACCCCGGCCGGGGTGTTCCCCCGTATGAAGCGTTTCACCGTGGTCGGCACCTTCCGCGTCGGCGCCGGTGAACTGGATGGCGGCCTGTCGCTGATCCACCTGGAAGACGCCGCGCGCCTGCAGCGCTGGAAGACCAACCAGGTACAGGGGCTGCGCCTGAAGCTCGACGACCTGTTCCAGGCGCCGCGGGTGGCCTGGGAGATCGCCCGGACCCTGACCGACAATGACTTCTACGCCCGCGACTGGACGCGCAGCCACGGCAACCTGTACCAGGCCATCCGCATGGAAAAGACCATGATCGGCCTGTTGCTGCTGCTGATCGTCGCGGTCGCCGCGTTCAACATCATTTCCACCCTGGTGATGGTGGTCACCGACAAGAAGTCGGACATCGCCATCCTTCGTACCCTCGGCGCCACGCCGGGGCAGATCATGGCTACCTTCATGGTCCAGGGTACGGTGATCGGGGTGATCGGCACGCTGGTCGGCGGGGGCCTCGGGGTGGTCGCGGCACTCAACGTCAGCGCCTGGATTTCCGCCCTGGAAAAGCTGCTGGGCCACCAGTTCCTCGCGTCCGACGTGTACTTCATCGATTACCTGCCGTCGCAACTGATGCTCGACGATGTCGTGCTGGTCTGCGGCGCGGCCCTGGTCCTCAGCTTCTTCGCCACTTTGTATCCAGCCTGGCGTGCGGCTCGCACCCAGCCTGCGGAGGCTTTGCGTTATGAATGACAAGTCGGTGCTGAGTTGCCGCAACCTGAGCAAGAGCTACGACGAGGGACCGCAATCGGTGCAGGTGCTGTCCGGCGTCGAGTTGAACCTGCTGCCTGGGGAGCGGGTGGCTATCGTCGGCAGCTCCGGTTCGGGCAAGAGCACCTTGCTGAACATGCTTGGCGGCCTGGACACGCCCTCCGCCGGCAGCGTCTGGCTCGCCGGCGAGGAACTCTCGGCGCTGAACGAGACGGCCCGCGGGCTGCTGCGCAACCGCGCGCTGGGCTTCGTCTACCAGTTCCACCACCTGTTGCCGGAGTTCACCGCCCTGGAGAACGTCTGCATGCCGCTGTTGATCGGCCGCACGCCGATCGCGGAAGCCCGCCAGCGGGCGGCCGAGCTGCTGGAGCGGGTCGGGCTGGGGCATCGCCTGTCGCACAAGCCGGCCGAGCTGTCCGGCGGCGAGCGCCAGCGGGTGGCGATCGCCCGCGCGCTGGTCAACCGTCCGCAGCTGGTACTGCTCGACGAGCCCACCGGCAACCTCGACCAGCATACCGCCCAGGGTATCCAGGAGCTGATGCTGGAACTGAGCCGTTCGTTGCAGACCTCGTTCCTGGTGGTAACCCACGATCTCCAGCTGGCCGGGCACATGGATCGCATCCTGCGCCTGGAAGAAGGCCGACTGATCGCCGCGTAGCGGGGCGACGGCGTGCCCGCCGTCCGCTCCCGTCCGGCGAATCCCCCATCGACTCGGTGCATCCGCGACATGTTCAGACCGTTACCGTTCTTCATAGGCCTGCGCTACACCCGCGCCAAACGCCGCAACCACTACATCTCGTTCATCTCGCTGACCTCGATGATCGGCCTGGCGCTGGGCGTGCTGGCGATGATCATCGTGCTCTCGGTGATGAACGGCTTCCAGAAGGAAATGCGCACGCGGATCCTCGGCATGGTGCCGCATGCCACCATCAGCGCGACGCAGCCGCTGGACGACTGGCAGACCGTCGCCAACGCGGCGCTGCGGCACCGCGAGGTGGTCGGCGCGGCGCCGTTCGCCGAACTGCAGGGCATGCTGTCGTACAAGGGCAACATGCTGCCGGTGCTGGTTAACGGCATCGACCCGCAGGAGGAGCGCAAGGTTTCCATCATCGGCGAGCACATCGTCCAGGGCAGCCTGGACGACCTCAAGCCTGGCGAGTTCGGCATCGTCCTCGGCGAGATCACCGCGCGGCGCTTCCATGTCAATGTCGGCGACAAGCTGACCCTGATCGTCCCGGAAGCCACCAGTGCGCCGGGCGGCATCACTCCGCGCATGCAGCGCTTCACCATCGTCGCCCTGTTCAAGGTCGGCGCCGAACTGGACAACTCGCTGGCGCTGATCGACATCGCCGATGCCGGCCAGTTGCTGCGCCTGCAACCGGGCCAGGTGCCGAGCGTGCGCCTGGAACTGAAGGATCTCTACCAGTCGCCGCAGGTCGCCGCCAAGGTGGTCAAGGAGTTGGGGCAGGGCTTCAGGTCCAGCGACTGGACCAGGACCCAGGGCAGCCTGTTCAACGCGATGAAGATGGAAAAGACCATGATCGGCCTGCTCCTGCTGCTGATCATCGCGGTCGCCGCCTTCAACATCATCGCCACCCTGATCATGGTGGTCGCCGACAAGCGCACCGACATCGCGATTCTTCGTACCCTCGGCGCCACGCCGCGGCAGATCATGGCGATCTTCATGGTCCAGGGCACCGTTATCGGCGTGATCGGGACGGTTATCGGCGGGGTGCTCGGGGTGTTCGCGGCGTTGAACATCACCGGGATGATCGACCGCATCGAGCGGCTGGTCGGGCACAAGGTCTTCAGCTCGGACGTGTACTTCATCAACTACCTGCCTTCCGACCTGCAGGTGCTGGACGTGGTGCTGATCTGCAGCGCTGCATTGCTGATGAGCTTCCTCGCCACCCTGTACCCATCCTGGCGCGCGGCGCGGACACAACCGGCCGAGTCGCTGCGCTACGAGTGAGCGCCAGTCCCTGCACGGGGCGGACAAGGCCCACGAAAAAGCCGCCTTCGAGGCGGCTTTTTCATGTCCGGCGGATCACTTCGCGGCGACCCGTTCGCGACGTTGCCGGCAGCGTCGGCTCCAACTGCGCTGCACCCACCAGCGCCAGTAGAGCATCGTCAGCGCGTAGCCGAGGATGGCGGCGATGATGCCGCACACCACCGAACCGAGCAGGAAGGGCTGCCAGAGGCTGGACAGCTCCTGGCTGATCCATTCCCAGGTGAGATGGTCCGGCAGGGTGCGCGGCGGCACCTGCATCAACCAGGCGCCCAGCTTGTAGGTGCAATAGAAGACCGGGGGCATCGTGATCGGATTGGTCAGCCAGACCAATCCGACGGAGATTGGCAGATTGCTCCGAATCCACACCGCCAGACCGGCCGCCAGCAGCATCTGCATCGGCATCGGGATGAAGGCGGCGAACAGCCCGGCGGCCATGGCGCGCGATACCGAGTGGCGATTGAGATGCCAAAGGTTGGGATCGTGCGTCAACTTGCCGAGAAAGCGCAGCGACTTCTGCGAGCGGATGCTTTCCGGATCGGGCATGTAGCGCTTGAACAGGCGACGCGGCATGTGGGCTCTCGGTGGATATAGGCTTGCGTATTATGCCAAGCAAGATGACAGGATTTCGTTGCCCATTGTATGACCCCATGTGACATGTCGGGGAGCGGAGGGCACGCCACGGGGATGGGAGGAACCGTTCATGCGCCTGGGATTGCCAGCCCTCGCCGCGGGGCTGCTGGCCCTGCGCTTCCTGGCGGAATTGCCGTCGGTCGGCTGGCTGCTGGGCATGGCCGCCGCCGGACTGTTGCTGCTGTTCGGCCGGCTGTACTGGCTGGGGTTGTTCCTGCTCGGGTTCGCCTGGGCCTGCGGCTCGGCGCAAGTCGCCCTGGACGGACGCCTGGCCGCCGAGCTGGATGGTCGCACCCTTTGGCTGGAGGGGCGTGTGGTCGATCTGCCGGCGAGCGGCGAGGGCGTCACGCGCTTCCGGCTGGAGGAGGTCAGCGCTGCGCGGGGCGTGCTTCTTCCCGAGCGTCTGCGCCTGAGCTGGCGCGGCGCGCCGCCGCTGATGGGCGGCGAACGCTGGCGCCTGGCGGTGACCCTGAAACGCCCCCGCGGCCTGGTGAACGCGGCGGGTTTCGACTACGAGGCCTGGTTGTTGGCGCAGCGGGTCGGTGCCGTGGGCACGGTGAAGGCGGGCCAACGCCTGCAGCCGGCCAGCGGCCTGGATGCCTGGCGCGACGCCTGGCGCCAACGCCTCCTGGCGGTCGACGCACAGGGGCGCGGCGCCGCCCTGGCGGCGCTGGTGCTGGGGGATGGCTCGGGATTGAGCGCAGCCGAGTGGCGCATGTTCCAGGACACCGGCACCGTGCATCTGATGGTCATCTCCGGTTCGCATATCTCGTTGCTGGCGGGGATGCTCTATGGCCTGGTGGCGGCCTTGCATCGCCTGGGCTGCTGGCCGCGGCGCCTGCCCTGGCTGCCCTGTGCCTGCGCCCTGGGTTTGCTTGGTGCCTGGAGCTACGGGTTGATGGCGGGTTTCGAGGTCCCGGTGCGGCGCGCCTGCCTGATGGTCAGCCTGGCGCTGGTCTGGCGCCTGCGTTTCCGCCACCTGGGCTTGCTGACCCCGCTGCTGGCAACGCTGGTGCTGGTCTTGCTGGTCGAGCCGCTGGCCAGCCTGCAGGCGGGGTTCTGGCTGTCGTTCCTGGCGGTTGCCCTGCTGCTCTGGCTGTTCGCCGGGCGCCTTGGGCGCTGGCGCTGGTGGGCGGCCTGGGGGCGGGCGCAGTGGGGGATGGCGCTGGGGCTGGCGATGCCGCTGCTGGCGCTGGGCCTGCCGTTGAGCCTGAGCGGAGCGCTGGCCAACCTGCTGGCGGTGCCTTGGATCGAACTGCTGGTAGTGCCCCCGGCCCTGGCGGGGAGCCTGCTGCTGTGGGTGCCCGGGCTGGGCGAGGGGCTGCTTCGCGCCGCTGGCGTTTCGCTGGACCTGCTGTTTCGTGCGCTTGGCCTGCTGGCAGGCCTGGCCGAGGCCTGGCAGCCACCCGCCGCAGCGGCCTGGAGCGTAGCGCTGGGCATGCTCGGCGCGCTCTGCTGGCTGGCGCCGGCTGGCTTGCCGTTGCGTGCCCTCGGTGCCGCGTTGCTACTGCCGGCATTGTTGCCGTCATCGCCGCCTGTCGAATGGGGGCGGGCGGAAGTGAGGGTGCTGGACGTCGGCCAGGGGCTGGCCGTGCTGGTGCGTACCCGGGAGCATGCCTTGCTCTATGACAGCGGTGCGCGGCAGGGGGCGTTCGACATGGGCGAGCGGGTGGTGGTGCCGGTGCTGCGTAGTCTGGACCTGCGGCGTCTGGACGGCCTGTTGCTGAGTCATGCCGACAACGACCATGCAGGCGGTGCTCCTACGGTCGCTTCCCGATTCCCGCCGGGTTGGCTGGTCAGCGGCGAACCCGCGCGCCTGCCTTCGCCGTTGTTCGCGGACAGCTGCGACGAGCGGCGCTGGTCCTGGGATGGCGTGGTTTTCGAACAGTGGGCATGGGCGCAGGCCGGCGACAGCAACGACCGCTCCTGCGTGCTGAGGGTCGAGGCCGATGGCGAAGTCCTGCTGCTGACCGGGGACATCTCGCGTGCGGCCGAGCATGCCTGGCTGGCGCGACAGGCCGATCCGCGGGTCGACTGGTTGCTGGCGCCGCATCACGGCAGCCGCAGCTCCTCCGGAGTCGCCTTCGTGTTGCGTACGCGGCCTCTCCATGTGCTGGTCTCGCGAGGTTGGCGCAACGCCTTCGGCCATCCCCATGGCGAAGTGATGGAGCGTTACGCGAGGGTCGCCGCGCAGGTCCACGACACGGCGCGCGACGGTGCCCTGACGTTTCTCCTCGGAAGCCGTGGCGGTGCACGCCGGGAGCGTGATTCGGCGCACTTCTGGCGGGAAAAATGAGAACCGTGGCGGTCGGCGGAAAAGGGTCGCTGTGCTAGAGTGGCGCCACTTTTTTTTCGGGGATATGCCACTGTGTGGGAACTGGTTCAAGCCGGCGGCTGGATGATGCTGCCGATCATTCTGAGTTCGATCGCCGCCACCGCCATCGTCGCGGAGCGCCTGTGGACGCTGCGCAAGAGCCGCGTCGCGCCGCCCGAGCTGCTCGGCCAGGTGTGGAAGCAGATCAAGGGCAAGCAACTGAGCGCCCAGAAGCTCAAGGACCTGCGCGCCAACTCGCCGCTGGGAGAGATCCTCGCCGCCGGCCTGGCCAACTCCAAGCACGGCCGCGAGATCATGAAGGAGTGCATCGAGGAGGCTGCTTCCGGTGTCATCCACGAGCTGGAGCGCTACCTCAACGCCCTCGGCACCATCGCCGCGATGGCGCCGCTGCTGGGCCTGCTGGGCACGGTGTTCGGCATGATCCAGATCTTCGGCGCCTTCATGGACAACGGCATGGCCAACTCGCCGATGCTCGCCGCGGGCATCTCCAAGGCATTGATCACCACCGCCGCCGGCCTGCTGGTGGCGATTCCGGCGGTGTTCTTCCATCGCTACCTGCTGCGGCGGGTCGACGAACTGGTGATCGCCATGGAGCAGGAGGCCATCAAGCTGGTGGAAGTGGTGCAGGGCGATCGTGAAGTCGACTACGTCGAGGAAGGCAAAGCGTGAAATTCCGCCGCAGACGGGCGGGTGCCGCCCGTGAAGACGTCTTCATCAACCTGGCGTCGCTGATCGACGTGATCTTCGTCCTGCTGCTGTTCTTCGTGGTCAGTACCACCTTCACTCGCCCCGAGCAGCTCAACATCGAGCTGCCATCGGCGGAGAGCGGCGAAACCGCCGGCACCGAGCAGAAGCAACTGGAACTCTCGGTGGATGCCGAAGGGCACTACGCCCTGAACGGGCAGGCGCTGGCCAAGAGCGACCTGGCCACCCTGATGGCGGCGATGCAGCGTGAATCGGCGGGCGACAACAACCTGCCGGTGGTGATCAGCGCCGATGCCAAGTCCACCCACCAGTCGGTGGTCACGGCGATGGACGCAGCGGGCAAGCTGGGCTTCGTCCACCTGCGCATCACCACGGTCGAGAACACGGCGGCCAAGCCCTGATGTCGTTCTCCGAGCGGCTGCTCGCCGCCTGGTACCAGGGGCATCCGGCGCTGGCGCTGCTGCGTCCGCTGGAGGCTCTCTATCGCCGGGTGGCGAACGGCCGCCGGGCGGACTTCCTGTCCGGGCGCAAGCCCGCCTATCGGGCGCCGCTGCCGGTGCTGGTGGTAGGCAACATCACCGTCGGCGGAACCGGCAAGACGCCGATGATCCTCTGGATGATCGAGCACTGCAGGGCTCGCGGCTTGCGGGTTGGCGTGATCAGCCGCGGCTATGGTGCCCGGCCGCCCACCACGCCGTGGCGGGTGCGGGCCGAGCAGGACGCCGCGGAGGCCGGCGACGAACCGCTGATGATCGTCCGGCGCAGCGGCGTGCCGCTGATGATCGACCCGGATCGTCCGCGCGCCCTGCAGGCGCTGCTCGCCGAAGAGCAGTTGGACCTGGTCCTCTGCGACGATGGCTTGCAGCACTATCGCCTGGCGCGCGATCTGGAGCTGGTGCTGATCGATGCCGCGCGCGGTCTCGGCAATGGTCGTTGCCTGCCGGCCGGTCCGTTGCGCGAACCGGCGGAGCGTCTGCAAAGCGTCGACGCGCTGCTTTACAACGGCGCCGACGAGGATCCTGACGGCGGTTACGCATTCCGCTTGCAGCCTACTGCGCTGATCAACCTGCAGAGCGGCGAGCGCCGACCGCTGGAGCATTTTCCCGCGGGCCAGGAAGTCCACGCCCTGGCCGGGATCGGCAATCCGCAGCGTTTCTTCAGGACGCTCGAGGCGCTACACTGGCGAGCGATTCCGCATGCCTTCCCGGATCACGCGACCTACACGGCGGCCGAACTGGCGTTCAGCCCGCCGCTGCCGCTGCTGATGACCGAGAAGGATGCCGTTAAATGCCGGGCTTTCGCAGCGGCCGACTGGTGGTACCTGGCGGTCGATGCGGTGCCTTCCCCTGCATTCGTCGCCTGGTTCGACGCCCGACTCGAGCATCTCCTGGCGCGCTGACCGGCGGCCGTGCCGCCATTGTATGAAGGACTCCGCCATGGACCCGAAACTCCTCGATATTCTTGCCTGCCCGTTGACCAAGGGCCCGCTGGTGCTCAGCGAAGACAAGACCGAACTGATCAGCAAGCAGGCCGGCCTGGCCTATCCGATCCGCGACGGCATCCCGGTGATGCTGGAGAGCGAGGCTCGCTCCCTGAACGTGGACGAGCGGCTGGACAAGTAATGACCCAGGCGTTCACTGTCGTCATTCCCGCCCGCTACGCCTCCACTCGTCTGCCCGGCAAGCCATTGCAGGATATCGCCGGCCAGCCAATGATCCAGCGTGTCTGGAACCAGGCCCGCAAGAGCGCCGCCAGCCGCGTGGTCGTCGCCACCGACGACGAACGCATCCTGGCGGCGTGCCAGGGGTTCGGCGCCGAGGCGCTGCTGACGCGTGCCGAGCACAACTCCGGCACCGATCGCCTGGAGGAAGTCGCTTCCCGGCTCGGCCTGGCCAGCGATGCCATCGTGGTCAACGTCCAGGGCGACGAGCCGCTGATCCCCCCGGCGCTCATCGACCAGGTGGCGGCCAACCTGGCGGCGCACCCGGAGGCCGCCATCGCTACCCTGGCCGAGCCGATCCATGAAGTCTCCGCGCTGTTCAATCCGAACGTGGTCAAGGTCGCCACCGACATCGACGGCCTGGCCTTGACTTTCAGTCGTGCGCCCTTGCCCTGGGCTCGCGACGCCTTCGCCCGCGATCGCGACAGCCTGCCGGAGGGCGTGCCCTATCGTCGCCACATCGGCATCTACGCCTATCGCGTGGGTTTCCTTGCCGATTTCGTCGCCTGGGGACCGTGCTGGCTGGAGAACGCCGAAAGCCTCGAGCAATTGCGCGCGCTCTGGCACGGGGTGCGAATCCATGTGGCCGATGCCCGCGAAACCATGCTTCCGGGCGTGGATACGCCGGAAGACCTCGAACGCGTTCGCCGCGTGCTGGGGGGCTGATGCGCGTCCTGTTCGTCTGCCTGGGCAACATCTGCCGGTCGCCCACCGCCGAAGGCGTGTTCCGGCGCAAGGTCGAGGAGGCCGGGCTGGCCTCCCGTATCCATGTCGATTCCGCCGGCACCGCCGGCTGGCATGTCGGCAAGGCACCTGACCAGCGCACCCGCCTGGCCGCGCAAAGGCGCGGCTACGATCTGTCGGCACTGCGTGGACGCCAGGTCGGCATCGAGGATTTCTCCCGCCATGACCTGATCCTGGCCATGGACCTGTCCAACCTGGCCGACCTCGAGACCCTGCGTGCCGGGCGCGGTGCCGCCGAGCTGGATCTGTTCCTGCGTCGCTACGGATCCGAGCGGGACGAAGTACCCGATCCCTACTATGGCGGCGAAGAAGGCTTCGAGCAGGTCCTCGACCTGATCGAACATGCCTGCGACCGTCTGTTGATCGAAGCCAAGGGGCGACTGTGAGCCTGGAACTGCAAGAGCATTGCTCGCTGAAGCCCTATAACACCTTCGGCATCGACGTGCGCGCCCGCCTGCTGGCCCACGCCCGGGACGAGGCTGATGTGCGCGAAGCCCTGGCCCTGGCTCGGGAGCGTGGATTGCCGCTGCTGGTGATCGGTGGTGGCAGCAACCTGCTGCTGACCCGTGACGTCGAGGCGCTGGTATTGCGCATGGCCAGCCAGGGGCGGCGAATTGTTTCCGATGCCGCGGATTCGGTGCTGGTCGAGGCGGAGGCGGGCGAGGCCTGGGACCCATTCGTGCAATGGAGCCTGGAACGGGGCCTGGCCGGTCTGGAAAATCTCAGCCTGATTCCCGGCACCGTGGGTGCGGCGCCGATGCAGAACATCGGCGCCTATGGCGTGGAGCTGAAGGACGTCTTCGACAGTCTGACGGCGCTGGATCGCCAGGATGGAACCCTACGTGAGTTCGATCGCCAGGCCTGCCATTTCGGCTACCGCGACAGCCTGTTCAAGCAGGAGCCGGATCGCTGGCTGATCCTCCGCGTGCGCCTGCGCCTGCGCCTGACGCGGCGGGAGAGGCTGCACCTGGACTACGGGCCGGTACGCCAGCGCCTGGAGGAGGAGGGCATCGCCAGTCCGACGGCCAGGGACGTAAGCCGGGTAATCTGCGCCATTCGCCGGGAGAAGCTGCCCGACCCCGCCGTATTGGGCAATGCCGGCAGCTTCTTCAAGAACCCGCTGGTGGATGCGGCGCAGGCCGAACGCTTGCGTCAGGCCTTCCCGGATCTGGTCGGCTATCCGCAGGCGGACGGTCGGTTGAAGCTGGCCGCAGGCTGGCTCATCGACAAGGGCGGCTGGAAGGGCTTTCGCGATGGCCCGGTGGGGGTACACGCGCAGCAGGCGCTGGTCCTGGTCAACCATGGCGGTGCCACCGGTGCCCAGGTCCGGGCATTGGCGGAGCGTATCCAGGAGGACGTCCGTCGGCGTTTCGGCGTCGAATTGGAGCCTGAACCCACTCTCTACTGAGGGTGCGGCTGGAGAATGAAAAAGGGATGCCGGCGGCATCCCTTTTTCATTGTGCGTGTTCGGCGGCTCTGGTCATGACGGGCGGTATGCCGGAGTGCCGCGGAATGACACGCAAAAAAAAGGGGATGCCATGGCATCCCCTTTTTTCAGTCTGTCACTCAGGCATGCGGGCGCGAGGTTTCGCTTTCCTCGGTCTTTTTCGCGTGCTCCGTGTCGGTGGCGTCTTCGCCGGAAGCTTCAGGCTCGGCCTGTACCGCTTCCTGGGCTTCGTCCGCCTGGGACGGAACGTCGGCCTGGGCGATTTCTTCAGCCTGGGGTGCAGCAGGTTCCTCCTGGGCCGACGCTTCCTCGCTCGCTACAGCCGGGACCTCCTCGACGGCGGGAGCGGCCTGAGCTGCCGCTTCGGCTGCTGCTGCGGCTTCGCGTGCCAGACGCTCGGCTTCGCGTTGCAGGCGACGTTTTTCCCGTGGGTCGTTGAGGGCACGGCCGGTCGCGTTGGCCGGCACCGCCGCGATGGCCGGGGTCGGCTCCTCGGTGGTTGCGGGCTCGCTAGGGGCTGCTGCTTCGACGGGCACCGGGGCGGCAACTTCTTCGGCCGCTTCCGTTGCCGGTTGCACGGCGCTCTCGGCGTCTTCGCGGCTTTCCACGCTTTCGCTGGCGAAGGGAGCTTCTTCAGTGGCTTGCGCGACCAGCAGGGTGCTCTGGTCGGCTTCGTCCCGGACCACGCTGACGGTCACCGGCGCTTCGATGTCGGCGGTTTCGCCGGTATTGGCCTCGCTGTCCGCGTCCTGGGTTTCGACGGCTTCGCTGGTCGGTGCGTCGGTCTCATCGCTTGCCGTGGTTTCGCCGGCAGCCTCGCTGGTAGTGGCCGGGGCTTGCTCCACGTTTGCTTCTACGGCTTCGCTGGCGACAGCGATACCGGCAGCGGCGGCGGCTGCGACGGTGTTCAGCGGCGCGGCGGCGTTATCGGTCGCCTCGCTGCCTTCCAGCTCGCCGCTGACCTCGCGCTGGCGTTCGCGGCGGTTGCTGCGACGACGCTGGCCGCGGGAGCGGCGGCGCGGGCGCTCGCCATCGGTATCGTCCTGCTCGTCCTGCTCCAGGCTCTCGTCGTTCGGCAATGCCTCGGCTTCCAGGGCCGCGGCGTCGCGAGCCTGGCGATCCTCGCGCGGCTGGCGCTCTTCGCGGGCCGGGCGCTCGGCGCGTTCTTCACGGCCTTCGCGGGGTTGGCGCTCTTCGCGGCGGCGTTCGCTGCGTTCCTCGCGACCTTCGCGGCCTTCGCGCGGCTGGCGTTCTTCGCGGGGCGTCCGCTCGGCGCGCTCTTCACGGCCTTCGCGCGGCTGGCGCTCCTCGCGAGCCGGGCGCTCGGCGCGCTCTTCGCGGCGGCGTTCGCTGCGCTCTTCGCGATTCGGGCGTTCGGCGCGCTCTTCGCGCGGTTGACGTTCTGCGCGTTCCTCGCGGGGCTTGCGCTCTTCGTCGCGGCGATTGCCATCGCGGCCATCGCGGCGGCGGTTCTGCTGGCGGCCGTTGCGACGCTCGTCCTGGCGGGTTTGGCGCTCGGCAGCCGGCTTGCTGGTTTCAGCAGGCTTGGCGACAGGTTGATCCTTGCCTGCGAACAGGCCGACCAGGGACTTCACCAGGCCCTGGAACAGGCTCGGCTCGGGCATCGGCTTGGCCGGCTCGACCGGTGCTTCGGTGTGTTGCGGTGCGGGCTGCTGGGGAGCGACGGTCTTGACTGCTGCTTCCTGGCGGACCAGGGTGCGGGTCGAGCTGACCGGCTGGGCTTCTTCGTGCTCGACGGTGGCCATTTCGTAGCTGGTCTGGCCGGCAACCAGTTCGGGGCTGTCATCGCGCAGACGCTGGACTTCGAAGTGCGGGGTTTCCAGATGATCGTCCGGCAGGATGAAGATGCGCGCGCGGGTACGCAGTTCGATCTTGGTGATGGCGTTGCGCTTCTCGTTGAGCAGGAAGGCGGCGACCTGGAAGGGCACGCGGGCGCGGACTTCCGCGGTGCGGTCCTTCAGGGCTTCTTCCTCGATCAGGCGCAGGATGGCCAGCGACAGCGACTCGACGTCGCGGATGATGCCCTGGCCGTTGCAGCGCGGGCAGACGATGCCGCTGGTCTCGCCGAGGGACGGACGCAGGCGCTGGCGGGACATTTCCAGCAGGCCGAAGCGCGAGATGCGACCGACCTGGACGCGCGCGCGGTCGGCCTCGAGGGCTTCGCGGACACGCTCTTCCACGGCGCGCTGGTTCTTCGCCGGGGTCATGTCGATGAAGTCGATGACGATCAGGCCGCCGATGTCACGCAGGCGCAGCTGGCGGGCGATTTCCTCGGCCGCTTCCAGGTTGGTCTGCAGGGCGGTTTCCTCGATGTCGCCGCCCTTGGTGGCGCGCGCCGAGTTGATGTCGATGGAAACCAGGGCCTCGGTCGGGTCGATGACGATGGAGCCGCCGGACGGCAGCTTCACTTCGCGCTGGAAGGCGGTCTCGATCTGGCTCTCGATCTGGAAGCGATTGAACAGCGGAACGCTGTCCTGGTACAGCTTCACCTTGCTGGCGTACTGCGGCATCACCTGGCGGATGAAGTTCAGGGCTTCTTCCTGGGCGTCGATGCTGTCGATCAGCACTTCGCCGATGTCCTGGCGCAGGTAGTCGCGGATGGCGCGGATGATGACGTTGCTTTCCTGGTAGATCAGGAAGGGCGCGCCACGTTCGCCGGACGCTTCCTTGATCGCGCTCCACAGTTGCAGCAGGTAGTCGAGGTCCCACTGCAGTTCCTCGGTGCTGCGGCCGAGGCCGGCGGTGCGCACGATCAGGCCCATGTCGGCCGGTGCGTTGAGGCCGTTCAGGGCCTCGCGCAGCTCGTTACGCTCTTCGCCTTCGATACGACGGGAGATGCCGCCGGCGCGCGGGTTGTTCGGCATCAGCACCAGGTAACGGCCGGCCAGGCTGATGAAGGTGGTCAGGGCGGCGCCCTTGTTGCCGCGCTCTTCCTTCTCGACCTGGACGATGACTTCCTGGCCTTCGCTCAGGACTTCCTTGATGTTGATCCGGCCTTCGGGGGATTTCTTGAAGTATTCGCGGGAGATTTCTTTGAGGGGGAGGAAGCCGTGGCGTTCGGCGCCGAAGTCGACGAAGGCGGCTTCGAGGCTGGGTTCGACGCGAGTGATGCGGCCTTTGTAGATGTTGGCCTTCTTCTGCTCGCGGGCGCCCGACTCGATGTCGAGGTCGAACAGGCGTTGGCCGTCGACCAGTGCAACACGCAACTCCTCGGGTTGAGTCGCGTTGATCAGCATTCTTTTCATGTAGTACCAATGGTTTCCGGGGCTACCGGAAACGGCGATCGGCACACACGACTCTCACGGTCGGTGCTCGGGCGCGTATTCAGGAATGGCGGGCCATTCCCGTGTCCAGCGGCGCTCGGCACTGGGTGCCGGTCCGCGACTACGTCTCCTGCTTCCTGTGTTTCAGAAGCACTTGAGTCAGGAGGAGGAATCGGCTGTCGGAGGCGGACGAAAAATGCGTCTGGATCAAGCTAGAAGCTACGCAGTCCAACAGCCGTACATCTCCACCCTACACATGTTCCTTAAGAATCGGGCGCCGCTCGCAGTATCCGGAGCGGGTTGGCATCTCGCGCTCACCGAAGTGGTCGCGGCTCATGTTTCAAGGCTTTGGTTTCGAGTCGTTAGCGGGTTGGAAATTTTCGTATTTCCGCTGAAACGCCTCTGTAGGACGGCCTGACGTCCGTTCAAAGTGTTTGCAGGCGAGGGGGAAATGCAGGTTGGCAATCATCCGCAGGCCAGGCCGCTTATGGCGGCTTCCCGACTATAGCAGCAATGATTAAGTGCTTCAATTGAATGAAAAATTGTTATGATGTACGGATGACTACTCCCGCCTCTCCGACCACCGGTGTCCAGCTGCTCGATGTGCCGCCGGAACTGGCTGGTCAACGTATCGACAATTTCCTTATCGCCCGTCTCAAGGGGGCGCCCAAGACCCTGATCTATCGCATCCTGCGTAAGGGCGAAGTGCGCGTGAACAAGGGGCGGATCAAGCCCGACTATCGGCTCCAGGCTGGAGACCAGGTGCGCGTGCCGCCGCTGCGCCTGGCCGAGCGTGATGAGCCGGCGCCGCTGGCGCAGGGGCTGCTGGAGCGGATGGAGGCGGCGATCGTCTACGAGGACAAGGCGCTGATCGTGATCAACAAGCCCGCCGGGATCGCCGTGCATGGCGGCAGCGGCGTGAGCGCCGGGGTCATCGAGGTGTTTCGCCAGTTGCGCCCCGATGCCAAGGATATCGAATTGGTGCATCGTCTCGATCGCGATACCTCCGGTCTGCTGATGATCGCCAAGAAGCGCAGCATGTTGCGTCACCTGCATGAGGCCCTGCGGGGCGAGAAGATCGTCGACAAGCGCTATCACGCCCTGGTCCGTGGTCACTGGCCGGCTGGCAAGAAGAACGTGCGCGCGCCGCTGCTGAAGAACAACCTGCGTTCGGGCGAGCGGATGGTCGAGGTGAACGTCGAGGGCAAGGACGCGCTGACCGAGTTCCGGGTGCTGCGCCGCTTCGGCGATTTCGCCACCCTGGTGGAAGCGCGCCCGATCACCGGGCGGACCCACCAGATCCGCGTGCATGCCAAGCACGCCGGGCATGCCATCGCCGGCGACCCGAAGTATGGCGACGAGGATTTCTCCCGCGAGATCCGCGAGCTGGGCGGCAAGCGCCTGTTCCTGCATGCCGCGCAGTTGCGCGTGCCGCTGCCTGACGGGCAGGTGCTGGAGCTGGAGGCGCCGGTGGACGAGATGTGGCAGCGTTCGCTGGAGCGTTTGAATGACTGATTACGCGTTGCTGGTATTCGATTGGGACGGCACCCTGGTCGACTCGATCGCGCGCATCGTCGATTCGATGAAGGCGGCGGCGCGGGAAACCGCTCTGCCGGAGCGGGACGATACCCGGATCAAGGGCATCATCGGCCTCGGCTTGCCCGAGGCGATCGCTTCGCTCTATCCGGAGGTTGGCGATCCTGCTCTGGTCGAGCGTTTCCGGCGTGCCTACAGCGAGCATTACCTGGCGCAGGAGGCGCAGCCGTCGCGGTTGTTCCCCGGCGTGGCCGAAGCCATGGTGCATTTTCGCGAGGCCGGGTTCCGCCTGGCGGTCGCCACCGGCAAGAGTCGGCGCGGCCTGGACCGGGTGCTGGCAGGGCATGGCTGGAGCGATTTCTTCGATATCACCCGCTGCGCCGACGAAACGGCGAGCAAGCCGGACCCGTTGATGCTCCACGAGATACTGGCGCACTGCCGGGTCGAGCCGGGGCGGGCGCTGATGATCGGTGATTCGCCGTTCGACCTGGAAATGGCGCGACGGGCGGGGATGGATTCGGTTGCGGTGGCCTATGGCGCCCAATCGCTGGAGCAGTTGCGGCCTTATGCGCCGCGGCTGGAAGTTGAGCATTTCACCGAGTTGCGCGCCTGGTTGGGCGGTGCTCGACGTGAGGCGGTTTCAGGAGTGGTTGAACATGTCTGACGAGTGGAAGTCGGAAACGCCGAAGGCGAATGACGACAAGAGCTGGAAGCTGCTGGAGAAGGCGGTTCTCGCCGGGGTCCAGGAGCAGCGGCGGGCGCGGCGCTGGGGGATATTCTTCAAGTCGCTGACCTTCATCTATCTCTTTGTCGTGCTGCTGGCCTTCAGTCCGTTCGGCAGCCTGGAGAAATCGGCCTCGCGCAGCGGTAGCCACACGGCACTGATCGAGGTGAAGGGCATGATCGCCGACGATGAACCGGCCAGCGCCGACAATATCGTCACGGCCCTGCGCGCGGCGTTCAAGGATGAGGGGACCAAGGGGATCGTCCTGCGGATCAACAGTCCGGGCGGCAGTCCGGTGCAGTCGGGCTATATCTATGACGAGATTCGTCGCCTGCGCGGCGAGCACCCGAACGTCAAGGTCTATGCGGTGATCAGCGACCTGGGTGCCTCCGGCGCCTACTACATCGCCAGCGCCGCCGACCAGATCTACGCCGACAAGGCCAGTTTGGTCGGTTCCATCGGCGTGACGGCGGCCAGCTTCGGTTTCGTCGGCACCATGGAGAAGCTCGGTGTCGAGCGACGCGTCTATACCTCCGGCGAGCACAAGTCGTTCCTCGATCCTTTCCAGCCGCAAAAGCCCGAGGAGACCCAGTTCTGGCAGCAGGTGCTGGATACTACCCACAAGCAGTTCATCGACAGCGTGAAAAAAGGGCGCGGCGACCGGCTCAAGGTCGAGGGGCATCCGGAGCTGTTCTCGGGTCTGGTCTGGTCCGGCGAACAGGCATTGCAGCTCGGTTTGATCGACGGTCTGGGCAATGCCAGCTATGTGGCGCGCGAAGTGGTGAAGGAGAAGAAGATCGAGGATTACACCGTGCAGGAGTCGCCGTTCGATCGCTTCGCCAAGAAGTTCGGTGCCAGTGTGGCGGAGCGCCTCGCGCTGTGGATGGGCTGGCAGGGCCCGGTATTGCGCTGAGAGCGTTTCCCTTCCTTATATAAAGAAGCCCGGCCGAAGCCGGGCTTCTTTATATGGGAATGCCGGATATGGGAATGCCGGCTCAGGGGATTTCGACGCCTTCCTCGAGGAGCATGTCGACCAGGCGGATCAGGGGCAGCCCCACCAGGCTGGTGGCGTCCTCTCCTTCGGTGGCGCGGAACAGGCTGACGCCCAGGCCTTCCGCCTTGAAGCTGCCGGCGCAGTCCAGCGGGCGTTCCGCTTCGACGTAGCGGCGGATGCGGCTCTCGTCGAGGTGGCGGAAGTGCACGGTGAACGGCACGCATGCCACCTGGATGCGCCGGCTGGCGCTGTTGAGGAGGGCCAGTCCGGTGAGGAAGGTCACGCTCTTGCCGCTGGCGTCCCGTAGCTGCTGGATGGCGCGTTCGGGGGTGTGCGGCTTGCCGAGGATGTCGCCGTCGAGTACGGCGACCTGGTCGGAGCCGATCACCAGGTGTTGCGGATAGCGTCCGGCCAGCGCTTCGGCCTTGCTGGCGGAAAGGCGGCGCACCAGTTCCTCGGCACTTTCCCCAGGGCGATGGCTTTCGTCGATATCGGGGCTGGCGCTTTCGAAGGGAAGGCGTAGGCGGGTCAGGAGTTCGCGTCGGTAGGGGGAGCTGGAGGCGAGGATCAGGTCGGGCATGAGGTTCTCCATGGCGAGCGGCCGATTTTAACGAAAAGACTCGTCCTTACAGCGGTTTATGGCTAATTTCCTTTGACAGGCGCGGGGGCGTCCCTATAATGGCGCGCTTATGTTGAATGGGCCGATTCCACCTCATATCGATCCGCGCAAGTTGGTCGACCGCGGCGCCACCCTCGAGGGTGTGTACGCGCTCGCCGATATGCCGCGTGTATGCGAGCAACTGACCAGCGATGCCGGTGAGGTGCGCGTGAAGGTTTCCTTCGAGCGCGACCACCAGAAGCTGGCGGTCATGCATATGCAGCTCGATACCGAGGTGAGCATGGTATGCCAACGCTGCCTGGATGCGGCGGCCATTCCCGTGCATGGCGAATATACCTACGCCATTCTTCGGGAAGGTCAGTCCGCCGACGGTCTGCCGAAGGGGTACGATGCGCTGGAAGTGGGGGAGGAACCCCTGGACCTGCTGGCGCTGGTCGAGGACGAGCTGTTGCTCGCCTTACCCATCGTTCCGGCCCATGACCCCGAAGTATGTCAGCACCCGGCTGGATTCGTCGTCGAAGACGAGCCGGAGTCGAGCGAAGTCGAGGACAAGCGTCCTAATCCGTTCAGCGTACTGGCACAGTTGAAGCGTGACCCAAACGTTTAGGAGTTAATCAATCATGGCTGTTCAGCAGAACAAAAAGTCTCGTTCCGCTCGTGACATGCGTCGTTCCCACGATGCGCTCGAGTCCAATGCTCTGTCCGTGGAAAAGAGCACCGGTGAAGTCCACCTGCGCCACCACGTATCCCCGGACGGCTTCTATCGCGGCCGTAAGGTAGTAGACAAGGGCTCCGACGAGTAATCCTTGTCCGCACCAATCATCGCGATTGATGCAATGGGTGGGGACTTCGGTCCCCACTGCGTTGTTCCGGCCTCTATTGCCTTCCTGGCCGAGAATTCCTCTTCGCAACTGATCCTCGTCGGTCAGCCTGCCCTCCTCGAAGAACTCCTTTCCCGCTATCCGTCGCTCGACCGGCAGCGCCTGCGCGTGCATGCGGCCAGCGAAGTGATAGGTTCAGACGAACGTCCCTCCCAGGCCTTGCGTGGCAAGCCGGACGCTTCCATGCGCGTGGCGCTGGAGCTGGTCCGCGACGGCCGGGCGCACGCGTGCGTCAGCGCCGGCAATACCGGGGCGTTGATGGCGCTGTCGCGGCACCTGCTGAAGACCCTGCCCGGTATCGACCGCCCTGCGATGGTGACGGCGGTTCCGACCGAGAAGGGGCATTGTCATCTGCTCGACCTCGGCGCCAACGTGGATTGCAGTGCCGAGCATCTCTACCAGTTCGCGGTGATGGGCGCGGTGGCGGCAGAGGCCTTGGGCTGCGTCTCGCCCCGGGTCGCCCTGCTCAACGTGGGGACCGAGGAGATCAAGGGCAACCAGCAGGTCAAGCTGGCGGCGAGCCTGTTGCAGAAGGCCCAGGGGTTGAATTTCAGCGGATATATAGAGGGCGATGGCCTGTATCGCGGCGAGGCCGACGTGGTGGTCTGCGACGGTTTCGTCGGCAACATCCTGCTGAAGGCCAGCGAAGGCCTGGCTGCCATGGTGTCGGCGCGGATCGAACAGCGCTTCCGCGATGGACTGGCGGCGAAGCTGGTCGGTGCGCTGGCGTTGCCGCTGCTGCGCCGGCTGCGCGGCGATATCGCTCCGGCACGCTATAACGGCGCCAGTTTCCTCGGATTGCAGGGGATAGTGGTGAAAAGCCATGGGTCTGCCGCCGAGGAGGGTTTCCAGAGCGCCTTGCGTCGCGCGGCACTGGAAGTCCGGGAAAACCTGCCGCAACGATTGCATGGCCGTCTCGAGCATCTGCTGCTCTAATGTGTGACCGGGCGGTCCAGGCAGCCATCCAACACTCAGTTTCCTGCGCCAGTCGCGGCTGGCGCGTTATCTCTGACGAGCAAAAGACCACAAGGGACCTATTCAATGTCTGCATCCCTCGCATTCGTCTTCCCCGGCCAGGGTTCGCAATCCCTCGGCATGCTGGCCGAGCTGGGCGCCCAGCAGGCGCTGGTGCGCGATACCTTCGCCGAGGCCTCCGAGGCGCTCGGTTACGACCTTTGGGCGCTGGTCCAGAATGGACCTGAAGAGCGCCTGAACCAGACCGACAAGACCCAGCCGGCCATCCTCACGGTTTCGATCGCGCTCTGGCGCCTCTGGCTGGCCGAGGGCGGCGCGCGCCCGGCGTTCGTCGCCGGGCACAGCCTGGGCGAATATTCCGCGCTGGTCGCGGCCGAAAGCCTGGCGTTCGCCGATGCGGTTAAGCTGGTCGAGCGTAGGGGCCAACTGATGCAGCAGGCGGTTCCGGCGGGGCAGGGCGGCATGGCCGCGATCCTTGGCCTGGAAGACGCCGATGTATTGGCGGCCTGTGCCGAGGCGGCCCAGGGCGAGGTGGTCAGCGCGGTCAACTTCAACGCGCCGGGGCAGGTAGTGATCGCCGGTGCCGCGGCTGCCGTGGAGCGCGCCATCGAGGCGTGCAAGGCGCGCGGCGCCAAGCGCGCGGTGGCGCTGCCGGTCAGCGTGCCGTCGCATTGCGAGCTGATGCGTCCGGCCGCCGAGCAGTTCGCCGCCTCGGTCGAAAGCCTGCAGTGGCAGGCGCCGAAGATTGCGCTGGTGCAGAACGTCAGCGCCGCCGTGCCGGCTGATCTCGATACGCTGCGCCGCGACCTGCTGGCACAGCTGTACAGCCCGGTTCGCTGGGTGGAGAGCATCCAGCTGCTGGCGGAAAAGGGCGTCACCGAGCTGGTCGAGTGCGGGCCGGGCAAGGTCCTGGCAGGCCTCAACAGGCGCTGTGCGAAGGGCATCAATACCCATGGCCTGGATGGTGTCGAGGCGTTCGCCGCCACGCGCGCCGCCCTGGCCTGAGAGAGAGTGAAAGGAGAGAATCCCATGAGTCTGCAAGGTAAGGTCGCATTGGTAACCGGCGCCAGCCGTGGCATCGGCCAGGCGATTGCGCTGGAACTGGGGCGCCTGGGTGCCGTGGTCATCGGCACCGCGACCAGCGCGTCCGGCGCCGAGAAGATCGCCGAAACCCTCAAGGCCAATGGCGTCGAGGGTGCGGGCCTGGTCCTGGACGTTTCCAGCGACGAATCCGTAGCCGCGACCCTGGAGCACATCCAGCAGCATCTCGGCCAACCGCTGATCGTGGTCAATAACGCCGGCATCACCCGCGATAATCTGCTGGTGCGCATGAAAGACGACGAGTGGTTCGATGTGGTCAACACCAACCTGAACAGTCTCTACCGTCTGTCGAAAGCCGTTCTGCGCGGTATGACCAAGGCCCGCTGGGGGCGCATCATCAACATCGGTTCCGTGGTCGGCGCCATGGGCAATGCCGGGCAAACCAACTATGCCGCGGCGAAGGCCGGCCTGGAGGGCTTCACCCGTGCGCTGGCCCGGGAAGTCGGTTCGCGTGCCATTACCGTGAATGCGGTGGCGCCGGGCTTCATCGACACCGACATGACCCGCGAGCTGCCGGAAGCCCAGCGCGAAGCGCTGCTGGGCCAGATTCCGCTGGGTCGCCTGGGGCAGGCGGAAGAGATCGCCAAGGTGGTCGGCTTCCTCGCTTCGGACGGCGCAGCCTATGTGACCGGGGCCACCGTGCCGGTCAATGGTGGGATGTACATGAGCTGAATGTGACGTTACCTTTCTCGGGTCTGTCATAAGCGCTGTCTAGAATTCGTTGCGGAATTGCAGCCGGGTTATTAGATAGAATTATCGAAGTGGCCGTGGGAAGGTGAGGCGTTCAGCTTGAAAAGCAGAAAACCCTTTCTATACACTTACCCGCAGCCCAGCTGCTCGGATTTTCCATAGGAGTGAAAACAAGGTATGAGCACCATCGAAGAACGCGTTAAGAAGATCGTCGCTGAACAACTCGGCGTGAAGGAAGAAGAAGTCACCAACAGCGCTTCCTTCGTCGAAGACCTGGGCGCCGACTCCCTTGACACCGTCGAGCTGGTGATGGCTCTGGAAGAGGAATTCGAGACCGAAATCCCTGACGAGAAAGCTGAAAAGATCACCACCGTTCAGGAAGCCATCGACTACATCGTTGCTCACCAGCAATAAGTAGTCGTCGGATTTTCCGACGTGGAAAAGCCGCACAGCCTGTAAGGGCGTGCGGCTTTTCTTTAGCGCCTTACCTACTCTGGTAATCTGTCGGCGCAACCCCGTGAAATGAGAAAGAGGAAGTCGTAGTGTCGCGTAGACGCGTCGTCATTACTGGCATGGGCATGCTGTCGCCGCTGGGCCTGGATGTCCCGAGCAGTTGGGAAGGTATTCTCGCCGGTCGCAGCGGGATCGCCCCGATCGAGCATATGGACCTGTCCGCCTATTCCACCCGCTTCGGTGGTTCGGTCAAGGGTTTCAATGTCGAGGAATACCTGTCCGCCAAGGAAGCCCGCAAGCTCGACCTGTTCATCCAGTACGGTCTCGCCGCCAGCTTCCAGGCCGTTCGCGATTCCGGCCTGGAGGTCACCGACGCCAATCGTGAGCGTATCGGCGTATCCATGGGTTCCGGTATCGGCGGCCTGACCAATATCGAGAACAACTGCCGATCCCTGTTCGAGCAGGGGCCGCGGCGCATCTCGCCGTTCTTCGTGCCCGGTTCGATCATCAACATGGTTTCCGGCTTCCTGTCGATCCACCTGGGTCTGCAGGGGCCCAACTACGCCCTCACCACCGCCTGCACCACCGGTACCCACAGCATCGGTATGGCTGCTCGCAACATCGCCTATGGCGAGGCCGACGTGATGGTCGCCGGCGGTTCCGAAATGGCTGCCTGCGGTCTCGGCCTGGGCGGTTTCGGCGCGGCTCGCGCGCTCTCCACTCGCAACGACGAGCCGACCCGTGCCAGCCGTCCCTGGGACCGGGATCGCGACGGCTTCGTCCTGTCCGACGGTTCCGGCGCCCTGGTGCTCGAAGAACTGGAGCACGCCCGTGCCCGCGGCGCGCGGATCTATGCCGAGCTGGTTGGCTTCGGCATGAGCGGCGACGCCTTCCACATGACCGCGCCGCCGGAAGACGGTGCCGGTGCCGCCCGTTGCATGAAGAACGCGCTGCGCGATGCCGGTCTGGATCCTCGCCAGGTCGATTACATCAACGCCCATGGCACCTCCACCCCGGCCGGCGACATCGCCGAGATCGCCGCGGTGAAGAGCGTGTTCGGTGAGCATGCCCATGCGCTGTCGATGAGTTCGACCAAGTCGATGACCGGCCACCTGTTGGGTGCCGCCGGTGCGGTGGAGGCGATCTTCAGCGTGCTGGCCCTGCGCGACCAGGTCGCCCCGCCGACCATCAACCTGGACAACCCGGACGAAGGTTGCGACCTCGACCTGGTGGCCCACGAAGCCAAGCCGCGCAAGATCGACGTGGCCCTGTCGAACTCGTTCGGTTTCGGCGGGACCAACGGCACCCTGGTGTTCCGCAGGTTCGCCGACTGATGCTGGACTGGGTCGACGGCCGGCCCGCCGCCGAGCTGTCCGTGCGCGATCGCGGACTGGCCTATGGCGACGGGCTGTTCGAGACCCTGGCGGTGCGCGCCGGCACGCCGCGTCTCCTGGAACGCCACCTGGCGCGCCTGGAAGAGGGGTGTCGACGCCTGGCGATCCCTCTCGACGCCGCAGCGTTGCGCCAGGAGTTGCTGGCGTTCTGCGGGGCGCTGGGCGACGGTGTCGCCAAGCTGATCGTCACCCGCGGCGAGGGTTTGCGTGGCTACGCGCCGCCTGCCGAGGCCTCGCCGCGGCGAATCCTCTCCGGATCGCCGCGTCCGGCCTATCCCGAGCGCCACTGGCAGCAAGGCGTGCGCCTGTTCGCCTGCCGTACGCGCCTGGCCGAGCAGCCCCTGCTGGCCGGCCTCAAGCACCTCAATCGCCTGGAGCAGGTCCTCGCCCGTGCCGAGTGGAGCGACGCCGGGCATGCCGAAGGGCTCATGCTGGACGTGCACGAGCGGGTGGTGGAGGGGGTGTTCAGCAACCTGCTGCTGGTTCTCGACGGCACCCTCGTGGCGCCTGACCTGCGGCGCTGCGGCGTCGCGGGAGTGATGCGCGCGGAATTGCTCGAGCGCGCCGAAGGAATCGGCGTCCCGCTGGCGATACGGGATGTTTCCATGGCTGAACTGGCGACGGCCGACGAGGTCTTTCTGTGCAACAGCCAGTTCGGCATCTGGCCGGTCCGGGCATTGGACGAGCACGTCTGGCCGGTCGGCGAGCTGACCCGTAAACTGCAAGACCAACTTCGCGACGACCTGGATTTCTGACTTTGATGCGCAAACTGCTGGTGCTGCTGGAGAGTGGCCTGTTGTTCGTTGGCCTCTGCGTCGGCCTGGCTGCATGGCAGCAGCAGCGGGCGCTGGAGCAGCCCCTGCAATTGACCGAGGAGCGCCTGCTGGACGTTTCCTCGGGCTCCACGCCGGGCGGCATGCTCGCGCGTCTGGAGCAGGAAGAGGTGCTCCATGGCGCGTTCTGGCTGCGCCTCTACTGGCGTTTCAACCTGCCGGGCCAGGCCCTGCACAGCGGCGAATACCGCCTCTTGCCGGGGATGAAGGGCGCCGACCTGCTGGAACTCTGGCGCGAAGGCGAGGTGGTGCAGTACAGCCTGACCCTGGTCGAGGGCTGGAGTTTCCGCCAGGTGCGCGAAGCGCTCGCCAGGCAGGGCAAGCTGGAGCAGACCCTGGCCGGCCTGAGCGACGGCGAGATCATGCAACGCCTCGGCAAGCCCGACGAAGTGGCCGAAGGGCGCTTCTTCCCCGATACCTACCGCTACACCCGTGGCATGCGCGACATCGACATACTGCGCAAGGCCTACCAGCGCATGCAGACCATCCTCGCCAAGGAATGGGATGGCCGCAGCCAGGACCTGCCTTATCGCGACGCCTACCAGGCGCTGATCATGGCCTCGCTGGTGGAAAAGGAAACCGGCGTGCCGGAAGAGCGTTCGCAGATCGCCGGCGTCTTCGTCCGCCGCCTGCAGCGCGGCATGCTGTTGCAGACCGATCCGACGGTGATCTATGGCATGGGTGAGCGCTACAACGGCAAGATCACCCGCGCCGACCTGCGCGAACCGACCCCTTACAATACCTATGTGGTGCCGGGCATGCCGCCGACCCCGATCGCCCTGGCCGGGCGCGAGGCGATTCGCGCCGCGCTGCATCCGGCCGAGGGTGAGACCCTGTATTTCGTGGCGCGCGGCGATGGCAGCCATGTGTTCTCCAGCAGCCTGGACGAACACAACAAGGCGGTCCGCAAGTATCAGTTGAAGCGTCGCTCGGACTATCGCTCCAGCCCCGCGCCCATCACCCCGCCGCCACAATGAGCGGCGCAGTCAAGATAAGGAGTGCCGTGTGACCGGCCTGTTCGTCACCCTGGAGGGCCCGGAAGGGGCCGGCAAGAGCACCAACCGCGACTACCTGGCCGAGCGTCTGCGCGAGCGCGGCATCGAGGTGCAGTTGACCCGCGAGCCTGGCGGCACGCCTCTCGCCGAGCGCATCCGTGAGCTGCTGCTGGCGCCCAGCGACGAGCCGATGGCCGCCGATACCGAGCTGTTGCTGATGTTCGCCGCGCGGGCCCAGCATATCGCCGGGGTCATCCGTCCGGCACTGGCGCGCGGGGCCGTGGTGCTCTGCGATCGCTTCACCGATGCCACCTATGCCTACCAGGGCGGCGGGCGCGGCTTGCCGGAGGCGCGCATCGCCGCGCTGGAAAGCTTCGTCCAGGGCGACCTGCGGCCCGACCTCACGCTGGTCTTCGACCTGCCGGTGGAAATCGGCCTGGCGCGGGCGGCGGCGCGTGGCCGGCTCGACCGTTTCGAGCAGGAGGACCGACGCTTCTTCGAGGCCGTGCGTCAGACCTACCTGCAGCGCGCTGCGCAGGCCCCGGAGCGTTACCAGGTGCTCGACGCCGGGTTGCCGCTGGCCGAGGTGCAGGCTGGCCTGGATCGGCTGCTGCCGAATCTGCTGGAGCGTCTGAATGGCTGATATCTATCCCTGGCAGCAGGCGCTCTGGAGCCAACTGGGCGGCCGCGCCCAGCACGCCCACGCCTATCTGCTCTACGGTCCCGCCGGGATCGGCAAGCGTGCCCTGGCCGAGCATTGGGCCGCCCAGCTGCTCTGCCAGCGGCCCGCCGCCGCTGGCGCATGCGGCGAGTGCAAGGCCTGCCAGTTGCTGGCCGCCGGTACCCATCCGGACTACTTCGTGCTGGAGCCGGAGGAAGCGGAGAAACCGATCCGGGTCGACCAGGTCCGCGACCTGGTTGGCTTCGTGGTGCAGACCGCGCAACTGGGCGGGCGCAAGGTCGTGTTGCTCGAGCCCGCCGAGGCGATGAACGTGAACGCCGCCAACGCCCTGTTGAAAAGCCTCGAAGAGCCCTCGGGCGATACCGTGCTGCTGCTGATCAGCCACCAGCCCAGCCGCCTGTTGCCGACCATCAAGAGCCGCTGCGTGCAGCAGGCCTGCCCTTTGCCGGGCGCGGCGGCGAGTCTGGAATGGCTGGCGCGGGCCCTGCCCGACGAGCCGGCCGAGGCCCTGGAGGAACTGTTGGCGCTTTCCGGCGGCTCGCCGCTCACCGCCCAGCGCCTGCACGGCCAGGGTGTGCGCGAGCAGCGCGCGCAGGTGGTCGAGGGGGTGAAGAAGCTGCTCAAGCAGCAGATCGCCGCCAGCCAACTGGCCGAAAGCTGGAACAGCGTGCCGCTGCCATTGCTGTTCGACTGGTTCTGCGACTGGACGCTGGGCATCCTGCGCTACCAGTTGACCCGCGACGAGGAGGGGCTGGGGCTGGCCGACATGCGCAAGGTGATCCAGTACCTGGGCGACAAGTCCGGGCAGGCCAAGGTGCTGGCCATGCAGGACTGGCTGCTGCAACAGCGGCAGAAAGTGTTGAACAAGGCCAACCTCAACCGTGTCCTGCTTCTCGAAGCCCTGCTGGTGCAGTGGGCAACCCTGCCCGGGCCGGGCTAGAATCCCGCTGATATTCGACTGGCAGGAACCTGCATGAGTTTGCCACCCAATCTGGGGCCGCGTAACGGCATCCTGTCCTTGACCATCAAGGACAAGTCCGTGCTGTACGCCGCCTACATGCCGTTCATCAGGAACGGCGGGCTGTTCATTCCCACCAACAAGAACTACAAGCTCGGCGACGAGGTCTTCATGCTGCTCAACCTGATGGAAGAGCCGGAGAAGATCCCGGTGGCCGGCAAGGTCGTCTGGATCACCCCGAAGGGCGCCCAGGGCAACCGTGCGGCGGGCATCGGCGTGCAGTTCAACGACGGTGACAACACCGCCCGCAACAAGATCGAAACCTACCTGGCCGGGGCGCTGAAGTCGGACCGGCCGACCCACACGATGTAACGCTAGACAGGATCATGCTGGTCGATTCCCACTGCCACCTCGATCGCCTCGACCTGGCCGCCCATGGCGGCTCGCTCGATGCGGCGCTGGATGCCGCGCGAGCGCGTGGCGTCGGTCAATTCCTCTGCATCGGCGTCAGCGCCGACAATGCCCAGGCGGTGAAGGCCCTGGCCGAGCGCTATGCCGACGTGCACTGTTCGGTCGGCGTGCACCCGCTGGACCTGGAGCCCGGAAGCGCGCCAGCGCTGGACTGGCTGCTGGGCGAACTGGCGCATCCGCGGGTGGTGGCGATCGGCGAGACCGGCCTCGACTACCACTACGAACCGGAAGCCGCCGAGTTGCAGCAGGAGGCGTTTCGCCTGCACCTGGAAGCCGCGCGGATCACCGCCAAACCAGTGATCGTGCACACCCGCGAGGCGCGCGCCGATACGCTGGCGCTGCTGCGCGAGGCGGCGTTGCCGCAGGCCGGCGTGCTGCATTGCTTCACCGAGGACTGGGAGATGGCGCGATCGGCGCTGGACCTGGGCTTCTACATTTCCCTGTCCGGCATCGTCACCTTCCGCAATGCCGATGCCCTGCGCGAGGTGGCTCGCCAGGTACCGGCCGACCGCCTGCTGGTGGAGACCGACTCGCCCTACCTGGCGCCGATTCCCCATCGCGGCAAGCCGAACCTGCCGGAATACGTGCGCGATGTCGCCGAATTCCTCGCGACGTTGCGTGGCGTCAGCCTGGAAACCCTGGCGGAGCAGACTACCGCCAATTTCCATCGGCTGTTTCCGTTGGCCCGCTAGGCCGGCAAACGGATAAAAAAAACCCGGGTTCTGGGGGATGAATCCGGGTCAAGACCATTAGGAGTGGAACAAAGGTACGCATTCCTCGGTACCTTCACTGGCTGGGTACTTGGGGGGAGATACCGCGCGCCAGTACCTTTCAGTATTGGTCATGTTCGTGGGGCGTCCAGACAGGGCTGGCGGTTTTTTAAACAGATTTGGAATACCCTCGCCGTCCTTGAGCACCTAGGTGCCTGCGACCTGGCGCAAGATCGCCAGGGTGTCGTCGATCACCGTCGAACTCGTGTAGAAGTGCGGGGAAAAACGGATACCTCCGCCACGCTGGGCGCAAATGACCCGCTCCTGGCGAAGCGTTTCGAAGAGTGTCCGGCTGTCCTGGCCGTCCAGGCTGAAGGTCAGGATGCCCGCGCGTCGGCTCGGGTTCCGCGGACTGTGCAGGCGTACCCCGGGAATTCCCGACAGACCGTCCTGTAGCCACTGGACGCGCTCGGCGATGTCTCTGCCGACCCGCTCCATGCCGACCTCCTCCAACAGCCCCAGGCTGGCCTCCAGGGCCATCGCGCCGAGCATGTTCGGGCTGCCGCATTCGAAGCGCCGGGCGCTGCGCGCCGGCCGCCAGTCGCGACGCTCGTAATCGAGGGCATGTTCCAGCATGTGCCAGCCATATTCGTGCAGCGCCAGGCGCTCGCGCTGCTCGGGATGGCAATAGAAGACGCCCAGCCCTTCGGGGCCGAGCATCCACTTGTGCCCATCGGCCATGGCGAAGGCACAATCGTAGGCCTGTACGTCGAAGGGCAGGGCGCCGAGCTGCTGGATCGCGTCGATGCAGAACAGCACGCCGCGGCGGCGACATCCCGCGCCGATGCGCTCCAGGTCAAGGCGCAGGCCGCTGGCGTACTGCACCGCGCTGATCGACAGCAGGCGGGTGCGTGGGCCGCAGGCGGCGAGCAGGGCGCCCTCGGGGTCGTCGCCGGCGAGACCGACCTCGACCACTTCGACGCCGCGCGGGCGCAAGGCTTCCCAGACCACTCTATTGGAGGGGAACTCCTCGTTGCCGATGACGACCTGGTCGCCCTCTCGCCAATCCAGGCCGAAGGCTACGAAGGAAAGCGCCTCGGAGGTGTTCTTGACCAGTGCGAGGTCGCTGCCGGCGCGCGCATTGAGCAGTCGGGCAAGGCGCTCACGCAGGCGATGTTCTATCTTCAGCCATTCCGGATAGTCGCTGGCGCCGTGGGCGACGTTCTCCCGGGCGAAGGCGCTCACCGCGTCGGCGGCGCGTCTAGGCCAGGGTGCGACCGCTGCGTGGTTGAGGTAGCGCAGACCGTTGGTCTGGTCGAATTCGTCCTGGTAACAATTCATCGTCGGATGTTCCGTGCATTTTCGTGCTGAATAGGCATAATACGCGGCTTCGATTTTTGACTCATTTTGACCTGACAGTCTTTTTATGCAGAAAGAGCCTCGCAAAGTTCGTGAATTTCGTCGCCGTGAACAGGAGATTCTCGATACCGCCCTCAAGCTGTTCCTCGAACAGGGGGAAGACAGCGTAACGGTCGAGATGATCGCGGATGCCGTCGGCATCGGCAAAGGCACGATCTACAAGCACTTCAAGTCCAAGGCGGAGATCTACCTGCGCCTGATGCTGGACTACGAGCGCGATCTCGCCGCCCTGTTCCATTCCGAAGACGTAGCCCGCGACAAGGAAGCCCTGTCGCGCGCCTACTTCGAGTTCCGCATGCGCGATCCGCAGCGCTACCGCCTGTTCGACCGCCTGGAAGAGAAGGTGGTGAAGACCAGCCAGGTGCCGGAGATGGTCGAGGAACTGCACAAGATCCGCGCCTCCAACTTCGAACGCCTGACCCAGCTGATCAAGGAGCGTATCGCCGACGGCAAGCTGGAGAACGTTCCGCCGTACTTCCATTATTGCGCTGCCTGGGCGTTGGTGCATGGCGCCGTGGCGCTGTACCACTCGCCGTTCTGGCGCGAGGTGCTGGAAGACCAGGAAGGTTTCTTCCACTTCCTGATGGATATCGGCGTGCGCATGGGCAACAAGCGCAAGCGCGAAGGCGACGCTCCCAGCGCCTGATGCCTGTGGTGCCGGGACGCAGTCACTGCGCCCCGCGCACTCTTTGCCGGCAGGGATATACTCGTCGCCCATCGATCCGCCGGCGGGACGTCGGCTGCCCATTTCCGGCGAATCCGCCGGCGGCACCGGCCCGCTGGCGGCTCCACGTTCGTTCAGGAGTTCTCCGATGAGTGTCCGTGAATTCCCTATCCACTACATCGAACCGGTGTTCCGGCCCCCGAGCGAGGCGCATTCGCTGATCCTCCCGGTGACCAATGGCTGTTCCTGGAACAAATGCGGCTTTTGCGAGATGTATACCCAGCCGCAAAAGAAATTTCGCGCCCGCGACGAGAACGAGGTACTGGAGGAGATCCGCCGCTGCGACGAGCGCCTGATCGTCAAGCGGGTGTTTCTCGCCGATGGTGACGCCCTGGTATTGCCGACCCGCCGGCTGCTCGCGGTGCTGCAGGCGATTCGCGAGCACTTGCCGGAGGTGGAGC
Organism: Pseudomonas sp. YA1; assembly: GCF_058680555.1. Classification (NCBI taxonomy): domain Bacteria; kingdom Pseudomonadati; phylum Pseudomonadota; class Gammaproteobacteria; order Pseudomonadales; family Pseudomonadaceae; genus Pseudomonas; species Pseudomonas sp. YA1. The sequence continues at coordinate 161,275 of NZ_JBZWBG010000003.1, forward strand.
GGGTATCCAGTTACTGCCTGCCGCGCAACCTGCGCAGGAAGTCGGTCGACGAGTTGCGCGAACTGGCCGACGCCGGGCTGCGAATGGCCTATGTCGGCGCCGAGTCCGGCGACGACGAAGTGCTGGCGCGGGTCAACAAGGGCGAGACCTATTCCTCTACCCTGGATGCGCTGGAAAAGCTTGGCGAGGCGGGGATCAGTCGTTCGGTGATGATCCTCAACGGTCTGGGCGGAATGACCCTGAGCGCGCAGCACGCGGACAACTCCGCGCGCCTGATGAACGCCGCCCAGCCGGAGTACCTGTCGACCCTGGTGGTGAGTTTCCCTACCGGCGAGCAGCGTTTCCGTGCTGGCTTCGCCGATTTCGAGGCGCTGGATCGGCGTGCCCTGTTCGTCGAGGTCGAACGCCTGTTGCAGGGATTGGAGCTCGAAGACACGGTATTTCGCAGCGACCACTCTTCCAACTATCTGGTGCTCAAGGGCGAGCTGGGTGCCGACAAGGCGCGCCTGCTGGCCGAGGTCCGCCAGGCCATCGAGCAGCCGCAGCACGCTGCCCTGCGCCAGGAGTGGCAGCGTGGCCTGTGATGGCGCGGAAGCTGCATCGGCTCGTCATTCGCCGGTTTTCCGACGCCGGCAGGGGAGATGACCGATGTTGCACCTGTTCCGTATCGCCCTGGCGATGCTCCTCCTGGGCAGCCTGTCCGCCTGCATGAAGCCCAGCGACCTGGCCGACGGCGCCGACTACTACCTGCGCGACGCCGGGGTGCTCGATCACAGCGCCAGCCAGCGCAGCAACAACCGGCGGATCCAGGCCGACTCCTTCATCTACATCGGCCAGGGCCCGTTCGTGCCGCCGGGCTACCGGTACGCGCGGCCGAACGTGGTGGCCGAGCAGGCCTTCGAAGGTTTCGTCGAGTATTTCCCGCTGGTGCGCCGCGCCAAGGCGCCGCTCGGCCTGGACGACGCGATGCGCGAGGCGCGTGCCGCCGGCGCCCACTACCTGCTGTACTGCCGTTTCGCCCGGGGCGACAACAGGATCGGCAACTGGGAGGAGTGGGAAGACGAAGAGGAACTCGGCCGGGTCGGGCGCGATCGCAGTGTCATCCAGGTCATGCTGATCGAGACCAGCACCCGTTTCCTGGTGGACAGCGCGACCATCCGCAGTCGCGGCGGTTTCCTGACGTTCTACGACGCCACCCCGGAAGACCTGCTGCGTCCGCCGCTGGAGCAATACGCCCAGGAATTGCTGGGCCTGAACAGTCGAGGAACAGGCTATGAGTGATACCGGCAAGGCCAACGACCTGCTGGCGCAGATCCCCAGGGGCGAAAAGAAGGGCCTGCCGCCCGTGCACCTGTGGAATCCGCCGTTCTGCGGCGACATCGACATGCGCATCGCCCGCGACGGTACCTGGTTCTACCTGGGCACGCCGATCGGACGCAAGCCGATGGTGAAGCTGTTCTCCAGCATCATTCGCCGCGACGGCGACGACTATTTCCTGGTGACTCCGGTGGAAAAGGTCGGTATCCGCGTCGACGATGCGCCCTTCGTCGCGGTGACCCTGCAGGTGCAGGGCGAGGGCGGGGCGCAGGTACTGCGCTTCGCCACCAACGTCGAGGACGAGGTCGAGGCGGACGCCGGGCATCCGCTGCGCGTCGAGATCGACCCCGGCACCCAGGAACCCACGCCCTACCTGCGGGTGCGCGACAACCTCGAGGCGCTGGTGCATCGCAACGTGTTCTACCAACTGGTCGAGCTGGCGGTGCCGCGCCGGATCGACGGCATCGAATGGCTCGGCGTCTGGAGCCACGGCGAGTTCTTTCCCATCGGCCCGCAGCCGGACTGACAGGCGCAGCATGAAAAAAGGCTCCCGAGGGAGCCTTTTTCGTTTGCCTTACATGTTGGGGTAGTTCGGCCCGCCGGTACCTTCCGGCGCCACCCAGGTGATGTTCTGCGCCGGGTCCTTGATGTCGCAGGTCTTGCAGTGCACGCAGTTCTGCGCGTTGATCTGGAAGCGCTTGCTGCCGTCGTCGTTGGCCACCACTTCGTACACGCCTGCCGGGCAGTAGCGCTGGGCCGGTTCGTCGTAGAGCGGCAGGTTCTTCTCGATCGGAATGCTCGCGTCGGCCAGCTTGAGGTGGATCGGCTGGTCTTCCTCGTGGTTGGTATTGGAGAGGAACACCGAGGACAGCTTGTCGAAGCTGAGCTTGCCGTCCGGCTTCGGGTAGTCGATCTTCGGCGCTTCGCTGGCCTTTTTCAGGCAGGCGTAGTCCGGCTTGTCGTCATGCAGGGTGACGGGGATCTTGCCGCCGAAGATGTTCTGGTCGATGAAGTTGAACGCGCCGCCGCCGATAGCGCCGAACTTGTGGATGGCCGCGCCGAAGTTGCGGCTGCGGAACAGTTCGTCGTACAACCAGCTGGCCTTGAACGCATCGACGTAGTTGGACAGCTCGTCGCCGCCTTCGCGGCCAGCGGCCAGGGCCTCGGCGATCGCGTCGGCGGCGAGCATGCCGGACTTCATCGCGGTGTGGCTGCCCTTGATCTTGGCGAAGTTCAGGGTGCCGAGGTCGCAACCGATCAGCGCGCCGCCGGGGAAGACCATCTTCGGCAGCGAATTCAGGCCGCCCTTGCAGATGGCCCGGGCGCCGTAGGCCACGCGCTTGCCGCCTTCCAGGTACTGCTTGACCACCGGGTGGTGCTTGTAGCGCTGGAACTCGTCGAACGGCGACAGGTGCGGGTTGCTGTAGGACAGGTCGATGATCAGGCCGACGAACACCTGGTTGTTCTCCAGGTGGTAGAGGAACGAGCCGCCGGTATTTTCGTCGTTCAGCGGCCAGCCGGCGGTATGGACCACCAGGCCGGGCTTGTGCTTGGACGGGTCGATGTCCCAGATTTCCTTGATGCCGATACCGTAGTGCTGGGCATCGGCCTCGCTGTCCAGGTTGTATTTCTTGATCAGTTGCTTGCCGATGTGCCCGCGGCAGCCTTCGGCGAACAGGGTGTACTTGGCCCGCAGCTCCATGCCGGGGGTGTAGTAGCCTTCTTTCGGGTTGCCTTCGCGGTCGACGCCGAGGTCGCCGGTGACGATGCCGCGGACCACGCCGTTTTCGTCGATCAGCGCTTCCTGGGCGGCGAAGCCCGGGTAGATCTCCACGCCCAGTCCTTCGGCCTGCTGGGCCAGCCAGCGGCAGAGGTTGCCCAGGGAGATGATATAGTTGCCCTCGTTGTGCATGGTCTTGGGCACGAAGAAGTTGGGCACCTTGGTAGCGCTCTCGGCGCTCTTCAGGACGTAGATGTCGTCGCCGGTCACCGGAGTATTGAGCGGCGCGCCGAGTTCCTTCCAGTCGGGGAACAGCTCGTTCAGCGCGCGCGGCTCGAACACCGCGCCGGAGAGGATGTGGGCGCCCACTTCGGAACCCTTCTCGACCACGCAGACGCTGATCTCTTGACCGGCTTCGGCGGCCTTCTGCTTCAGTCGGCATGCGGCGGACAGACCGGCGGGGCCGGCGCCGACGATGACGACGTCGAATTCCATGTATTCGCGTTCCACTATCGATCTCCTACTCAAGGCTCACGGTATCTGTTTATTGGTGGCTGAGATCTTTCCCTGATCAGAGCGGGCGCATTATATATAGCTGCATGGGCAGGTCCAATACAAACGTTTGTTTGAATTCTTTGGAAGCCTGATAGAATCGGCATTCGAGGGGGGGAAACCACCCTTTTGCCGTATTGACCGAAAAGGGTGATCCGGTCAAGATACGGGCGGTTTTGCGGTCGCTGTCTAGCAGAGTGTCGGTTTCCGGCCGGCGAGCATCACCGGCCAGGCCTGTCTGGCGACATCCTTATTCACCGGAGAATAACGAGGAATCCATGAAGGTTCTTGTAGCAGTCAAACGAGTGGTCGACTACAACGTCAAGGTCCGCGTCAAGGCGGACAACTCCGGCGTCGACCTCGCCAACGTCAAGATGTCCATGAACCCCTTCTGCGAAATCGCCGTGGAAGAAGCCGTACGCCTGAAAGAGAAGGGCGTGGCTACCGAGATCGTCGCTGTCTCCGTCGGCCCGACCGCCGCCCAGGAGCAACTGCGCACCGCGCTGGCGCTGGGCGCTGACCGTGCGATCCTGGTGGAGAGCAACGACGAGCTGAACTCCCTGGCCGTGGCCAAGCTGCTCAAGGCCGTGGTCGACAAGGAGCAGCCGCAGCTGGTGATCCTCGGCAAGCAGGCCATCGACAGCGACAACAACCAGACCGGCCAGATGCTCGCCGCGCTGACCGGCTACGCCCAGGGCACCTTCGCCTCCAAGGTCGAGGTCGCTGGCGACAAGGTCAACGTGACCCGCGAGATCGATGGCGGTCTGCAGACCGTCGCGCTGAACCTGCCGGCCATCGTCACCACCGACCTGCGCCTGAACGAGCCGCGCTACGCGTCGCTGCCGAACATCATGAAAGCCAAGAAGAAGCCGCTGGACGTGGTGACCCCGGACGCCCTGGGCGTTTCCACCGCTTCCACCGTGAAGACCCTGAAGGTCGAGGCGCCGGCTGCGCGCTCCGCTGGCATCAAGGTCAAGTCCGTGGCTGAACTGGTAGAGAAACTGAAGAACGAGGCGAAGGTAATCTAATGGCTATCCTGGTTATCGCTGAGCACAACAACGCGGCCCTGGCGGCTGCCACCCTGAACACCGTTGCCGCTGCCAAGGCCATTGGCGGCGACATCCACGTGCTGGTCGCCGGACAGAACGTTGCCGCCGTGGCCGAAGCCGCCGCCAAGGTCGAGGGCGTCTCCAAGGTGCTGGTCGCCGACAACGCCGCCTACGCCCACCAGCTGCCGGAAAACGTCGCGCCGCTGATCGCCGAGCTGGGCAAGAACTACAGCCACGTGCTGGCCCCGGCTACCACCAACGGCAAGAACTTCCTGCCGCGCGTCGCCGCGCTGCTGGACGTCGACCAGATCTCCGAGATCGTCGAAGTGGTCAGCCCCGACACCTTCAAGCGTCCGATCTACGCCGGCAACGCCATCGCTACCGTGCAGTCCTCGGCAGCGGTCAAGGTGATCACCGTGCGTACCACCGGCTTCGACGCCGTCGCCGCCGAAGGCGGTTCGGCTGCCGTCGAGCAGGTTTCCGGCCCGGCCGATGCCGGCAAGTCCGCCTTCGTTGGCGAAGAGCTGGCCAAGTCCGACCGTCCGGAACTGACCGCCGCCAAGATCGTGGTCTCCGGCGGCCGCGGCATGCAGAACGGCGACAACTTCAAGATCCTCTACGCCCTGGCCGACAAGCTGGGTGCCGCAGTCGGCGCTTCCCGCGCCGCGGTCGACGCCGGTTTCGTGCCGAACGACATGCAGGTCGGCCAGACCGGCAAGATCGTCGCCCCGCAGCTGTACATCGCGGTGGGCATCTCCGGTGCCATCCAGCACCTGGCGGGCATGAAGGACTCGAAGGTGATCGTCGCGATCAACAAGGACGAAGAGGCGCCGATCTTCCAGGTCGCCGACTACGGCCTGGTCGCCGACCTGTTCGACGCCGTACCGGAGCTGGAAAAGGCCGTCTGAGCCCGATTCCTAGCCGACAAGACCCGCTCCCCGGAGCGGGTTTTTTTATGTCCGGGCTGCGACGCGTGACCCTTTGGTCACGATTCCTGCCTTCGGTCCGCCCAAGCGGAGGTGTCTCATTTACAATGCGCGACGTCTCTAGCTCCTGAATGTGCTTTTCCGGCATCTAGCAACCGAGGTTTTCATGATCATCAAACCGCGCGTGCGTGGCTTCATCTGCGTCACTACCCATCCGGCAGGCTGCGAGGCCAACGTCAAGCAACAGATCGACTACGTCGAGGCCAAGGGCCCCGTCGTCAACGGACCGAAGAAGGTCCTGGTCATCGGTTCCTCCACCGGCTATGGCCTGGCTGCCCGCATCACCGCCGCGTTCGGTTCCGGCGCCGATACCCTCGGGGTGTTCTTCGAGCGTCCGGGCAGCGAGAGCAAGCCGGGCACCGCCGGCTGGTACAACTCGGCGGCCTTCGAGAAGTTCGCCCACGAGAAAGGCCTGTATGCCCGCAGCATCAATGGCGACGCTTTCTCCGACGAGGTGAAGCGGCTGACCATCGAGACCATCAAGCGCGATCTCGGCAAGGTCGACCTGGTGGTCTACAGCCTGGCCGCGCCGCGCCGTACCCATCCGAAGAGCGGCGAAGTGTTCTCCTCGACCCTCAAGCCGATCGGCAAGTCGGTCAGCTTCCGTGGCCTGGACACCGACAAGGAAGTGATCAAGGACGTGGTCCTGGAGGCGGCCAGCGACCAGGAAGTCGCCGATACCGTTGCGGTGATGGGCGGCGAGGACTGGCAGATGTGGATCGACGCGCTGCTGGAAGCCGACGTGCTGGCCGACGGCGCGAAGACCACCGCGTTCACCTACCTGGGCGAGAAGATCACCCACGACATCTACTGGAACGGTTCCATCGGCGCGGCCAAGAAGGATCTCGACCAGAAGGTCCTCGGTATCCGCGACAAGCTCGCCCCGCTGGGCGGCGACGCGCGTGTGTCGGTGCTCAAGGCGGTGGTGACCCAGGCCAGCTCGGCGATCCCGATGATGCCGCTGTACCTGTCGTTGCTGTTCAAGGTGATGAAGGAGCAGGGTACCCACGAAGGTTGCATCGAGCAGGTCGACGGCCTGTACCGGGAGAGCCTGTACGGCGCCGAGCCGCGCCTCGACGAGGAAGGCCGCCTGCGTGCCGACTACAAGGAACTGCAGCCGGAAGTGCAGTCCCGTGTCGAGGAGCTGTGGGACAAGGTAACCAACGAGAACCTTTACGAGTTGACCGACTTCGCCGGCTACAAGAGCGAGTTCCTCAACCTGTTCGGTTTCGAGGTCGCTGGGGTCGACTACGAGCAGGACGTCAACCCGGACGTGCAGATCGCCAACCTGATCCAGGCCTGAGGCCTGTATCCGAGCCGTCCTCGCGACGGCTCCCGCTCCCCCGAACCGGCGCCCAGGCGCCGGTTCGCGTTTTCAGCGACCGGCCACCTGGGCGTTCCGTACGCCGTCGAGGAAGGCCTGGTAGTGCTGCGCGGTTTCCTCCGGGCGTTCGACCATCGGCACGTGTCCGCAGTTTTCCATGATCACCACGCTGGGCCGCTTCAGCAGCGGACGCATCACCTCGATGCTGGAGACGTCCAGCACGCGGTCGCGGTCGCCCCATAGCAGCAGGGTCGGTGCCTCGATCTTCGGCAGTTCCGGCTCCAGCGGGATGTAGCGCTGGCGCAGTTGTTCGAATATCTGCGCGTTGAACGCCGACGCGGCTACCGCGCGTTCGCCGAGGTAGCGCTTGAGCGGCGCCGGCAGCGGCGGTTGCTGGACGAACACGAAGTCGAGCAGCTTCTGGAAGTCTTCCGGCTGGCGCACCACCAGGGGATTCTCGCCGCGCTCCAGGTCCTCGAACAGTTCGCTCTTGCGCGCCGGCATTACCCCGGCGTTGTCGATCAGCGCCAGCGATAGCACCTGTTCCGGATGGCGCGCCGCGTAGAGCGCGGCGATGTGCCCGCCCATGGAGTTGCCGGCCAGGTGCAGGCGGCGCACGCCGATAGCGGCGGCGAAATTGGCGACTCGCTCGGCCTGGGTGCCGACGTCGTAGCTGGCCTGTTGCGGCTTGCTGCTGTCGCCGAAGCCGGGCAGGTCGAGGGCGACCACATGGTAGCGCTCGGTCAGCGGCCGGGCGAAGCGCAGCCAGTTGTCCTTGTCGGCGCCGAAGCCGTGGATCAGCAACAGGGTCGGGTTCTTCTCCGAGCCACCTTCCAGGTAGGCGATCTCCAGGTTGTCGACCTGCACGCTGTGCTCGCTGAGACCGGCGAGACCGCGCTCGACGGTGCGTACGCTGGCGAGGAGGGTAGCCGGGACGAAGTAGAGGACGCCGGCGGCGACCGCCAGCAGCAGAACCAGACCGAGGAGGAATCGTTTCATGGGTGTCCGAAGGCTTCAGGAAAAAAGGGGCAAGCGCTGAACGCTAGCCGTGCCGGCCCGCTGTCGCAAGCCTTGCGACGAGTCTAGGCGTGCTGCCGGTGGTCGGCGCCGAACCTAAGGACGGCGGTTCAATCGCCGGGTCGATAGAGATGTCGATGCTCGGCGCGGTACAGCGAAGAGTCGGCGAAGCCTTCGGCGGCCAGCACCTCGCCGACCAGGATCAGCGCGGTGCGACGGAAATTCCTGGCGGCGACCTTGGGCAGGATGTCGCCGAGGCTGCCGCGAACCTGTTCCTGGTCGGGCCAACTGGCCCGGTGGATCACCGCGACCGGGCAGTCGGCGCCGTAGTGCGGCAGCAGTTCCTCGACGATCTTCGCCAGGTGGGCGACGCCCAGGTGGATCGCCAGGGTCGCCCGGTGCCGCGCCAGGTCGCCCAGGCTCTCGCCTTCCGGCATCTTCGTGCGTGCGGCGTAGCGGGTCAGGATCAGCGTCTGGGACACTTCGGGCAGGGTCAGCTCGCAGCCGAGCAGGGCGGCACAGGCGGCGGTGGCGGTGACTCCGGGGACGATCTCATAGGGGATGCCGAGTTCGCGCAGGTGGCGGATCTGCTCGCCGATGGCGCCGTACAGGGAGGGATCGCCGGAATGCACGCGGGCTACGTCGAGGCCGCGGCGATGGGCTTGCGCAAGTAGCTCGACGATCTGTTCGAGGTCCAGCTCGGCGGTGTTCACCACCTGGTCGGCCTGGTGCCCCTCGAGCAGCGCTTGCGGAACCAGCGAGCCGGCGTAGAGGATCACCGGGCACTGGCGGATCAGGCGCTGCCCCTTGACGGTGATCAGGTCGGGGTCGCCGGGACCGGCGCCGATGAAATAGACGGTCATGGGAGTTCTCGATCGGTGAGAAGACGTGCCAGGGCGATGCTCGCCCGGTCGTCGCTGCGTTTCGCCCCGAGCAGATCGGCGCGACCGCCGCCCAGGCGTTCGGCCAGGGCCAGGGCGGCGGCCTCGGCGACGCTGGAGCAGCCGGTTTCGCGCAGCGCGACGGCGGAGGGGCTGAGCAGGCGCGGCTCGTAGTCGTGCAGGACGGCGGGTGCGAGGAAATGCACGGGGCGTTCGAGCAGCGTGGCCAGTTGCCGCAGGCCGGGTTCGTCGCGTTTGCCGTCGATGCTGGCGAGGGCGTCCAGCTCGGCCAGGCTGCGCCCGTGTTCGCCCAGCGTTCGCTCCAGCAGCGCGCGCAGATGCTCGGCGCTACAGCCTCGGCGGCAGCCGATGCCGGCGATCAGCAGGCTGGGGATGGGCAGGGGCATGCGCGCACCGGAGGAGATGGAAGGAGAGACACTATGGACCCGCGACCGGCAAGGGTCGCGGGTGGCAGGCGGTCAGGCGTCGACGCCGCCCCGGTTGCGCCGGAACAGCCAGGCAGCGGCCAGGCCGAGGGCGGCCCATAACAGCGCATTGCTGACCAGCGAGGCGACCACGAAACGCTGGGCCAGGGCTTCCGGCGCCAGGCTGGCATGGACCTCGGGCTGCGGCGCGCCGAACAGGTGCGGCAGCGCCAGCAGGACGGCGCCGACCAGCTTCAGCGGCCAGTTGCCGCCGAACACCAGCAGGGCCAGGCCCACCGCGGTGGCGGCGGCAGTGGCGATCCACCAGTACTGGCGTTGCACCAGGTCGGCCGCGGCGGTACCCGGCAGCTCCGGCGGCAGGCCCAGCGACGGCGCAAGGCAGAACACCGCGTAGCCGGCCAGGCCCCAGAGCAGGCCCTGCCAGGTCTGGCCCGGCGCGCGCAGGGTGAAGAGGCCGGCGAGCATCAGGGCGAAGCCGACCGCCACCACCAGGTTGCCGCCGGTGGTGGAGAGGGTACGCTGCCAGCCGTCTTCCGGCTCCCAGGCCTCCTCGTCGTGGACATGGGCGGCGACGCCGGGGGCGTGTTCGTGGGGCTGGGCCGCGACCGGCTCGCTCTTCTCGTAGGTCTCCGCCTCGAGGATCAGCGGGGTGACCCAGAGAATCTGCAGCAGGGTCAGCAGCAGGGCGGCGAGCAGGCCGGCGAAGCCGGCGGTCTGGGCGATACGCTTGATCATCCTGGTTCCCTCGCGACTCAGTGGCAGGGGAAGCCGGAGCTGTGCCGGGTATCGTGGGCGGCGTTGTGTACCGCGTCGATGTGCGAGAAACCGGCGAAATAGACCAGCAGCGCACCGAGCAGGCCGGCGCCGATGGCCAGGCTCAGTCGCTTCGACAGGGAGGTGGTGGAGCTGGCGTGCGCCAGGGTGCTGCTGGACATGGTGCGTTCCCTCTGGATTGGCATGGGCGTGGCAGAGGAGTACGCACGAGGAACGGGCCCGGACGGCCCGCTTCACGCTTGCGCCCGCCCACCGCGGGTGAATCAAACGAAAGGTTCCAGGCCGGTCTCCGGGCTCGCGCGCGATGCGCTTACCGTTGCGGGGGCAGCGCCGGACTGGCTCGGAGAGCGTCACCGGCTTCCCGTTTCACCTCGTGCGCGCCGGCACGAGACACCTGGGACAACCCGCCTAGGACAGCATGAAGGACCGCCGGGCGTCAACCGGCCCGATTGACCCTGGCCCGCGCACTGCGTAGCCTTGCCGGTTCGAGGTTCCTCGCCGGCGACGGCGGGGCTAAGAGGGAACGCGGTCGATGCCGCGGCTGCCCCCGCAACTGTGAACGGCGATCGTTCCCCAATGCCACTGCGTGACGCGGGAAGGCGGGGAACCGGCGGAGACGCCAGACCGTGAGCCAGGAGACCTGCCTCGTCGATCCCGTGGCGCGATGCCCGGGGACAAGACTTCCATACAACCGGGCGGGGTGATCCGGTGGCGAATCCGTTGCGCGGCCCCTGCGTCCGCGCCACTCGTCCGCATGCCCGCCGAGCTGAACAAGGGCTGCCCATGAAAACCCTGGCGAAACTCCCCGTCACCATCGTCACCGGCTTCCTCGGCGCCGGCAAGACCACCTTGCTCCGGCACATGCTGGACAACGCCGAAGGCCGGCGCATCGCGGTGATCGTCAACGAGTTCGGCGAACTCGGCATCGACGGCGAGATCCTCAAGCAATGTTCCATCGGTTGCAGCGAAGAAGAGGCGCAGGGCCGCGTTTTCGAGCTGGCCAACGGTTGCCTGTGCTGCACCGTGCAGGAAGAGTTCTTCCCGGTGATGCGCGAGCTGGTGGCGCGCCGCGGCGACCTTGACCAGATCCTCATCGAGACCAGCGGCCTGGCCCTGCCCAAGCCGCTGGTGCAGGCTTTCCAGTGGCCGGAAATCCGCAACGCCTGCACGGTCGACGCGGTGATCACCGTGGTCGACAGCCCGGCGGTGGCGGCCGGCACCTTCGCCGCCCATCCCGAGCAGGTGGACCAGCAACGCCGCCAGGACCCCAACCTCGACCATGAATCACCGTTGCACGAACTGTTCGAGGACCAGTTGGCCAGCGCCGACCTGGTGATCCTGAACAAGGCCGACCAGCTCGACGCCGAGGCCCTGGTGCGGGTCCGCGCGGAGATCGCCAGGGAGCTGCCGGCGGCGGTGAAGATCGTCGAGGCGAGCCGGGGCGAGCTGCCGCTCCCGGTCTTGCTGGGACTCAACGCCGAGGCCGAGCTGCACATCGACGGCCGGCCGACCCACCACGACCACGAAGGCCACGAGGACCACGACCACGACGAGTTCGACTCCTTCCACGTCGATCTCCCCGAGGTGGAGGAATCTGCGCTGCTCGAGGCCCTCGGCGAACTGGTGGAGCGTCACGACATACTTCGCATCAAGGGGTTCGCCGCCATTCCGGGCAAGCCCATGCGCCTGTTGGTGCAGGGCGTCGGCAAGCGCTTCGACAGGCATTTCGACCGCAAGTGGCTGGCCGACGAAGCCCGCAGCACCCGGCTGGTGGTGATCGGCCAGGAGCTGGACCAGGCCGCCATCGCCAACCAGCTGCGCACAGCGCTTGCCTGATCCGTGATCCCCGGCCGGGGCCGGCGATGGCGATTCGCCGGCCCCAGCTTCTTGCGTCCTACCGGTAGAACGTCCATGCACCTGTTGCGCACCCAACCTGGCGGCTTCGTTCCCGACGACGGCATCGCCCACCTGGCCCAGACTCCCGCCGAGCTGGTGATCCTCTGCAGCGGCGATTCGCACCTGGCATTGCTGGCCGAGGCCGCCCGTGCGCTGCCGGACGACTACCCGAGCCTGCGCCTGGCCAACCCCATGCAGTTGCAGAACCACGCCTCGGTGGACCTCTACGTCGACGAAGTGCTGCGGCACGCGCGGGTGATCCTGCTTTCGCTGCACGGCGGCATCGGCTACTGGCGCTACGGCGTGGAGCAACTGGTGGCGCTGGCCGAGCGCGGCGCGCTGCTGATCCCGGTGCCCGGCGACGACCGCCCCGACCCGGAGCTGAGCGCCCTCGGCAACCTGCCGGCGGAGCAGGCCGAGCGCTTCTGGCAATACTTGCGCCAGGGTGGCCTGGAGAACGCCGTGCAGTTCTACCGCTGCCTGGCCAGCCAGTGCCTCGGCCGCGACTACGCCTGGCGCGAACCGCAGGCGCTGCCGCGGGTGGCGCTGTTCCATCCACGGCATGCCGAGGCGACCCTGGAACACTGGCGTGCCGACTGGCAGGCCGGGCGTCCGGTGGTCGCGTTGCTGTTCTATCGCACCCACCTGCAGGCAGCCAACACCGCCTTCATCGCACGCTTCTGCGAACGCCTCGCGGCGCAGGGGCTCAACCCGTTGCCGATCGCGCTGGCCAGCCTCAAGGAAAGCACCTGCCTGGCGCAGGTGGAAGACTGGCTGGAGCGCAGCGACGCCGCGATGATCGTCAATACCACCGGTTTCGCCCAGTCCAATCCGGAGGCGCCCGAGTTGCGTCCGTTCCGTCGCGACGTGCCGGTGTTGCAGGCGATCTGCTCGCTGGACAACCGCCCGCTCTGGCTGGACAACCCGCAAGGCCTGGGGCCGCGCGACCTGGCCATGCACGTGGCGCTGCCGGAGCTGGACGGACGCATCGTCACCCGGCCGATCAGTTTCAAGGGCCTGGCCTGGCGCAGCGAACGCAGCGAGAGCGACGTGGTCTGCTACCTCGCCGACGACGAGCGCATGGATTTCGTCGCCGAACTGGCGCGGCGCTGGGCCGAGCTGGCGCGCAAGCCAAACGCGGAAAAACGGGTGGCGCTGGTGCTGGCCAACTACCCGACCCGCGATGGCCGGATCGGCAACGGCGTTGGCCTGGACACCCCGGCGGCGGCGCTGAACATCCTTCGTGCCCTGCGCCAGCAGGGCTACCCGGTCGACGGACTGCCCGCCAGCGGAACCGAGCTGATCCGCCAGTTGCTCGGCGGCGTCAGCAACGACCTGGAGCATCTCGACCTGCGGCCCTGCGCCCAGAGCCTGGCGCTGGACGACTACCTGGCCTGCTTCGCACGCCTGCCGGAGCGCAATCGCCAGGCGGTGCTGGCGCGCTGGGGCGAACCGCAACAGGACCCGATGTTCCGCGACGGGCGGATGATGGTCGCCGGCCTGCGCTATGGCCTGACCTTCGTCGGCATCCAGCCGGCGCGCGGCTATCAGCTCGATCCGGCGGCGGTCTACCACGATCCCGACCTGGTGCCGCCGCACGGCTACCTGGCGTTCTACTTCTGGCTGCGCCACGCCTACCGCGCCGATGCCCTGCTGCACGTCGGCAAGCACGGCAACCTGGAATGGCTGCCGGGCAAGGGAGTCGGCCTGTCCGCCGAATGCTGGCCGGACGCGTTGCTCGGTCCGCTGCCGAACATCTATCCGTTCATCGTCAACGATCCGGGGGAGGGCGCCCAGGCCAAGCGCCGCACCCAGGCGGTGATCATCGACCACCTGATGCCGCCGCTGACCCGCGCCGAGAGCTACGGCCCGTTGCGCGACCTGGAGCGCCTGGCCGACGAGTTCTACGATGCCTCGCTGCTCGACCCGCGCCGCGCCGAACAGTTGCGCGGCGAGATTCTCGTCCTCCTGCGCGACAACCGTCTCGACCGCGAGATCGGCTTGCAGCTCAGCGACGATCCGGACAGCTGGCTGCCGCAGCTGGACGCCTATCTCTGCGACCTGAAGGAGTCGCAGATCCGCGACGGCCTGCATGTGTTCGGCGAATCGCCGAGCGGGCGATTGCGCCTGGATACCCTGCTGGCGCTGCTGCGGGTTCCGCGCGGCGATGGCAAGGGCGCCAACGCCGGATTGCTGAAGAGCCTGGCGGACGACCTTGGCCTGGGCTTCGATCCGCTGGCCTGCGACATGGGCGAGGCCTGGCAGGGCGCGCGGCCGGCCTGCCTGGAAGAGCGGGGCGGGGAGCCCTGGCGTACTCTCGGGGATACCCGCGAACGCCTGGAATTGCTGGCGTTGCACTGGATAGAACGCTGCCTGGGCGGCGAATCGCCGCCTGCCACCTGGCGTGCCAGCGGCGAGGTGTTGCGCGGCTTGTGCGAACAGGTGGCACCGACCCTGGACGCCTGTGGCGCGGCCGAGATCGACGGGCTGCTGGCAGCCCTCGAAGGGCGCTTCGTACCGGCCGGTCCGAGCGGCGCGCCGAGTCGCGGGCGACTCGACGTGCTGCCCACCGGACGCAACTTCTTCTCGGTGGACGTGCGCAACCTGCCGACCCCGACCGCCTGGCGCATCGGCTTCCAGTCGGCCAACCTGCTGCTCGAGCGCCACCTGCAGGAACATGGCGATCACCTGCGCCAGCTCGGCCTCTCGGTGTGGGGCACGGCGACCATGCGCACCGGCGGCGACGACATCGCCCAGGCCCTGGCCCTGCTCGGCGTGCGACCGGTCTGGCAGGCCGGCAGCCAGCGCGTCGCCGATTTCGAGATCCTCCCGCTCTCCCTGCTGGACCGCCCACGGGTCGACGTGACGCTGCGGGTCTCCGGGTTCTTCCGCGACGCCTTCGCCAACCTGATCCGCCTGTTCGATGCGGCGGTGCAGGCGGTCGCCGAGCTGGACGAGGCGGAGGAGTTGAACCCGCTGGCCGCTCGCGTACGCCTGGAACGCCAGCGCCTCGAGGCGCAGGGTACGGCGCCGGCGGAGGCGCGCCGGCAGGCCGGCTGGCGGATCTTCGGCGCCAAGCCGGGTGCCTACGGCGCCGGCGTGCAGGGCGCAATCGAAGAGCGGCTGTGGGAGACCCGCGCCGACCTTGCCGAGGTCTACCTGAACTGGGGCGGCTACGCCTACGGTGCCGCCGACGACGGCACGCCGGCGCGGGAACGCTTCGCCCAGCGCCTGGAACGCCTGCAGGCGGTGCTGCACAACCAGGACAACCGCGAGCACGACCTGCTCGATTCCAACGACTACTACCAGTTCCAGGGCGGCATGCTGGCGGCGGTGGAAACCCTGCGCGGCGCGCCGGTGGCCAGTTACCATGGCGACCACAGCCAGCCGGACAACCCGCGCATCCGCACGCTCAAGGAAGAACTCAACCGGGTGGTGCGGGCGCGGGCGGTGAATCCGAAGTGGATCGCCGGGATGAAGCGCCACGGCTACAAGGGTGCCTTCGAACTGGCGGCGACGGTGGACTACCTGTGCGCCTTCGATGCCACCAGCGAGCTGATCGACGACCACCAGTACGCGCTGCTGGCCGACGCCTACCTGCTCGACGCGGAGACCCGCGAGTTCGTCCGCCAGCACAATCCGCAAGCCTTGCGCGACATGGCCGAGCGCCTGGTGGAGGCGCAGCGGCGCGGGCTCTGGCAGGAGCCGGGGGCCTATCGCGAGGCCTTGGAGAACCTGCTGCTGGACGTCGAAGAGGAATAGCGGAGCGGCATGGCCGCTCGCGCCGCTTTCAGCGCCCCTCGGCGAGCCGCCGGGCGGCGTCGCGGAGAATCCGCTCGGTGCCTTCCCAGCCGAGGCAGCCGTCGGTGATCGAGACGCCGTAGCGCAGTTCGCCGCCGAGCGCCTGGCAACCGTCGAACAGGTGGCTTTCCAGCATTACCCCGACCAGGTCGCTGGCGCCGACCAGGCGCTGGTCCAGCACGCTGGCGAGGACGCCGGGCTGGTTCAGCGGGTTCTTGCCGCTGTTGGCGTGACTGCAATCGACCATCATCCGCGTGGCGATGCCCTGGCTTTTCAGGGCCTGGCGTACGGCCTGCACCTGCTCGGGACCGTAGTTCGAACCGTGGCGGCCGCCGCGCAGCACCACATGGGTGTCCGGATTGCCGCGGGTCTCGATCAGCGCCGGGTGACCGTGCGGGTCGAGGCCGAAATGGCGGTGGCCGTGGGCCGCCGAACGGATCGCGTCGCAGGCGATGCCGACGCCGCCGTCGGTGCCGTTCTTGAAGCCCACCGGCAGGCCGAGGCCGCTGACCAGCTCGCGGTGGATCTGCGATTCGCTGGTGCGCGCGCCGATCGCCGCCCAGCTCAGCAGGTCGTCGAAGTAGCCGGCGGCCAGCGGTTGCAGGAGTTCGGTGGCCAGCGGCAGGCCGAGGCGCAGCATGTCCAGCATCAGTTGCCGGGACAGCGCCAGGCCGGCGGCCATGTCGTCGCTGCCATCCAGGTGCGGGTCGTAGGCGAGGCCCTTCCAGCCCACCGTGGTGCGTGGCTTTTCCACGTAGGCGCGCATCACCAGGAGCAACTGGCCGTCGAGTTCGTCGCTCAGCGCGGCGAGGCGTTCGGCGTATTCGAGGGCGGAGCGGGGATCGTGGATCGAACAGGGACCGACTACCACCAGCAGGCGTGGGTCGTCGCCGTCGAGGATGGCGCGGATGGCGTCGCGGCTGGCGGCGACCTGGCTGGCCAGCTCCAGCGGCAACGGCTGGCGGGCCTTGAGTTCGAGCGGGCTGGGCAGGCGTGCCAGGGCGGTACGGGCGGTGGCGCTGGGCAGGGCGACGGCCTGGACGTTCGGCGAAAGGGTGGTCAGTGCGGATACGGATGAGTTCATGGTCTGGCTTCCTGGGCTGGCGGCGGGCGTCCCGCGCGCGTCGTGCCCTATCGAGGTGTTCGGCAATGTCGTGGGTTGGCGAGCGGCTGGCGGCCGTCGCTAAATCGCCAGGTGTTGAGCGGGTAGCCAGTGCGGTAGCGGTATGCGGTCATGATCGATGTCCTGTGCGTTGGTCTGTGGTTGTGGCCTTGTGGGCCGGAAAATCGGGCTGGAAAAACAAAACCCCCGGTCGGGGAGCCGACCGGGGGTTTGCGTGTGCAGGGTAGGCGTCCCGTATACCGTGGGCGCCGTTGGGGTATCAGGCGCCGGAGTGGCTAAACCAATACCCGAAGAAATACGCGGCACGGGGTGCCTGCGGCGCACGCGCGCGCAACGACAGGCCAGGGCGCGAGGCGCTGGAGTGCAGGTGCGGATGGCGGGTGTGCGGCATGGGTTTCTCCCGTGAACGAGTCCCGAGCTTACTGCAAGCGAGGCGGCCGGTTCAACGACTGTTTCACGGTTCGATACCGGCGCCGCCGGCCTGATAGACTTGGCGGTCCGTATTTCCGTCCGTCCGCCGCAGGAACCCCCATGAGCGCTACCGTGCATTACCCCCTGTCCGCCGTGGTCGCCGCCGACGAACTGAAGCTGGCGCTGTGCCTGGCGGCGGTCGATCCGGCGATCGGCGGGGTACTGATCGAGGGGCCGCGCGGAATGGCCAAGTCGACCCTGGCGCGGGGCGTCGCCGAACTGCTGCCGGCGGGCGAGTTCGTTACCCTGCCGCTGGGCGCCAGCGAGGAGCGCATCGTCGGCAGCCTCGACCTGGACGCCGCCCTCGGCGAAGGTCGCGCGCGGTTTTCCCCGGGCGTGCTGGCCAAGGCCGACGGCGGCGTGCTCTACGTCGACGAGGTGAACCTGCTGCCGGACCACCTGGTGGATTTGTTGCTCGACGTCGCCGCCAGCGGCGTCAACCTGGTCGAGCGCGATGGCATTTCCCACCGGCATCCGGCGCGTTTCGTGCTGATCGGCACGATGAACCCGGAAGAGGGCGAACTGCGCCCGCAACTGCTCGACCGTTTCGGCCTCAACGTGCGCCTCGACACCCAGCCGCCGCCGGCCGAGCGGGCAGAGATCATCCGTCGCCGGCTGGCCTTCGATGCCGACCCGCAGGCCTTCGTCGAACGTTGGGAAGGCCAGCAGGACACCCTGCGCCGCCGTTGCGCCGAGGCACGCCGGCAACTGGCGCGGATTCCCCTGGACGATGCGGCGCTGGACAGCATCGCCCGACGCTGCTTCGAGGCGGCTGTCGATGGCCTGCGCGCCGACCTGGTCTGGCTGCGCGCGGCGCGCGCCCATGCGGCCTGGCGCGGCGGCGAGCGGATCGAGGCGGAGGACATCGATGCGGTGGAACATTTCGCCCTGCTGCATCGCCGTCGCCAGTCGAGCCCGCCACCATCGGCGGCCAATCCACCGCCACCGCCCGCGGCGGCCCCTGCCGCGCTCCCGGAGCGCATCGGCGACGGCGAAGGGCAGTGGGGCGAATTGCCGGCTCGGCCGGTGGCCATGGGGACCGCCCGCGAGCTGCCGCACTGGCCAAAAAAGGCCTGAGCATCCGCCCGCGCTCGGTCATGGGTGCGGATGCCAGGAGCAGACCCGGAGCCCTACGCGGCGGTCTTGGCGGCGCCCTGAGCCAGGGTGCGGAGGGCGCCATCCAATGGTTGCCGACCCTGCTGCGTGGACGTCCCCGACAGCGCCGCGACCTGCTTCGCCAGCCGCGCAGCCGGCGCCCGGGCGAACTCTGGCTGGTGATCGTCGATGCCTCCGCCAGCACCCGCCGGTACGGCGCCCTGGCCCAGGCCAAGGGGTTGTTGGCGACGCTGTTCGAGGAGGCCTATCGGCAGCGCGTCCGCCTGGCCGTGCTGCACGCCACCGGGCAGCAGGCGCAATGGCTCTGGCAGGGGCAGAAGGCTTCGCGGGAGTTGCAGGACTGGCTGCGCCAGCTGGGCGCCGGCGGCGGTACGCCGCTGCTCGACGCCCTGCACCAGGCCGCTGGCTGGCTGGCGCGCCGACAGCGGCAGAAACCCGCCGAGCATCAGCGTCTGCTGGTGCTTACCGACGGCCGCCTGCGCGACTGGCCAGCGCTGCCGGAGGCTGCCTGCCCGAGTCTGCTGGTCGACCTCGAAAGCGGCCCGTTGCGCCTGGGCAAGGCCGAGCGCCTGGCCCGGGAGCTGGGGGCCGAGTATCGGCATATCAGTGAATTGAACGAAGTCTGAGGGCGTTTCGGCGAGCCCTGCGGCTTTTTCGGTCAAATTGTATTTCGACTGTCATTCAATGAATATTATGCGCGTAATATCTTCCTGCGATCCAGCCAATCCATCTCACGGAGATATCCTCATGTCGCCGATTTCAGTCGTTATCGCCGGTTACGCCCGTTCGCCGTTCCACTTCGCCAGGAAAGGCGCGCTGGTCGATATCCGCCCGGATGACCTGGCCGCCGCGGTGCTCAAGGGCCTGGTGGAGAAACTCGATCTCGACCCTGTTCTGCTGGAGGACGTGGTCATGGGCTGCGCCTATCCGGAGGCGGAACAGGGCATGAACATCGCGCGCATCGCCAGTTTCCGCGCCGGCTTCCCGCAGAGCCTCGGCGGCGCGACCCTCAACCGTTTCTGCGGTTCGTCCATGAGCGCTGTCCACTACGCCGCCGGGCAAGTCCTGCTGGGCGCCGGAGAAGCCTTCATCGCCGCCGGGGTGGAGTCGATGACCCGGGTGCCGATGGGCGGCTTCAACCTGTCGCCCAATCCCGCGTTGCTGCAGGACTATCCGGCGGTATACATGAGCATGGGGCAGACCGCCGAGAATGTCGCCGAGCGCTACGCTGTCAGCCGCGTCGAGCAGGAAGAGATGGCCGTACGCTCCCACGCCAAGGCAGTCGCCGCGCGCGAGGCCGGCTTGCTGCGCGAGGAGATCGTCGCCATCGACACCCCCGCCGGCCGGGTCGCCGAGGATGGCTGCATCCGCCCGGGTACCAACCTGGAGAGCCTGGCCCAGTTGAAGCCGGCGTTCGGCGGCAGCGTCACCGCCGCCACCTCGTCGCCGCTCACCGATGGCAGCGCCGCGCTGCTGGTCTGTAGCGAGGAATTCGCGCGCCGCCACGGGCTGGCGATCCTGGCGCGGATCAAGGCGGTGGCGGTGGCCGGTTGTGCGCCGGAGATCATGGGCATGGGTCCGGTGCAGGCGACGCGCAAGGTCCTGCAACGGGCCGGGCTGGGCATCGCCGACATCGACCTGGTGGAGATCAACGAGGCCTTCGCCAGCCAATCCATCGCCTGCATCCGCGAACTGGGGCTGGACATGGACAGGATCAACCTGGATGGCGGCGCCCTGGCCCTCGGCCATCCGCTGGGCGCCACCGGCGCGCGGATCACCGGCAAGGCCGCCGCGTTGCTGCGGCGCACCGGCGGGCGCTATGCCATCGCCACCCAGTGCATCGCCGGCGGCCAGGGCGTGGCGACCCTGCTGGAAGCGGTGGAGTGATCGCGCGCCAATGAAAAAAGGCCCGGTGGATGAGCCGGGCCTGGATGGGGAACCTGCGCCGGCGGCCCGGCGCAGGGTAGTCGCGGTTACTTGATGAAGTCGTGACCCCAGCGTTCGATCTGGCTGGCGCTCTTCTGCATCTGCAGCGACCGCGATTGTGCTTTCTGCCCGGCGGCGGCGATCTCGTCGTCGACCACCTTGGTCGACAGCGACAGCCAGCTGGTCACGAAGGCCATGGCGTCGCTGTGGATCTCCAGGGCGTCCTGGTTGATGTTGGCGATGCCGTCGCACTTGCTGTGGTAGCACTCGTCGTAGGCCTTGCCGGCGGTGCCGCCGTACTTCTGCGCCTGCTCTTCGGTCTTCAGGCCCTCGGCGCCGGTGAACAGGCCGCCGAAAGCGATGCCGCTGTTGAAGAACTCGGCGTAGTCGGAGCGGAAGTCGATCTCGGTGCCTTCCGATTGCTGG
Source organism: Pseudomonas sp. YA1 (assembly GCF_058680555.1). Lineage (NCBI taxonomy): Bacteria > Pseudomonadati > Pseudomonadota > Gammaproteobacteria > Pseudomonadales > Pseudomonadaceae > Pseudomonas > Pseudomonas sp. YA1. The sequence continues at coordinate 182,100 of NZ_JBZWBG010000003.1, forward strand.
CCGCGCAGGCGGAAGTAGGCTTCGAACAGGCGCTCGATGGCGGCCGAGCCGGGCGGACCCTGGAGGCCGAAGTCGGAACCGTCGCCGTCATAGATGAAGTTGCCGAAGTTCGGCGAGCCGATCATGTCGAAGTTCAGGTAGGCCTTGATCTTCTTCTTCTCTTCCGGGGCGAGGTTCTGCACGTAGTGGGTCGAGCCCACCAGGCCGGCTTCCTCGGCGCCCCACCAGGCGAAGCGCACCTTGTTGACCGGCAGCGCCTTGGCCAGCAGCACGGCCATCTCCAGTTGGGCGGCGCTGCCCGAACCGTTGTCGTTGATACCGGGGCCTTCGAACACCGAGTCGAGGTGCGCGCCGACCATCACCACGTTGTTCGGGTTGCCGCGACGGGTCTCGGCGACCACGTTGTAGGTCTCGGTCTTCTTGCGTACCACGTCGACCACCAGGTGCAACTGCAGGTCCGGGGTCTGCGACCAGGCCACGCCGTTGTCGTAGGTGGCGAAGATCACTGGGATGCCGCCCTCGTAGGACTCGCCCACGGTGACGTTCTCCAGGCCCTTGCGGTCGTCGGTGTTGCCCTGGTTGAAGATGATCACCCCGGCGGCGCCGGCGGCCGCGGCGTTCTCGGCCTTCTGCTCGAAGTTGCAGGTGCCGCGCTGGATCAGCGCGATCGAGCCGGCCGGGAAGTTGGCGAAGTCTTCCGCTTCGCAACCGCTGGTGGAGGTGTTGCCGGCGCCGAGGGACAGGTCCACCGGGACCACCTTGGCGGTGACGTCGCCTGCCTCGGTCTGCGACAGGTAGGTGAAATCCTTCTCCCATTCGTAGGTGACCGGCTGCGGCACGGTGGCGCTCAGGCTACCCGGGCCTTTCGGGTAGTAGGCGGTGAACGGGAAGGGCTGCACGCTGACCTTGTAGCCGGCTTTCTGCAGGGTCTGCTTCACGTAGTCGACGGAGGCCTGGTAGCCCGGCGTGGCGGCGGCGCGGTTGCCGTCGTTGAGGCTGGCGATGTCTTCCAGCTTCTGCAGGCGCTTGACCACGTTGCTGGCTTGCAGGCAGCGCGGCAGGCCAAGCGGGGTGCTGACCAGCAACGGCGATTTGCAGATCGACGGGTTGGGTTTGCCGGGGGTCCAGAACTCGGTGAACTGTTGCGCTTCCGAAGGCGCCGCCAGGGATGCGGCGGAAACCGAGAGGGCGAGGGCGCCGAGTGCGTATCTGAGATTGTTCTTGTTGCTCATGAGACTCCGTTCCTTGTGAGGCGATGATCGATAAGCCGTTGATGGCATGGCGCTATTGCCCGAAATGTCGCCTCGGGCACGGCCTGACTGCCAGACTAGGAGCGCTTTCCGGGCTGTCCTGGCGTAATTCCTGAAATGTGAATTTCATCAACTTTTCGTGGAAGAATTGCTGATAGCTCGCTGGCGGGATGGAGGGCGGCTTTCTATCGTTAATGCCCTTCGGCGCGGGCCCATGGCCGTTGGTCGGGGCTGGGAGGATGGCGCAGCAGGAAGGAAACCGTCTGGCGCGCGGATAAGCGCGCGAGCGGAGGTGACCGGCGGCAGCGCTGTCACAGATTTGTTGGAATTTTTGTATACATTCTTCTGGATATTTTCGGATCGAATTGTCTACAGTGTGCGCACAACAATAAAAGCGAGAACAGCGCACCATGAAAACGACGTCCTCCGGAACTCCATCCGTTCCACGGCCTGAAGACGAGAACCTCGGTGTCGGCGCCAACATGGCCTACGGCCTGCAACATGTGCTGACCATGTATGGCGGTATCGTCGCGGTCCCCCTGATCCTCGGCCAGGCCGCTGGCCTCGCGCCCGGCGACATCGGCCTGCTGATCGCCGCTTCGCTGTTCGCCGGCGGCCTGGCGACCCTGCTGCAAACCCTCGGCGTGCCGTTCTTCGGCTGTCAGTTGCCGCTGGTCCAGGGGGTGTCCTTCGCTGGCGTGGCGACCATGGTGGCGATCATCGGCAGCGGTGGCAGCGGCGGCATTCCCGCAGTGCTCGGCGCGGTGATGGCGGCCTCGCTGATCGGGTTGCTGATCACGCCGATCTTCTCGCGCATCACCAAATTCTTCCCGCCGCTGGTGACCGGCATCGTCATCACCACCATCGGCCTGACCCTGATGCCGGTCGCCGCGCGCTGGGCGATGGGCGGCAACAGCCACGCGCCGGACTTCGGCAGCATGGCCAACATCGGCCTGGCGGCGATCACCCTGGTCATCGTGCTGCTGCTGAGCAAGCTCGGCAGCGCCTCGATCTCGCGCCTGTCGATCCTCCTGGCGATGGTCATCGGCACCGTCATCGCGGTGTTCCTCGGCATGGCCGACTTCTCCAAGGTCACCGAAGGCCCGCTGGTGGCGTTTCCCACGCCGTTCCACTTCGGCATGCCGACCTTCCAGGTCGCCGCGATCATCTCGATGTGCATCGTGATCATGGTGACCCTGGTGGAAACCTCGGCGGACATCCTCGCGGTAGGCGAGATCATCGACACCAAGGTCGACTCACGGCGCCTGGGCAACGGCCTGCGCGCGGACATGTTCTCTAGCATGCTGGCGCCGATCTTCGGCTCCTTCACCCAGAGCGCCTTCGCCCAGAACGTCGGCCTGGTGGCGGTGACCGGGATCAAGAGCCGCTACGTGGTCGCCACCGGCGGATTGTTCCTGGTAATCCTCGGCCTGCTGCCGGTGATGGGCCGGGTGATCGCCGCGGTGCCCACCGCCGTGCTCGGCGGCGCCGGCATCGTGTTGTTCGGCACGGTCGCCGCCAGCGGCATCCGCACCCTGTCGAAGGTGGACTACCGCAACAACATGAACCTGATCATCGTCGCCACTTCGATCGGCTTCGGCATGATCCCGATCGCCGCGCCGACCTTCTACGATCACTTCCCCAGCTGGTTCGCCACCATCTTCCATTCCGGCATCAGTTCCTCGGCGATCATGGCGATCCTGCTCAACCTGGCGTTCAACCACTTCACCGCCGGCAACTCCGACCAGCAGTCGGTGTTCGTCGCCGCCAGCGAGCGGACCCTGCGCTACCAGGACATCGCCGCCCTGCACGAAGGCGACTATTTCCTCGACGGCAAGCTGTACGACGCCCAGGGCAACGAAGTGCCGCTGGCCGGCGACGACAGCCATGGCGCGCCGCCGCGACGGCGCAGCGAAACCGCTGAAGCTGGCAGCGCCTGAGCGGCGCCGCGATGAACGACGGCCCTCCTTGCGAGGGCCGTTTTCGTTGTGGGCTTCAGAACAGCGCCTTGCCGCGGTCCAGGCGCTGGTCCACCAGCCATTTGCCGTGGGCGATGGAGGCGCGCTGGGCGTTTTCCAGGTCGGCGAGGAAGGCGAAGCGCACGGGCAGGGCGATGCGCTTGCTGGTGTGGCCTTCGGGATCGGTGATGTGGCAGCCGCCGGCCCAGGGCGTGGGAATGCCCGGATGCTCGACGACATCGGCGGTGATGGTGTAGCTGCGGTGCTGGCAGTGCAGGCTGGCCATGGCATGCTCCTCTCTGTCGGAGGCCGACCCGGCTACCTGCGCGACGCCTGTGGTTGCCACGGAGGAGCCTCGGGGCGGCGAGGTTTTCCCTGCGTGTCCCTACCTCTATAGCAGATCGTCGCCGATCCGCCGCGAGAGCCGACGAAGGGCCCCGCTCAGCGGCGCTGGCGACGGCCGAGCATGCGCTCCAGGGTGCCGTCGCGGCGGACCCACTGGTGGTAGCCGGCGGCGAGCGCATGGAGCAGCACCACCGAGGTGCTCAGCCACAGGCCGACCACGCGGTGAACGGCGTCGAAGGGCTTCTCGAACGCCTCCCAGCTCAGGTTCCAGGTTTGCGAAATCCAGGCGAACAGCGCGGTGTCCTTGAAGCTGGGTACCACGAACAGGCCGAAGTCGGTGGGCAGGCGGGTGCCGACGTAGCCGGTGAGCGGCATCACCAGCATCAAGGCATACAGCGACAGGTGCGCGTAGTGCGCCAGGCGGTGCTCCAGCGGCGTCCCGGGAACCGCTGGCAGGCGCGGCCCGCGCAGCCGCGAGACGATCCGTGGGATCAGCAGCAGGCCGACCAGCAGGCCCAGCACCCAGTGCAGGTTGAGTACCGGCAGGCGCTGCGGGTGGTCATGGCCGAGCACCCAGATGACGAAATAGGCCAGCACGATCGCGCCGATGAAACAGAACGCCATGCTCCAGTGCAGCAGGCGGATGGACAGGCTGTAGACGGTCGCTGGATGCGTCACGGGAATGCCTCGCAGAGAGTGAAGGCGTGCAATCTATGAAACGTCCGGGAGAGCGATCAAACGTATTTATGGATGATCGATAACGGAAAACTTAATCGAAACTTTCACATGTGACGTTATTGCACCGAAACAGTGCTGCGAGTCGCTTTTTTCCGAAACGGAGGCCACTTGGCGGAATAATTCCGGGTCGGGATCATTGTAAGTTGGTTTTTCCTTCGCCGCAGCGCTCGCGCCACGCCGGAAGAGGCTGGGGCGGCGCGCGGCAGACCCCGCAAGCATTATCGGGAAATATATTCCGTTGTCTTTCCGCTGACGTTTTGCCGACAGCAAGCTGACACAGATGTAATTGAACTCGATCGCTTCGTTTCTATAGTCTTCGAACACTTCGCCGTGCACTTTCAAGGACGGCAAGTGCATATCCTGCGTCTTTTCCGCCATGACGATTCTCGAGGTGAGCATGAGTAGTGAGCACGATGGCAAGGACCAGGACGACCTGTTCTCCCCGTTGCCTTACCTGCTGGTTTCCGGCGCTGTCGTGTTCATGACCCTGCTGCTGCGCTGCCTGTTCTGCCCGGGCGAGCAGTTCTGATCGCCCGGACCGGGACGACTCAGCGACCGCGGCTGAGGAAGTCGATCACCAGGCGATTCATCGGCGCGGCGCACTCTTCCGGCAGCCAGTGGCCGCAGCCGGGCAGGACATGGCCTTCGACGTCGTCCGCATAGGCTTTCATCTGCTCCAGCTGGAACGCGCCCATGCCGCCGTGGCCGCCGCCGGCGAGGGTCATGGTCGGCATCTGCAGGCGGGTTTTCGCCAGTTCGGCGTTCTGCCGCACGCTCTCGTTCAACGCGCGGTAGTACTCGAACGAGGCGTTCAGGCTGTGCGGCTTGGCGTACGACCTGGCGTACAGGTCCAGCAGGCGCTCGCTGAACACCTCGGTGTTGCTGGCATGGGACTTGATGAAGTGCTCGAGGAAGAAGCGCTCCTTGCCGGCGATCAGGGTTTCCGCCAGGCGGTCGTCGGCGGCGAAGAAACTGAAGTGCCAGACCAGCGACTCGCCCTGGGCGGTGAAGGCCGGGAAGCGGTAGATCCGCGCGTCCGGGATCGGCGCTTCCATGTACACCAGGCGGGCGATGTCGGCCTGGTTCTTCACCACCATCGGGTAGGTGTTCCAGATACCGATGTCGTGGGCCACCAGGTCGAACGGGCGATCCGGGCTGAATTGCCGGGCCAGCTTGTGCAGGTAGACGGCGACCTGTTCGCCGCTGTAGCCGGTCTTCGGCGGCTCGGACTGGCCGAGGCCGGGCAGGTCCGGCGCGATCACGGTGAAGCGCTTGGCCAGTTCCGGCATCAGTTGGTGCCATTCGTACCAGGTCTGGCCGAAGCCGTGCACCAGCATCACCAGCGGCCCCTGGCCGCCTTTCACGTAGTGCAGCTTCACGCCGTCGACTTCCCGGTAGGCGCTTTCGAAGCCATTCGGGACGGGGAATTCCTCGGCGGCGAAGCCGCCCAGGGAGAAGGTCAGGGCGATGCCGGCCAGGAGGCCGCGGCAGAGTCTATCGAGGATCATGGTTGTGCTTCCTTGGTGGGGTCAGTGAGGGATGTGGCCGCCGAGGGACGGCTCGGTGGCAGCTTGGCGTGGCGCCAGCATCAGCAGCAGGGCCACGGCCATCGCCGCCAGGCAGACCAGCGCGCCGACCTCGCCGAGCGGCGCCAGGCCGCTGCCGTCGATCACCCGGCTGCCGGCGAGGGCGCCGATGCCGATCCCGGCGTTGCAGGCGGAGATGTTCAGCGAGGCGGCGAACGCCGGGGCCCGCGGCGCGGACTTCATCACCCGCACCTGGCCGACGATGAACAGTGCTGCCTGGGCCACGCCCCAGGTCGCCAGGGTGGCGGCGAGCAGCCAGGCGTTGCCGAGGGTCGGCACCAGGGCGAGCATGCCCAGCGCCATCAGCAGGACGAACAGCAGGGTTGCGCCCAGCGGGCTGCGATCCACCAGGCGCCCGCCGAGCCAGTTGCCGAGCAGGCCTACCGCGCCGAAGCCCATCAGCGTCCAGCCGACCAGCGAGCCGCTGAAGCCGGCCAGGCGCTGGAGGATGTCGGCCAGGTAGGTGTAGGGGGTGAACATGCCGGTGAAGACCAGCAGCGACAGCAACAGGTGGCCGAGCACCAGCGGTTGGCGCAACACGCTCGCCTGGCTGCGCAGCGAGACGCCCGGCCGTCCGGGAATGCGCGGCAGCCAGGCGGCCAGCAGCAGCGCCTTGGCCAGGGCCAGCGCGGCGAGTGCGGCGAATGCCAGGCGCCAACCCCAGGCGTCGGCGATCAGCGTGCCGATGGGAATGCCGAGCACGGTGGCGGCGACGATGCCGAAGAACACCAGCGCCACGGCGCGTCCTTCGCGCGAGGGGCCGGCCAGGTGCGCGGCGGTTTCGCTGGCCATGGCCCAGAACACCGGGAGCGCCAGGGCCGGGACGAAGCGCGCCACGGCCATCGTCCAGATATCGCCGGCCACGGCGGCCAGCGCATTGGCCGCGGCGAACAGCAGCAGGCAGGCGACGAACAGCCGCTTGCGTTCGACGCCCGCCAGCGCGGCGGTGAGGAACGGACCGAAGGCGGCGACGCTGAAGGCGAACAGGCTGACCAGCAGGCCGGCCTGGGCGACGCTGACCTGGAGGTCTGCGGCAAGCGCCGGGAGCAGGCCGACGATGACGAACTCGGTGGTCAGGATGGTGAAGCCGGCGGCGGCCAGCAGGAGGATGGGCAATAGCACGGCAAGACTCCTCCGCGAGCGCAGCCGTGGCCGCGCCCGGGAACGATGCATGGGAGGGAAGGGAATCAGGCCGTAGCGGACTGGCCGAGGGTCGGGTAATCGGTGTAGCCGGCAGCGTCGCCACCGTAGAACCGCGCCTGGTTGGCCTCGGCCAGCGGCGCGCCGAGACGGATCCGCTCGACCAGGTCGGGGTTGGCGATGAACGGCCGGCCGATCGCCACCGCGTCGGCCAGTCCGGACTCGAGTATCGCTTCGGCGCGCTCGGCGTCGTAGTTGCCGCAGACGATCAGCGGCGCGCGGAAGCGTTCGCGCAGGCGCTCGCGGAAGCCTTGCGGGTAGGCCGGGCCGCCGCTCCATTCCCACTCGGCCAGGTGCAGGTAGGCGATGCCGCGTCGCTGCAGGGCTTCGGCAAGGTAAAGGGTCATCGCTTCCGGCTCGTCGTCGTGCATGTCGTTGATCGTGCCCCAGGGCGACAGGCGCAGGCCGACGCGCTCGGCACCGACCGCGGCGACCAGCGCGTCGACGATCTCCAGCAGGAACCGCGCGCGGTTCTCCAGGCTACCGCCGTAGGCATCGCTGCGCCGGTTGCTGGCGCTGGCGAGGAACTGGTCGATCAGGTAGCCATTGGCGCCATGCAGCTCGACCAGGTCGAAGCCGGCGTCGAGCGCGTTGCGCGCGGCGCGGACGAATTCGTCGCGGACCCGGCGGATGTCTTCCAGGGTCATTTCCCGCGGCGCGTCGGCCGGCGCCATGGATCCGCCGCCCTGGCCATCGGCGATGAACACCTGGGCCTTGGCCTGGATCGGCGAGGGCGCGATCGGCGCCTCGCCGCCGGCCTGCAGCGAGCGATGTGACATGCGCCCGACATGCCAGAGCTGCGCGGCGATCAGTCCGCCGGCGGCGTGCACCGCCTCGGTGACCTGGCGCCAGCCGGCCAGTTGCGCCTCGCTGTAGATACCGGGGGTGTAGGCGTAGCCCTGGCCGAGGCGGGAAATCTGCGTGCCCTCGCTGACGATCAGCCCGGCGCCGGCGCGCTGCGCATAGTAGAGAGCGTTCAGGGCGGTCGGCACGTCGCCCGGCTGTTGCGCCCGGGAGCGGGTCATCGGCGCCATGACGATGCGGTTGCGCAAGGCCAGGTTGCCTACGGCGAGCGGGGAGAGGAGCGATTTGGACATGGTCTTTTCCTTTCGAAGGCGGCAGGGAGATGGCTTGAATATCTGTATCGGTCGCTAAATAATATGGCGACGGCAACGCTCGTCAAGTAAATTTATAGTGATCGATACAAATAATGGAGGTCAGGATGGCAACGCGAGGCAGGCCACGGGCATTCGACAGGGACACCGCCCTGCAGCGAGCCATGGACGTGTTCTGGGTACGTGGCTACGAAGGCGCTTCGCTGGCGGCCCTGACCGAGGCGATGGAAATCAGGCCGCCCAGCCTGTACGCCGCCTTCGGCAGCAAGGAAGGGCTGTTCCGCGAAGCCCTGGCCCACTATCTCGGCCAGCACGGCCGCTATCGCCGGGATGTCCTCGATGGCGCGCCGAGCGCCCGCGAGGGCGTGGCCGAGCTGCTCCGCGAGACCGTCGCGCGCTTCTGTTCCGACGAGTTCCCGCGCGGTTGCCTGGTGGTGCTCGCGGCGCTGACCGGAACCCCGGAAAGCGAGGCGGTGCGGGACGCGTTGAGCGCCGAGCGCGGCGAGTCGATCCGCCTGTTCCGTGAGCGCATGCGGCGCGGCATCGCTGACGGCGACCTGGCGGCGGACACCGACGTGGAGGAGTTGGCGACCTTCTATGCCACCGTGCTGTTCGGCCTCAGCGTGCAGGCCAAGGACCGGGTGCCTTGCGAGCGCCTGCTGGCGGTGGTCGAACGGGCGCTGCGCGCCTGGCCCTGAGCGGGCCGCATCAGGCCGCCGCGCTGCGGCGCAGCCATTCCAGCAGCAGGGTGGCGGGCTCTCCGGCCTGCAACGGTCGCGGGGTCAGCAGGTGATAGCTGCTGCCGTCGGCGAGGAATCCCAGCGGCGCCGCCAGCAGGCCGGCGGCGAGGTCGTCGCGCACCAGTTGCCAGGGGCCGATGGCCACGCCGAGTCCGGCGCCGGCCGCCTGCAGGCTCAGGTAGAAGTGTTCGAAGCGCTGCCCTTCGGTCGCCGCCGGCGCCTGTCCGGCGAGACGGGTCCAGGTGTTCCAGGCTTGCGGGCGGGTCGCCGTGTGCAGGCGCGGTGCGACGGCGCGAAGCCCGGGCAGGTCTGCATCGAGGTGGAAATGCCGTTCGACGTCGCTCGCCCGGCAGACCGGCCCGACCTGCTCGTCGAACAGCCAGTGGGCATGGCTGCCGGGCGGCCAGGGGAAGTCGTTGCGGCGGATCGCCAGGTCGATGCCGCGGCCGAAGGCGAACGGCCCGCCGCCGGCGACCAGCTGGATCGACAGTCGTGGCTGTTCCTGCATGAATCCGGCGATCCGCGGGATCAGCCAGCGCATCAGCAAGGTCGGTTCGCAGGACAGCACCAGCGCGGTGGGTCCGGCCTCCGTGCGCAGGGCCTCGCCGGTGCGCTCGATCAGGTCGAGGGCCGGGCCGGTGCCGGCGAGCAGGCGCCTGCCGGCCTCGCTGAGGAAAACCCGCTGGCCGCGGCGTTCGAAGAGCGCACAACCGAGTTCCTCCTCCAGGGTCCGCACGGCGCGGCTGATGGCGCCGTGGGTCAGGCACAGGGCCTCGGCGGCACGGGAAAAGTTCTCCAGGCGGGCGGCGGCCTCGAAGCAGCGCAGGGCGTTCAGCGAGGGCAGGCGACGGCGCCTGAATGGTGAGTTTTCCTCACCATGATTGTCAGTATTCATCGTTCTCGCTCGGCGCTGGAGACCGGTAGATTGTGCCATCCATTCTACCTTGGAGCCTTCCAGGCATGACAGAGTTGCTAGCTTTCCTGACCATCACCCTGCTCGCGGTGATCAGCCCCGGCGCCGATTTCGCCATGGTCTCGCGCAACAGCCTGCTGTATTCCCGCCGCGCCGGCCTGCTCACCGCGCTGGGCATCGGCGCGGGGGTGACGGTACATGTCGGCTACAGCATCCTCGGCGTCGGCGTGCTGGTGCGCGAGTCGCTGGCGCTGTTCACCGCGCTGAAGCTGGCGGGCGCCGCCTACCTGGTGTTCCTCGGCCTGCGCATGCTGCTGGCGCGAGAGGACTCGGTGGCGGAGGAGGCGGCGGGCGGCGCCGGGGTTTCGTCCTGGGCGATGTTGCGCAGCGGCTTCCTGACCAATGCGCTCAATCCGAAGACCTGCCTGTTCGTGGTCAGCCTGTTCATGCAGGTGATCGATCCGCATACCGCGTTGCCGGCGCAACTGGGCTACGGGGCCTTCATCGCGCTCGCCCACGTGACCTGGTTCGGCCTGGTCGCCTGCTTTCTCTCGAGCCCGGCGGTGCGCGGCCGGCTCCTGCGTTTCCGCCGGCGCATCGACCAGTTCTTCGGCGCCCTGCTGGTCGGTTTCGGCGTCCTGCTGGGGGCGAAAAGCCCGTGAGCATGGGCTACTGATGGCCGCTTGCCGCCTTTGAAGCGAGGCCGGCGGCTCCCTAGAATGCGCCGTTCATGCCGTCGCCAGTTGAGGGACGGTCCCAGGATCGCGGGACGCATGGGAGTTGCATGAAGAAGGGAGCGACGCTTTTCGCCGTCCTCTGGGCGGTACTCGGCCTGGGCCTGCTGGTCGGTTTGCCGGTGGCCATCCATTTCATTCTCGGCCAGTACGACGAGGCCGGGTTCAGCGGGCCGCAACTGGTCTTCGAGGAACAGGGCCATTCCTACCTGGCGTTCACCCTCGACGACTATCGCGCCAACGAAGTGGACAACGGCGTGGTACACGGCAGCAGCCGCAGCTATGCCCAGGTGGTCGACCTGGAGGACGGCAGCCTGCGCTGGAGCATGCGCCTGGATGCCGACAACGAGCGCGGTGACGACTGGGGCTCCGGGGAACTGCTGGGCCAGTCGTCGCGCTACCTGTTCTTCCTGCGCAACGAACTCTACGTACTCGACCGGCGCGACGCCGCCCCTGCGCTGGCGTTCGACGAGCTGGAGCGGCGCACTGGCGGCCTGCCGTTGAAGTCGGCGCCCTGGGGGAAGGACGCCTATCGCTACGACGAAGGCCGGGGCGGATTGCTGATGCTCGCCCTGGACGGCCGCGTCTGGTTCCTCGACGGCGACAGCCTGGCCCTGCGCGAAGCCCCGGAAGTCGATGCCGCGCGGTATTTCCAGGGCGACCCGCCGCCGCCGGCGAGTGCCGGGATCGCCTGGCAGGCGCCGGGCCTGACGCGCCTGCCCGATGGACGCCTGCTGATCCTCGCCAGCGATCACGAGGCCCGCGCGCTGGAGCGTGGCGAGGCGCTGCCGGCAGCGAACCAACGGGCGCGACGCCAGCGCCTGTCACTGGGCACCCTGGATTGGCGGTCGCCGGCAGAGAACCGACTGCGTCCGCTGCTCGACGCGGCCTTTCTGCAGGCTGGCCTGCTGCCCGATCCAGCCGCTGCCGAAGAGCCGCAGCGGCTGCTCGAGCGACCGTCCGAGCGGCAGCGCCAGCGTCCGTCGCTGCCGCCCGAACCGCAGCCGCCGGAAGAGTTCGACGAGCGCGTGGAGCGTTTTCCCAGTACCCGTGCGTTCCTTGCGGCGCGCGACGCCTACCGCCAGGAACGGCGACGCTGGATTGCTGCGCACGATGCCTGGCGGGAACGGGTCGCCGACCTGGAGGCGGCGGCGGATGCCGAGTACCGTCGCCGGCGCGACGAGCAGACGCGCGAGGAGGCGTTGTACCGTCGCTATGCCTCGGCGCTGCCGGGCGGCGATTCCAGGTTGGCGCGCCGTCCCTGGCGAGTCGACGGCAACTGGCTGGTGCTGCACCGGCGCAGCCTGGCCGAGCGTAGCGAGCTGCTGCTCAGCTCGGTTTCCACCGATGGCAGCTTGCTCTGGACCCTGGAGCTGCCCATCGAGCGTCCCGAACGGCTGTTCCGCCTGGATGCCCGCAACCTGCTTCTCAGCGGCTGTGGAGAGGAAGGCGGGCGGTTGGTGCGGGTCGATCTGCGCCGGGGCAGCGGCATCGTCCATCGCCTCGGGCGCGGCGGCGCGCCATTGCAGCGGGTCGAGTGGCCCGAAGGCCAACCGTGATCGCCTGCGCCCGGCCTGGGTGGCTGCCCAGCGGGGGGCCGGGCGCCGATTCAGGGGTTCCTGAAGACGAATACGCCGCTGTCCACCAGGCGCGTCAGGCGGATGCGCAGCAGCAGGGTGCGATGGGCGGCGAGGAAGCGCGGCACCTGCGCCAGCGGAATCGCCAGGCCTTCGCTGTCGCCGGGGCCCACCGCGGTATAGCCGACCGGCTGGCGCGGCGGATCGAACGGCAGCTGGGCCGACACGCTGAGCGACAGGGTGTCCACGGCGAAGCCGGCGAGCAGGTCGTCGAGGGACTCGATCGACAGGTACAGCGAGCGGTAGGCGGGGTTGTCCTCGTAGGGATGGACGTCGGCGATGACCTGCTCGTAGAAGCGCTGCTCGAAACGCCGGTCGCTGTTCAGCTTGCGGAAGAACTGGATGAAGTAGTCGCGCACCTCCTGGTCGAGGTCGTCGCAGACGTGGCTGACCAGGTTCAGGTAGCGCGGCGAGCGGCGCTCGATGCCGGGGTCGAGCTGATCGATGCGGCGCTGCCAGGGGAAGCTTGCGCCGCTGCTCCGGTAATCGGCGTCCTCGACCTCCAGTGCGGCGCGGATCAGCTCCAGGGTATGCGGGTTCTTCGGCCCGCGGTCCTTCAGCGCCACGCTGGCGTGGTTCTCGCCGTCGACGATGGCGAAGGCGATCTCGCCGCGCGATTCTTCCAGGCGCCAGCCGGGCCTGGCGCGCTGGCGGACATCCAGTTCGAGGCTCAGGCGGCAGGCGTTGAGGTTCGCCGTGGCGATCCGCACCGTGCCGTCGCCGCCGGCTTCGTTGGCGATGGCTTCGACGCCGCTGTAGCCGACATTGCCCACCAGTACCGTGGCGAGCAGGCGGCCGGCGCCGTACCAGGCCTCGGCGCCGAACAGGTCGCGCTCGGCGAGTTGCCAGGAGTACGGCGAGCCCAGCTCCAGTCCCTTCAGCACCTGGGTGCCGGTCTGCCCGACGAAGCGGTTCCAGCCTTTCAGCACGCGACCGATGAAGGAGCGTCCCTTGTGCGCCAGCGGCGAGCCGAAGTTGGCCGGGGCGAGCATCAGGAAGCGCCTGACCGGCGCGCTGGCGGGGTCGAAGTGGCGGGTCAGCCAGTCGCGCAGCACCAGGGCGCCGGTGCTGTGCACCACCACGTCCACCGTGCGCGGCGCCCGCGACAGTCCCTGGGCGGTCCAGGCGCGATCCAGGGCGGCGGCGAGGTCGGCGTAGGTGACGTCGTCCTGCAGGGAGATCCAGTCGGCGAGGCGGATCTGCGTCGGCGCGCTGCCGAACCAGGCTTCCAGCTGCTCGGCGAGGCGGCGGAACGACTTCGAATCGTCGCTCCAGCCGTGGACGATGACGATCGAACGGGGCATGTCCGGCATCCTCTGGGGCTGATCCGGGCGACTATAGATCATGCGCCGCGGCGATGTGCCCTGACCTGTGAAAACGTCTAGGATGCGGCGGTCGCCCCCGACTGTCGCCGGCGCGGCATCGCCAGCGCGTTGCTGCGGCAGGCGCGGGACGACTGTTGTGACGACCGCCTGTTCACTTCCTGCAACCGCTCCAACCTGCCGATGCGGCGCCTGCTGGAGCGCGAGGGATTCCAGCTGAGCGGGGTGATCGACAACCTCGACGAAGGTGATCCGGAGCTGGTCTTCGTGCGTTTCCTCGCGCCGTCGCGCTGAGCCCCGGGCTCATTTCAGGTTGCCGGCGAGGAACTGGCGCAGGCGCTCGCTGCGCGGCGCGCCGAACACCTGGTCCGGCGTCCCTTCCTCTTCGATCACGCCCTGGTGGAGGAAGATCACATGGCTGGAAACCTGGCGGGCGAAGGCCATCTCGTGGGTGACCAGGACCATGGTGCGACCTTCCTCGGCCAACTGCTGCATGACTTTCAGCACTTCGCCGACCAGTTCCGGATCGAGCGCCGAGGTCGGTTCGTCGAACAGCATCACCTGCGGCTCCATGGCCAGGGCGCGGGCGATCGCCACGCGCTGTTGCTGGCCGCCGGAGAGTTCGCAGGGATACTGCCGCTCGACCTTCTCCGCCAGGCCGACCTTGGCCAGGTAGCGGCGCGCGCGGGCCACGGCGTCGTCGCGGTCCAGGCGCAGGACGTTGACCGGGCACTCGACCACGTTCTCCAGCACCGTCAGGTGGCTCCACAGGTTGAAATGCTGGAAGACCATCGCCAGCCGGCTGCGGATCCTCTGCAACTGCCGGGGATCGGCGGCGCGCAGCTCGCCCAGGGCGCCGGGACGGGTGCGCAGTTCCTCGTCGCCGACGCGGATGCGCCCGGCACAGGGCTTTTCCAGGAAGTTGACGCAGCGCAGGAAGGTGCTCTTGCCCGAGCCGGAGGAGCCGATAATGCTGATCACGTCTCCCTTGCCGGCCCTGAGCGAAACGCCCCTGAGCACCTCATGGCTGCCGTAGCGCTTGTGGATGTCTTCGACCTGCAGGCTGTACATGCGCGTGTCTCCGGGAGAGGTCAGTGGGTTTGCGGTCTGAGGTAGGCCAGCCAGCGCAGCTCGCCGCGGCGGAACAGCCAGATCAGCAGGAAGGCGGTGCCGGCGTAGAGCGCGCCGGCGATGCCGAAGGACAGGAACGGCGCATAGGTGGCGGAATTGACGTCGCGGGCCACCTTGAGCAGGTCCGGCACGGTGGCGGTGAACGCCACCGAGGTGGAATGCAGCATCAGGATCACTTCGTTGCTGAAGTACGGCAGTGCCCGGCGCAGCGCCGAGGGCAGGACGATGCGCCGGTAGAGGGTGAAGCCGCCCATGCCGTAAGCGTGCGCCGCTTCCACTTCGCCGTGGGGCGTGTTCCTGATCGCGCCGGCGAAGATTTCCGTCATGTAGGCGCAGGTGTTGAGGACGAAGGCCAGCACCGTGCAGTTGAAGCCGTCGCGGAAGAACGCGTTGAGGAAGTCCTGGGCGCGTATGGCATTCAGGCTGTAGACGCCGGTGTAGAAGAACAGCAACTGGATGTACAGCGGGGTGCCGCGGAACACGTAGGTGTAGAGCCAGACCGGGTAGCGCAGCAGCGGGTTGCCGCAGGTCCGCGCCACCGCCAGCGGGATGGCCAGCAGGAAGCCCAGCGCCACGGCGAGGATCAGCAGCCACAGGGTCATCGCCAGTCCGGTCAGTTGCAGGCCGTCGGTCCACAGGTAGGCCTGCCAGTATTCGTCGAGTACCGCGTTCATGGCAGCGGCCTCCTGACGCCCAGCGAGCTGCGCCGCTCCAGCCACAGCAGCGCGGCGTTGGAGATTGCGGTGATGGCCAGGTAGATCAGCCCGCAGACCAGGGTGAAGTGGAAGAACTGAAGGGTGCCCTTGCCGGCGTCCTGGGTGGCCTTGACCAGGTCGCCGAGGCCGATGATCGAGACCAGCGCGGTGGACTTGACCAGCACCTGCCAGTTGTTGCCGATGCCCGGCAGGGCGTAGCGCAGCATCTGCGGCAGGAGTACCCGGCGGAACACTCGCCAGCGCCCCATGCCGTAGGCTTGCGCGGCTTCGACCTGGCCGGCCGGTACCGCCTGGAAGGCGCCGCGGAAGGTTTCCGTGAAGTAGGCGCCATAGATGAACGCCAGGGTGACGCAGCCGGCGGCGAACGGGTCGATGTCGACCTGGGCGATGCCGAGGGCGTCGGTGACGCGGTTGAGGAGGATCTGCAGGCTGAAGAACAGCAACAGCATGATGACCAGGTCGGGGACGCTGCGGATCAGCGTCGTATAGCCGCTGGCCAGGGCGCGCAGCGGGCGGTTGGCGGCGAGCTTGGCGCTGGCGCCGAGGAGGCCGATGAGCACGGCGCCGAGCAGGGAGCCCAGCGCCAGTTTCAGGGTCACCAGGGTGCCGGCGAGTATCTGCGGGCCGAAGCCGTCGAGGAACATTTCACTCTCCATTGCTTGTTGTTGTCGGTCGAGGTGAAAAGCGGCCGGACGCCGTTCAGGGCGCGCCGTAGAGGTCGAAATCGAAGTAGCGGGCGTTGATTCGCGCGTAGGTCCCGTTGGCGCGGATCGTCGCCAGCGCCTTGTTCAGGTCCTCGCGCAGCGCCACGTCTTCCTTGCGCAGGCCGATGCCGTCGCCGACCCCGAAGTAGCGAGGGTCGTCCAGCACCGCTCCGGCCAGTTCGAAATCCTTGCCGACCGGCTTGTCGAGGAAGCCGTAGCTGGCCTGCACCGCGCCTTGCAGCGAGGCGTCGAGGCGGCCCATGACGAGGTCGGCGTAGACCTGGTCCTGGTTCTGGTAGGAGACGACCCGCACCCCCTTGGCGGCCCATTCGGCCTTGGCGTAGGCCTCCTGGTTGGAGCCCTGGCCGACCCCCACGCGCTTGCCGCGCAGGCTCTCGGCGTCGGGCAGGAGCGCCGAGCCGCGGCGTACCACCAGGCGGCTCGGCGCGTTGGAGACGCGGTCGGTGAAGGCGATGTGCTGTGCGCGTTTCGGCGTGATGGTCATCGACGAGACGATGGCGTCGATCTTGCGCGACAGCAGCGCCGGGATGATGCCGTCCCAGTTGCTTTCGACCCATTCGCAGCGGGCTTGCAGCTCCGCGCAGAGGGCTTCGCCGATCTCGATGCCGAAGCCTGCCAGGCGGCCGTCCGGCTGCTTGTATTCGAGCGGCGGGTAGGTCGGGTCGACGCCCAGGCGCAGGACCTTGCCGGTCCAGTCGGCGGCGCCGGCCGGCGCGGCGAGGAGGAGGGAGAGGGCGATGCTGCCGAGGGTTCTTGTCATTGTGGTTGTCCTCTGTCGATCCGCGCGCGCCAGGCCGCGCGCCCGTTGAAAACCCTGACTCAGGCCAGGAAGCGCTCGGCCAGTCGCACCCAGTAGCTGGCGCCGACGGCCAGGCAGTCGTCGTTGAAGTCGTAGCCGGGGTTGTGCAACTGGCAGCCGCTCTCGCCCTGGCCGTTGCCGATCACCAGGTAGCTGCCGGGACAGCGTTCGAGGATGAAGGCGAAATCCTCGCTGGCGGTGAACGGCCGCAGTCCGTCGATCAGGCATTCCTCGCCCAGCCAGTCGCGGGCCACCTCGCGGGCGAACGCGGTCTGCCCGGGATGGTTGACCAGCACCGGATGGCAATGCCGGTAGTCGACCTCCGCCCGCGCGCCGAAGCTGGCGGCCTGGCCGCGGGCCAGTTCGCCGATGCGGCGCTCCAGCAGGGCACGGGTTTCCGCGGTCAGGGCGCGGACGCTGAGGATCATTTCGGCGCTGGCCGGGATCACGTTGGAGACCGTCCCGGCATGGATTGCGCCGACGCTGACGATCGCGGTGTCCTGCGGGTCGACGTTGCGCGAGACGATGCTCTGCAAGGCCAGCACGATGGCGGAGCAGACCACCACCGGGTCGACGGTGCGCTGCGGCACCGCGCCGTGGCCGCCGCTGCCGATCACGCGGATGACCACGGTGTCGGCCGAGGCCATGAAGGGGCCTGGATGGAAGCCGAGGTGGCCGACGGGGTATCCCGGGACGTTGTGCATGGCGAAGATGGCGTCGCAGGGGAAGCGCTCCAGCAGCCCGTCGTCGAGCATCGCGCGGGCACCGCCGAGGCCCTCTTCGGCAGGCTGGAAGATCAGTTGCAGGGTGCCGCGCCAGTGCGGCGACTCGACCAGGTGCCTGGCCGCGGCGAGGAGCATCGCGGTGTGGCCGTCGTGGCCGCAGGCGTGCATCACGCCGTCCACCTGGCTGGCGTAGGGCAGGCCGGTGGCTTCCTGGATCGGCAGCGCGTCCATGTCGGCGCGCAGGCCCAGCGCGGGGCCCTCGCCGCGGCACAGGGTGCCGACCACGCCGGTGCGACCCACCCCACGGCTGACCTGGTAGCCCCAGGCCTCCAGGCATTCGGCGACCAGCGCGGCGGTTCGCCGTTCCTCGAAACCCAGCTCCGGGTGGGCATGGATGTGGCGGCGCAAGGTAACCATCTCTTCCCGCAGCGCCGCAATGGCGGGCAGGACGGCAGGCTCGGTCATTCTTCTTGTTCTCCTCAAGGGCTCCGACCGGTGGGCGGCAGGGCGTTGTCGAAGCCGATGGTAGGCAAGCGGGGGACTGGCGGGGAGGCTCGCTTTGGCTATGATGACAACCTTTCGTTGTCACCTCGGTAAGCCCGTGAAACTCCACCAGTTGCAAGCCCTGGTCGCCAGTGCCGACGCCGGCGGCATCCGCGCCGCCGCCCGCGCCCTGGGGATTTCCCAGGCGGCCGTGACCCGCGCGCTGCGCGAACTGGAAACCGAACAGCATCTGCCGCTGTTCGTCCGCACGCCCAGCGGCCTGACCTTCACCGAATACGGCAAGGCGCTGCTGATCCACGCCCGGCTGGTGCTCAAGCAACTGGAGCACGCGCAGGTCGAACTCGACCACCTGCGTGGCCAGGCCAGCGGCCGGCTGTGCATCGGGGTGACGCCTTGGGTGGCGCTGACCTTCCTCTCGGAGGCGGTGCAGGCGTTCCGCGAGCGCATGCCGGAGGTGCGCCTGGAGCTTTTCGAAAGCCTGATGGCGGTGGCCCAGCCATTGCTTCGCGACGGCAGCATGGATTTCGCCATCGGCCCGCTGCACGGCGCCCAGGCGGCCCAGGAATTCGCCTGCGAGAAGCTGCTCGACTACGACACCGCGGTGCTGGTCCGCCAGGGGCATCCGCTGGCGGGTTGCGGCTCGATCCACGAACTGCTGGAACAGGACTGGGCGTTGAACTACACCGGCGACGGCCACGACTCCCTGATGCGCGAGCTGTTCTGGCGCCACGGCGCCTTGATCGACGAGCGGCGCATCGTTCGCGCGCACTCCGTGGCGATCCTGCAGACCCTGGTGGAGCAGGCCGACATGTGTACCTGGGTGCCGGCGATCATCGGCGCCGCCCCGCCGTTGCTCGGCCGGGTGGTGCCGCTGGCGCTGCGGGAAACCTTCGAGCCACGGCGGCTGGGCATCATCACCCGGCGCGGCGGCGCCCTCAGCAATCCGGCGCAATGCTTCGTCGAGTGCCTGCTGCAGGTGATCCGCCGCCACGCCCGCTCGGCGAAGAAGGATGACCGGCGCCTGTTCGAAACCCTGCGCCTGCTAGTCTGATTCCTACTGGCACGGACGTACGGTCGCTCAAGATCGGTCGTGCTGCGACCGATAGCCTGGAAAGCCACGAGCGAGGATGCCGGCATGCTGCAATGGTTCGCTAACCTGTCGTTCCGCAGGAAAATCGCCCTGCCGATCCTCCTGCTCGCGGTGCTTCTGCTGCTGGTGGGCGCGCTCGGCGTGCATGGCATCGCCCAGCAGAACGAATCCAACCAGCGCCTGGGCAAGCGTTTTCTCCCCGGCATCGCCCTGCTGCTCAACGCCGACCGCGATCTCTACCAGGCCTTCGTCGCCGAGCGCAGCCTGCTCGATAGCCTCCTGAACGCCGAGCAGATCGCCGGCCTGAGGAACGATCACGCGGAAAACCTGCAGCAGGCCCTGGATCGGGTGCGCCAGTACGCGGCGATGCAGCCGGGCGAGGCGGAACTGGCCAAGGTCGCCGAGTTCGAGCGCGGCTATGCCCTCTGGAGCGCGACCTCGGCGCGGGTGCTGAGCCTGGCGGCCAGCGATCCGAGCGCCGCGGCGCAGCTCAGCTACGGTGACAGCGATCGCCAGTTCGGGGCGATGCGCGAGGTGATCAACCAGCTCGACGAGATGGAAGAGGCGGCCGCGGCCGCCGACGGCGAGGCGTCCTCCGCGCTGGGCGAGCGCCACCGCTGGCAGCAGGTGGCGCTGGTGGCGTTCGGCCTGCTGGTCTGCCTGTCGCTGGTGCTGGTGTTCCCCGGCCTGGTGACCCGTCCGTTGCAGCGCCTGCTGCAACGCCTGGAAGAGATCGCCAACGGCGATGGCGACTTGCGCGTGCGCCTGGAAGTCACTTCGCGTGACGAGCCCGGCCGCCTCGGCAGCGCCTTCAACGCCTTCCTCGACAAGTTGCAGCCGCTGATCCGCGAGGTCGGCCGGGTCACCGGCGAGGTCGCCGATTCAGCCGGTTCGCTGGCCGGCATGACCGCCGCCAACGATCGTCTGATCAACAGCGAGCATGCGTCGGTGGACCAGGTCAGCACCGCCGCGACGCAGATGAGCAGCGCCGTCCACGAGGTGGCGCGCAACGCCCAGAGCGCCGCGCAGGTGGCCCATGACGCCCGCCGGCAGGCGCGCGAGGGCGCCAACGTGGTGGAGGCGACCATCGAGGTGATCCGCCAGTTGGCGCGAGAAGTGGAGAGCAGTTCCGAGAGCATCCAGCAACTGGCCCAGGAAACCGCCAGCATCGACGCGGTGCTGACGGTGATCAAGGGCATCGCCGAACAGACCAACCTGCTCGCCCTCAACGCCGCCATCGAAGCCGCGCGGGCCGGCGAGCAGGGTCGCGGTTTCGCCGTGGTGGCCGACGAGGTGCGGGCGCTGGCGGCGCGCACCCAGGAGTCGACCAAGGACATCCAGGCGCGCATCGAGCGTCTCCAGGCCGGGGTGCAGAACGCCGTGCGGGCCATGCAGTCGGGCAGCCTCAAGGCGCGCGACAGCGTCGAGCGCGCCGCCGGGGTCGACGGCGTGCTGGCCGCCACCGGCGACGCGGTGGGGCGGATCAACGACCTCGCCGCGCAGATCGCCTCGGCCTGCGAGGAGCAGAGCCGGGTGATCGACGAAATCGCCCGCAACATCAGCGAGGTGCGCGAGCTTTCCGCCCAGGCGGCGGAACATTCGGAGCAGGGCACCGGGGCCAGCCGCCGGCTGTCCGAGCTGTCCTCGGAACTGGCGCGGCTGGTCGGGCGTTTCCGCGTCTGAAGCGCCGCCGCCTAGCGCGGCGCCAGCCAGATCGCTACGCCGGCCAGGGCCGCCGGGACCAGGAAGACCAGCAGCAGGATCGGCAGTTCTTCGCGCAAGCCGTAGCCGGCGTGCTGGACGCCGACCCACAGGTTGACCAGCGCGACGGCCAGCCAGGTCGGCAGGAACAGGCCGGCAGCGGGCGCCGGCCCGGCCTCCCAGAGTTCGCCGAAGAGCAGGAACAGGCCGAGCAGGATGATCCCGCCGGCGATTACCAGGGTCACGTGCATGGGGTCTTTCCCGGACAGGTGCCGGTCGCCGTGGCGGCGACCGGGACGCTGGGTCACTTGGTGGTGTAGCCGCCGTTGATGAGGATGGTCTGGCCGGTGATCCACCAGCCTTCGCTGACCAGGTGGCGGATGAACGGCACCACGTCCTCGATGTCGGTCAGGCCGGTCCTGGAGAAGGGCGACAGCGCCGCTGCGGTCTTGTGGTAGGCCACCGCGTCGGCGCCCTCGGCGGGATAGAAGAAGGGCGTGTCCATCGGACCCGGGCCGACCGCGGTGACCGAGATGCCGCGCGCGCCGAATTCCTTGGAGGCGGCGCGGGTGAAGTGCTCCACCGGCGCCTTGGTGCCGGCATAGGCGGCGTAGTACGGGGTATAGGCGCCAAGCAGGGAGGTCACCAGGGTGCAGATCTTGCCGTTGTCGTTGACGTGCTTGCCGGCTTCGCGCAGGAAGAAGAACGCAGACTTGGCATTGACCGCGCTCATCTCGTCGTATTCGGCCTCGCTGATCTCGGTGAAAGGCTTCTTCAACACCTTGCCGACGGTGTTGATGGCGATGTCCGGCTTGCCCACCGCGGCGATGGCGTCGGCGAACAGCTTTTCCATGGCCGCGGCGCTGGTGAGATCGCCCTGCAGCGCTACCGCCTTGGCCCCGGCTGCCTGCAGCGCGGCGACGGTGGCGTCGGCGTCGGCCTTGCTCGCGGCGCTGTTGTAGTGGATGGCGATGGCCTTCGCGCCGTGGGCGGCGAGATCGCGGGCGATCAGCCCACCCAGGTTCTTGGCGCCGCCGGTGACGAGGACGGTCTTGCCTTTGATGGAGTGGTCGACCATGGGGTGTTTCTCCTGCGGTGAGTGGAGAACCCAGTCTAGGGAGGGCGGCCTTGCGGAGTAATCGCGGCGGCCTGGATAGATTGTCCAGAAACGCCGATCAATTCCCGCCTCCGGAGGAGCGCAGCCGGCTGCACGAATCTTCTAGAACCCCGGGACGGGCGCGTTATAGTCGCGACGACGAAACCAACGAGTGGGAAGACCTGACGCACGATGGGCAGCCGAGACTGGATCGACCTGGCCCGCGACGCCGAGACCGGGATCGAGACCCTGCGCGCCCATTTCGAGGGCCACGCCTACGATCCGCATTGGCACGACAGCTACCTGATCGGCTACACCGAGATCGGCGTGCAGCAATTCAACTGCCGCCGACGCCGACACGACAGCACCGCCGGCCAGGTATTCCTGGTCGAGCCGGGGGAGATCCACGACGGCCGCGCGCCGATCGCCGGCGGCTTCACCTACTCGATGCTGTACCTGCAGCCGGACTGGTTGCGGCGCGAACTGCGGGCGACCTTCGACGACGCGCCCAGCGACCGCGATCCCGGCTTCCACGCCAACCTCACCGAAGACCCGCGCCTGACCCTGGCCATCGCCCAGGCCTTCCGCGTCCTGCATGGCCGCGAGCTGCGACTGCTGCGGCAGACCGCCCTGGAGCTGGTGCTGGAGCGGCTGCGCGTGCACCTCGGCTGGCGCGAGGCGAAGCCGTTCGATCCGCGCCTGCCGCTGGTGGCGCAGAAAGCCCGCGACTACCTGCATGCGCACTTCTACCAGGACATCGGCCTGGACGAGCTGGCCAGCGCCTGCGGTACCGACCGCTTCCGCCTGAACCGTGCATTCAAGGCCGCCTACGGCTTGCCACCCTACGCCTACCTGGTCCAGTTGCGCCTGGCCAAGGCGCGGCAGATGCTCGCTGTCGGCGGGCAACCGGCGGACCTCGCCAGCGCCCTCGGCTTCGCCGACCAGAGCCATCTCGGCCGCTGGTTCCGGCGCGCCTACGGGATGACTCCGGCGGCCTACCGCAGGCAGTGCACCCAGCTTCCAGACTGAGGCCCGGTGCGCCGCCAGGATGAAGGCTCCCCCGCCACAGGAGCCCGTCCATGCAATCCCTCGCGCCCTTCCTGCTGTTCGCCGTCGTCGCCTCGATCACCCCCGGACCGACCAACATCCTGGTCCTGAGCAACAGCCAGCGCCACGGCCTGGCCGCCGCCTGGCCGATCGTGCTCGGCGCCTGCGCGGCGGTGGCGGCGCTGATCCTGCTGCTCGGGCTCGGCCTGGGCGAGCTGCTGCGGCGCCACCCGTTGCTCCAGCAGGGGCTCGCCTGGCTTGGCGTCGGCTGGCTCAGCTACCTGGCCTGGAGCCTGTTCCGCAGCGCGGGCGGCATCGACGGCGCGGAGCCGCCGCGGCGCCTCGGCGTGCTCGGCGGCGCGGCGTTGCAACTGGTCAATCCCAAGGCCTGGATGATGGCCCTCGCCGCGCTGGCGCTGTTCGCCGGGGAAGGCGCCGGACAGGCCGGGCGGATCGGCCTGCTGGCGTTGCTGTTCTTCCTGGTTTCGCTGCCGTGCCTGGCCAGCTGGGCCTTGCTCGGCGTCGGCAGCGCGCGGCTGCTGCGCTCGCCGTCGCTGATGAAGCGCTTCAACCAGGGCATGGCGCTGTTGCTGCTGGCCTCGGCCTGGGCCGCCCTGCTGCTCTGAGGCGGTCCGGTAGCTTCCTGACAAACCTGTGGGTTGGTACGCGGGGCCTGGGTTGGCTATGGTGGGACGATCCGTAGCCATGGCGCGGTCGCCGTTAGCACGCCGCGCAAGGAACCTCCATGTTGAAACCCGACATCACTGCCTTCTTCGACCCGGCCACCTCCACCTACAGCTATGTGGTGCGCGACCCGTCCAGCCGCGCCTGCGCCATCGTCGACCCGGTGCTCGACTACGACCCGGCCGCCGGGCGTACCAGCCATGCCAGCGCCGAACGCCTGATCGGCCACGTTCGCCAGCACGACCTGCAGGTGGAATGGCTGCTGGAGACCCACGTGCACGCCGACCACCTGTCGGCGGCCATCTTCCTGCAGCGCGAACTGGGCGGGCGCCTGGCCATCGGCGCGCGAATCACCCAGGTGCAGGCGAAATTCTCCGGCCTGTTCAACCTGGGCGAGGCGTTCCCGGTGGATGGCCGCCAGTTCGAGCACCTGTTCGAGGACGGCGAGTCGTTCCGCATCGGCGCCCTGGAATGCCGCGCGCTGCATACCCCGGGGCATACCCCGGCGTGCATGACCTACCTGGTCGGCGACAGCGCCTTCGTCGGCGATACCCTGTTCATGCCCGACTACGGCACCGCCCGCTGCGATTTCCCCGGCGGCGACGCGCGCCAGCTGTATCGCTCGATCCAGCGCCTGTTCGCGCTACCCGACGCGACCCGCCTGTTCATGTGCCACGACTACACGGCTCCAGGCCGCGACGAGCACCGCTGCGAAACCAGCGTCGGCGAGCAGCGCCGGCACAACGTGCACGTCCGCGAAGGCGTCGACGAGGAGGCGTTCGTCGCCATGCGCCAGCAGCGCGATGCCACCCTCGGCATGCCGACCCTGATGCTGCCGGCGATCCAGGTCAACATGCGCGGCGGCAACCTGCCGCCGGTGGAAGGCAACGGGGTGCGTTACCTGAAGATCCCGCTGGATCTGTTCTGATCAGCTGCGGCGACGCAGCAGGAGAATGAAGAACAGCCCGCCGATGGCCGCGGTGGCGATGCCGATGGGCAGGTCCTGGGGGGCGATCAGGGTGCG
This sequence comes from Pseudomonas sp. YA1, assembly GCF_058680555.1. Classification (NCBI taxonomy): domain Bacteria; kingdom Pseudomonadati; phylum Pseudomonadota; class Gammaproteobacteria; order Pseudomonadales; family Pseudomonadaceae; genus Pseudomonas; species Pseudomonas sp. YA1. The sequence continues at coordinate 206,880 of NZ_JBZWBG010000003.1, forward strand.
CGCGGCGACATCCATCCAGACCAGGAACAGCGCGCCGAGCAGGGCGCACACCGGCAGCAGTCGGCGGTGCTCGGCACCCACCAGCAGGCGCGCGGCGTGCGGCAGCATGAGACCGACGAAGCCGATGGCGCCGCTCACCGAGACCAGCACGCCGGTCAGCAGCGAGCAGCAGACGAAGACCCACAGGCGTACGCGGCGGGCGTCCAGGCCGAGGGTCACGGCGGTCTGTTCGCCGGCCATCAGCGCGTTCAGCGCACGGCCCAGCCCGAGCAGTACCAGCAGGCCGCCGGCCACGCACAGCGCCGGCAGCCAGATCAGCGACCAGCGCGCCAGGCCGAGGCCGCCGAGCATCCAGAACAGCACCGAGGAGGCGGCGCGGTGGTCGCCGAGGAACAGCAGCAGGTTGGCCAGCGCCAGGAGCACGAAGGACACCGCGACCCCCGCCAGCAACAGCCGGTCGCTGCCCAGGCGGCCGCCGCGGCTGGCCACGCCGAGCACCAGCAGCATGCTGCCGAGGGCGCCGAGGAAGGCCGCCAGCGGCAGGGTCAGCAGGCCGATCACCTCGCCGATGTAGAGCACCACCAGCACCGCGCCGAGGGTCGCGCCGGAGGTGGCGCCGAGCAGGTGCGGATCGGCCAGCGGATTGCGCGTGACCGCCTGCAGCGCCGCTCCCACCAGCGCCAGGCCGGCGCCGACGCAGGCACCGAGCAGTACCCGTGGGGCGCGGATCAGCCAGACGATGTGCTCCTGGCCGGCGCTCCAGGCACCGGACTCCGCCGCCACGCCGAACAGGCGCTGGAGGACGATGCGGCCGACCAGGCCGCTGTCCAGTCGCGCCGGACCGAAGCCGAGGGCGACCACGCAGGACAGGCCGAGCAACATGACCAGGCTGCCCAGCAACAGGCAATAGGCGCGAGGGCTGCGGAACAGGGTCATGGACGTGGCGCCCGAGGGTGGAGGCCGGCGACCAGGGTTTCTATCGCCGCGGCGTTGCCGATGCCTGGCGTGGCCTGGTTATAGGGCAGGACGATGAAGCGTCGCTCGCGGATCGCGGTCAGGCTGCGCAGCGCCGGGTTCTCTTCGAGGAAACGCTGCTTCTGCGCGGCGCTGGTCTCGCCGTAGTCGACGATGACGATGACCTGCGGATCGCGGGCGACCACGCTTTCCCAGTTGACCTGGGTCCAGCTGGCCGCCACGTCGTCGGTCACGCTGCGACCGCCGGCGGCCTCGATCAGCGCCTGCGGCATGCCCAGGCGGCCAGAGGTGAAGGGGCGGTCCTCGCCGCTGTCGTAGAGGAACACCCGCGGCGCCTCGGCGTTCGCCGGGATGCCGGCGCGGGCGCGCTCGATGCGTGCCTGGAGGCTGGCGACCAGGCGCTCGGCGCGCGGTTCGACGTCGAAGATCCGTCCCAGGTTGCGCAGGTCGCGGTACAGCTCGTCGAGGCTGGCGCGGCGCGGCTCGCCGATCTGCGCGCAGGATTCGCTCAGCTCGTAGACCTTCACCCCCAGCGGCTCCAGGCTGGCCGGAGTGAGGTCGCCGCCGACGCGCATGCCGTAGCCCCAACCGGCGAAGAAGAAGTCGGCGTCGACATCGAGCAGGGTTTCCGCCGTGGGGTAGCGCGCCACCAGCTCGGGCAGCGGCTTGAGCGCGGCGATCAATCCGGGATCGGCATTCTTCCACCAGCCGCTGATGCCGGTATAGCCGACCATGCGCGTCTGCAGACCGAGGGCGACCATCATCTCGGTGAGGTTGATGTCGTGGCTGACCGCGCGCGACGGCGCGCGCTCGAACGTCACTTCGCGCTCGCAACTGCGCACGCTGAGCGGGTAGCGCTCGGCCAGCGCGGCATCGGCGCAGGCGAGCAGGGCGCCGAGCAGCAGGTGGTGCAGGATCGGGTGCTTCATGCTTGGGTAATCCAGGTCAGGCGCGGGTGGTCGGCGAGGGGGTGGCGGTCGACCAGGGCGCGGACGCCGAACACCCGCCACAGCAGGTCGGCGTCGAGCACCTCGGTCGGCGTGCCCTGGGCGACGATGCGCCCGCCGTCGAGCACGTAGAGGCGGTCGCAGAAGGCCGCCGCCAGGTTGAGGTCGTGGAAGCTCGCCAGGGTGCTCAGGCCGAGGCCGCGCAGCAGGCGCAGAAGCTCCAGCTGGTAGCGCGGGTCGAGGTGGTTGGTCGGTTCGTCGAGGATCAGCAGGCGCGGTTCCTGGACCAGCGCGCGAGCCAGCAGGGCGCGCTGCTTCTCGCCACCGGAGAGGCTGGCGAAGGGGCTCGCGGCACGCCCTTCGAGACCGACCTGGAGCAGCGCCTGGCGGACCCGCTGGCGGTCGTCCGCGCCGTGGCCGTCGAACAGGCCCTTGTGCGGCGTGCGGCCCATGGCGACCACGTCCTCGACGGCGAGGCCGAAGTCCTCGGGGAATTCCTGCAACACCACCGCGATGCGCCGGGCGGCCCAGCGCGGCGGCTGGCGCCAGAGGTCGTCGCCGTCGAGCACCACCCGGCCGCGCTGCGGTCGCGCATAGCGGAAGGCGCAGCGCAGCAGGCTGGTCTTGCCGCTGCCGTTGGGGCCGATCAGGCCGACGAAGCTGCCGGCCGGGACTTCCAGGTGCACGCCGCGCAGCAACTCGGTGGAGGCGTCGGGCGACCAGTGCAGGGCATCGAGGTGAAGGGACGACATGGCTACTCGCAGGTCCGGTGGTTCAGCAGAGACGATTGCCGCGGTGCCGGCTTCAGAAACTGAAGTCGGCGGTGACGTTGAACGAGCGCGGCTGGCCCATGATCCATTGCTGGCCGTTGTTGTTGTCAGCCAGGGCGTACTGGCGGTCGAACAGGTTGTACAGCTCAAGGCCGAGGGTCAGGTCCGGCCGTACCCGCCAGCCCAGGTTGGCGTCGACCACCGTGTAGCCGGGCAGGCTGGCCTGGTTGGCGGCGTCGGCGTAGCGCCGGTCGACGTAGCGCAGCCCGGCGCCGACGCGCAGGGTCTCGGCGAAGGACTTGTCCAGCCAGAGGTTGGCGGTGCGCCGTGGCACGTTCCTGGGGCGGTTGCCGTTGCGCGAGTAGGTCTGCTTGTCGATCGTTTCGTCGAAGTCGTCGTATTCGGCACGCACCAGCGCGGCGTTCGCTGACAGCCGCCAGTCCTGGGCCAGGTTCAGTTCCAGGCTGGCCTCCAGGCCGTCCGAACTCTGCTGGCCGACCTGCTGCGCGTCGTGCGGCGGCAGCGGGTTGGCGCTGAGCAGCTTCTTCTTGACGATATGGTAGGCGGCCAGGGTCCATTCGCCGCGACCGTCCGGGAACAGTTGCTTGAGGCCGACCTCGGTCTGCTTCGAGTGGGTCAGGTCCATTTGCTGCTGGGCCGCGTTGAGGGTGATCAGGTTGCTCACGCCGTCCTCGCTGGTGGAGTACTGGCCGTACAGCGACAGTTCCGGGGTCAGCGCGAAGACCAGCCCGGCGCGCCAGTTGCCGCCCTGCAGGCTGCGGTCGCTGCGGGTGCCGGCGCGCAGGTCGTCGCGGTCGATATGGTTCTGGTCGCGGCGCACCCCGGTCACCAGCGACAGGCGCTCGTTGAGCTGCAGGCGGTTCTCGGCGAACAGGGCGAAGGTGCGGGTCTGGCTGCGCGAGTGCGGCCGGTAGGGCGAGCGGCTTTCGAAGTAGCCAGGCGCGGGGTGCCAGGGGTCGATGTAGTCGCCGCCGACATCGGTATAGGGCGAGTTGTTGGTCAGGCGGAAGCGGATGCGGTTGTACTCGGCGCCGACCAGGGTGCGGCTGTCGAGGCCGAACAGGGCGTGCTGGAAGGCGAAGGTCTGGCGGTCGCCGATCTGCTCCTGCTCGTGGCTGATGCGCAGGTAGTCCCTGCGCAACAGCTCTTCGCGCGGGACGTCCCATTCGTAGGTTTCGGCGTTGCGCCAGTGACGGCGGGCCTTGATGTAGTACAGCTGGTTGCTCGCGGTGACGCTGTCGGAAAGGCTCCAGTCGCTGGTCAGGCGGGTCCACTGGTCGTTGTAGCGCTGCACGTCGTTGCGCACGTTGTAGTTCTTCTCGCGCAGGCGCTTGTGGTACTTGCCGCCGACCAGCGGGGTGCCGAAGTCGTTCATCGGCTCCTGGTCGCCATAGTCGTGGGCGAGGGTGAAGGCCAGATCGTCGCTGGCCTGCCAGCGCAGCGCCGCGCTGATGCCCAGGTTGCGCGAGTCGCCACGGTCGATCCAGCCGTGGCTCTGCTGCTGGTTCAGGTTGAGCCGGTAGCTGAGGCTGTCGGTCAGCGAGCCGCCGCTGTCCAGGGCCAACTGGCGGTTGTCGTAGGAGCCGTAGCCGAGGCGCAGGTGGTTGCGGATCTCGCCGGCGAAAGGCTTCTTCGGCACCACGTTGATCACCGCGCCGGTGGCGCCTTCGCCGTACAGCACCGAGGCCGGGCCGCGGATCACGTCGATGCGCTCGACCATCCACGGATCGCTGGGGAAGTTCACCGTGCCCATGCCGGTGTACAGGCGCGTACCGTCGAACAGTTGCATCACCGATGCGTGGCCGCTGAAGCCGCGCGCCGAGAGGCCGGTACCGCCATCTCCGGGGGTGCCGATGAAGCTGATGCCGGGGCTGCGGGTAACGGCGGCCTGGACGCTGGGGTTGTTGCGCCGGCGAACTTCCTCGCCGCTGATGCTGCTGGTGCTCGCCGGGGTGTCCAGGGCGCTGAGGCCCAGGCGCGAACCGGCACTGACCGGCGTGGCGAGATCGATGTGGTCGAGTTCGGCGGGGTCCTGGCGAACGCTGACCAACTGGCTGGGCAGGGCGAGGGCGGCTTCCTCGGTTTCGGCGAGGGCGGGCGGTACCAGCAGCAGGCTGGTGGATAGGCCGAGGGCGAAAGGCTCGGTGCGCAAACGGCTGAAGCGGGGCATGGGCGTTCCATCTCATGACCGGGCAGGACGGAACGCGCAGGAAATCGCAGGCGCGACAGCGCCTCGAACAACCGGCTCGCTCCCGCCCACCGCGGGTGTGCCAACAGGGCGTTGCAGGCCGGTCTCCGGGCTTGCGAGGGTCGTGAAATCCTCGCCTTCCCATGCCGGAGCACAGTGGCCTGAAGAGGATTTCGCTCGCTTACCGTTGCGGGGGCAGCGCCGGACTGATCACCGAAGTGACGCACCGGCTTCCCGTTTCACCTCCTGCGCGGCGGCAGGAGGCACCTGGAACGGCCCGGATGGGAACATCCGCACCGTTTCCAGTCAAGCCTTGAACGATCTGGATTGAATAAAATGTTATACTATAACAGTTCTCCCGTGCAGTCTTTCTTCGCCGGACCCCACGCCCTGGCGCAGCTTCCCGGGTCATCACATTTTCTTCACGCCGGCCTGCTATGCTGCCGGCCTTCCTTGGGGAGTAGCCTGCCGTCACCCGTTGACGGCGCGCTGGTCAACATTCTTGGCAACCCGCCATGGCCAGCGCATCCATCCGGATTGGTGAGACCAACGACATTCCTGCGCCGAAGCCGGGCCGCGGGGTCATGTCGTTGACTCATGCCCGGCTGGAGTATCCGCGTGAATCCCGTTTCCCTGATCTTCCTCGCCTTCGCCATGTCCACCGATGCCTTCGCCGCGGCCATCGGCAAGGGCTCCAGCCTGGATCGGCCGCGCCTGTCGGAGGCGCTGCGCACCGGGATAATCTTCGGCGTGATCGAGGCGATCACCCCTCTGGTCGGCTGGCTGCTTGGCCAGGCCGCCAGCCAGTTCGTCGCCGACTGGGACCACTGGATCGCCTTCGTCCTGCTGGTGCTGCTCGGCCTGCACATGATCCACAACGGCCTGCGCGCGGATCATGCGACGGAACAGGAAAAGCCCGGCCAGCATTCGTTCTGGATTCTCGCGGTGACGGCGCTGGCCACCAGCATCGACGCGCTGGCGGTGGGCGTCGGCCTGGCCTTCGTCGACGTCAACATCTTCCTCGCCGCCGGTGCCATCGGCCTGGCCACCATGACCATGGTCACCCTCGGCACCATGCTCGGCCGGGCGCTCGGCGCAGTGACCGGCAAGCGCGCGGAGATGGTCGGCGGGGTGGTGCTGATCCTGGTCGGTGCGACCATTCTCTACGAGCATCTCAGCGCGGCGTGAGCGGCATCGGAGACGGGGCGGGACAGGTCGCGGCGAGTGGGTGGGCGTTCGCTTCAGGCGCTTTCCCAATCGCGGATTGCCGCCAGCAGCGCCTCGCCGTCGGCGAACTCGCGGTCCGCCGGCGGCAGCGCCGGACGTGCCAGGACCAGCACCGGCAGGCCCATTTCCCGCGCCACCTGGAGCTTCGGCTCGGTGGCCTGGCTACCGCTGTTCTTGCTCACCAGCACGTCGCAGGCGAGGCGCTCGAACAACGCCCGTTCGCCATCCAGGCTGAACGGCCCGCGCGCGCCGATCACCTCGGCGCGCGGCGCGGCCGGCTGGCCTTGCAGGCAGCGCACGGTCCAGTGCTGGTGCGGCGGGACCTGGCCGAGATGCTCCAGCGGTTCGCGGCCGAGGGTGAACAGCGGACGGCGGAAGGGTGCGAGGGCAGTGATCAGCTCGCGCCAGTCGGCTACCTCGCGCCAGTCGTCGCCGGGCCCGGCCTGCCAGCCGGGCCGGCGCAGCGCCCAGCAGGGCACTCCGGCCAGTCGCGCGGCGCGCACGGCGTTCTGGCTGATCCGTGCGGCGTAGGGGTGGGTGGCGTCCACCAGCAGGTCGAAGCCCTGCTCGTCGATGAACGCCGCCAGCCCTTCGGCGCCGCCGTAGCCGCCGACCCGGACCCGGCAGGCCAGGTCGCCGGGCACCTTGCCCAGCCCGGCGAGGCTGTAGAGATGCGCCGGGCCGAGCCGGCGGGCGAGGGCCAGGGCCTCGCCGATCCCGCCGAGCAGCAACAGGCGTTTCATCAGCGCTCCTCGCAGGCCTGGCCGACCAGGTTGCCCTGGCGGTCGATGGCGAAGACTTCCAGCGCGACCTCGGCGGGCACGATGCCGCGAGCGAAGCGCAGGGCGTGGGTGCAGACCGCATCGCCCAGGGCCACGCCCTCGGCGTGTGCCTGGGCCAGCGCCTGCTGGCTGGTGTTGGCGGCGCGCATGCAGTCCTGTAGCGCGGCGCTGGCGCCGAGCGCGGCAGCCCAGCCGGCCAGTTGCGGCAGGTCGATGCTGGAGTGGCGGCTGTGCAGGTCGAGGTGGCCGCCGGCGAGCTTGCTGATCTTGCCGAAGCCGCCGCACAGGCTGAGCTTTTCCACCGGTGCCTTGCGCAGGTGCTTGAGCACCGCGCCGGCGAAGTCGCCCATCTCGATCAGGGCGATCTCCGGCAGCCCATAGCGCCGGCGCATGGCGTCCTCGCTGGCGTTGCCGGTACAGGCGGCGATGTGGCGGACGCCGTTGGCGCGAGCGACATCGATGCCCTGATGGATCGAGGCGATATAGGCCGAGCAGGAGAACGGCCGGACGATGCCGCTGGTGCCGAGGATCGACAGCCCGCCGAGGATGCCCAGGCGCGGGTTCATGGTCTTCAGCGCCAGCTCGGCGCCGCCCTCCACGCCGATGGCGACCTCGAAGCCGCCGGCGTAGCCCCGTTCGGCGGCGAGCTGGGCGAGGTGACGTTCGATCATCTGGCGCGGCACCGGATTGATCGCCGGCTCGCCGACCGCCAGGGTCAGCCCCGGGCGGGTCACCGTACCGACCCCGGGGCCGGCATGGAAGCGCACGCCAGGCTCGGCGCCCAGGCGCACCCGGGCGAACACCAGGGCGCCGTGGGTGACGTCGGGATCGTCGCCGGCATCCTTGAGGGTGCCGGCTTCCGCGCCGTTTTCCCAGGCGCGGCAGAATTCCAGGCGCATCAGCACCTGCTGGCCCTTGGGCAGGACGATCTGCACCGCGTCGCTGATCGTGCCGCCCAGCAGCAGGCGCGCCGCCGCCAGGCTGGTGGCGGTGGCGCAACTGCCGGTGGTGTAGCCGCTGCGCAACGGCGCGGGCTGCTCGGGGGTTTCCTCACGCATCGCGGGGAGGCTTCCTGGCGGCGGGTTTGCGCAATTCCAGCAGGGTGATCGGCAAGGCCTGGCGCCAGGTGTCGAAACCGCCCAGCGGTCGCGCGTGGGCGACGCCGAGGCGGGTGAGGTCGCCACCCAGGCGTTGCTGCCAGTCGAGCAGCACCCGTTCGCTCTGCAGGGTGACCGCGTTGGCGAGCAGGCGGCCGCCGGGCCGCAGGCGCTCCCAGCAGGTTTCCAGCACGCCCTCGGCGGTGACCCCGCCGCCGATGAAGATGGCGTCCGGCTCGGGCAGTTCCAGCAGCGCCTCCGGGGCGCTGCCGGCGACCAGGTGCAGGGACGGTACGCCGAGGGCGTCGCGGTTGTGGCGGATATGTTCCTGGCGCTCGTCGTTGGCTTCGATGGCGATCGCCCGGCAACTGGGGTGCGCGCGCATCCATTCGATGCCGATGGAGCCGCAGCCGGCGCCGACGTCCCAGAGCAGCTCGCCGGGGCAGGGCGCCAGGCGCGCCAGGGTCACGGCGCGGACGTCGCGCTTGGTCAGCTGGCCGTCGTGGCGATAGGCCTCGTCGGCCAGGCCCGGGGTCAGCGGCAGGCGCACGGCGCCGGTGCCGGCGCGGCATTCCACCGCCACCAGGTTGAGATCGGCGGCGCGCGGCAGCGACCAGTCGCCGGCGAGGCCGTCGAGACGGCGCTCGAGCGGCCCGCCGAGGTGTTCCAGCACGCTCAGGCGACTGGCGCCGAAGCCACGGGCGCTCAACAGGCGGGCGATGGCGGCCGGGCTGTCGCCGTCGTTGCTGAGGACCAGCAGGCGCCGGCCGTCGTGGACCTGTGCCTGCAGCGCCGCCAGCGGACGCGCCACCAGCGACAGGCAGGCGACCTCCTGCAGGGCCCAGCCGAGGCGGGCGGCGGCCAGCGAGAGGGAGGAGGGCGCCGGCAGGACCCGCAGTTCGGTCGCCGGCAGTTGCCGGGCGAGACTGGCGCCGACGCCGAACAGCATCGGGTCGCCGCTGGCCAGCACGCAGGTCGGCTGGCCGCGCCGGGCCAGCAATGGTTCCAGGGAGAACGGCGTCGGCCAGGTTTCGCGGGCGGCGCCGATGCACGGCGGCAGCAGTTCCAGCTGGCGCGCCGCGCCGACGATCCGGCTGGCTTGCAGCAGGGCACGCCGGGCCTGCTTGCCGAGGCCGGGATAACCGTCCTCGCCGATGCCCACCAGGGTCAGCCAGGGAGGCGTCGAGTCTGCCGATGACACGGTTCCGATACTCCTGAAATGCGTCTGTGAAGGGCCCGCGACGGCTTCCGGACGGAATGGGTTTTCCCGGCCCCGGGCTGGGCGGCATAATAGCGCGTTCGTCGGTGCCCGGCCCTTTCGCGTTAGCGCGGGGCCAACGAGGGCCGAAGAGGGAACACGGAGCCCCGGTCTTTTCGAAGCCCGGGCCTAGCCGTGGCTGCCCCCGCAACTGTATGCAGCCTGTATTCGCGCCATTCGCCACTGGATTACCGGGAAGGCGGCGTGAAGCGGAGGTTCCTCCCCCGGGTGGAACGCCGGGCTGCGAGCCAGGAGACCTGCCGCCGAAACCAGTCGCGAGTGCCAACATCGGGCGGGGTGTACCGATGCCGTGGTCTGTCCCTGGGGGACAGCGGTGCGGTCGCCGCGACGCCGATTCGAGTAGCGTTTTTGAACGACGACCAGACCCCGGCGCCCCTGCCCGTACCACGTCCGTCACCCTGTCCCGGCCTGCTGCGTATCGTCCAGGCGCTGGACGGCGGCATCTGCCGCATCAAGCTCGATGCCGGTCGCCTGGACGCCGCCCAGGCACGCGCCGTGGCGGCCGCGGCGCGGGATTGCGCCAGCGGCGTGATCGAGGCGACCAACCGTTCCAACCTGCAATTGCGCGGCGTCCGTCGCGGCGAGGAAGAGCGGCTCGTCCGCCGCCTGCTGGACGCCGGCCTCGGTCCCCGGCATGGGTCCCTGGCCGGCGCCGACGACGTGCGCAACCTGATGCTCAGCCCGGCCGCCGGGCTCGATCCGCACCTGTCGCTGGACGTGCGCCCGCTGGCCGCTCGGCTGTTGCTGCGGCTCCAGGCGGACAGCCGCTACCACGCGCTGTCGGCCAAGTTCGCCATCCAGCTGGACGGCGGCGAAGACCTGGCGATGCTCGAACATCCCCATGACATCTGGCTCTCGCCGATGCCCGCGGCGCCGACCGCGACGCTGGTCTTCGGACTCGCCGGCTGCCCGGCCCGCGACCGCCCCCTGGCGGCGTTGCCGGCGGAGCGGGGCGAGTCCCTGGTGCTGGCGCTGCTCGACCTGTTCCTCGAACGCGCCCAGCCGCAACAGACGCGGATGCGCCACCTGTTGCAGGAGCTGGCCGGAGAACCCTTGCTGGAGGCCTTGCAGGCGCGCCTGGATTTCCCTCTGCGGCGTGACGAGCGGGTGGCGGCCTGGCGGCGTTCGCCGGGGCGTGCGTGGAGTCATCTCGGCGTCCAGCCGCAACGCCAGCCGGGCCTGGCGATGGTCGGCGCGGCGGCGCCGCTCGGCCGGCTCGACAGCGCTTGCCTGGACGGCCTGGCCGAGCTGGTCGAACGCCATGGCGACGGCAGCCTGCGCCTGACTCCCTGGCAAGGTGTGCTCCTGCCGAACCTGGCGCAGGCCGAGGCCGACCAGGCGCTGCTTGGCCTGCGCGGACTCGGCCTGCTGACCGAGCCCGAGGCGCCGTTGGCGCGGCTGATCGCCTGCAGCGGTTCCAGCGCCTGCGCCAGGGGCCTGGCCGACACCAAGGGCGACGCCTTGCGCCTGGCCGAACGCCTCGGCCCGCGCAGCGACCTGCCGCAACTGCACCTGTGCGGCTGCGAACGGTCCTGCGCCGCTGCCCACCGCGCGCCGCTCACCCTGCTGGCGCGCAGCGGCGGGTTCTACGACCTGTACCGGCACGACCCATGCCACCCCGGATTCGGCCAGTTGCTGGCCAGCCGCCTGACTTTCGCCACGGCCGCCGACTACCTGGCGGCGCTGCCTTCCCAGCCCACTTCCGGAAAAACCGCATGATTGACTACATCCGCGATGGCCAGGCGATCTATCGCCAGTCGTTCGCCACCATCCGCGCCGAAGCGAACCTCGCCGGCATCCCGGCAGACCTGGAAAAGCTCGCGGTCAGGGTGATCCACGCCTGCGGCATGGTCGACGTGGTCGACGACCTGCGCTTCTCGCCGGGCGCCGGCGCCGCCGGCCGCGCCGCGCTGGCCGCCGGCGCGGCGATCCTCTGCGACGCGCGGATGGTCGCCGAAGGCGTGACCCGCTCGCGGCTGCCCGCCGCCAACCGGGTGATCTGCACCCTCAACGAAGCGGACGTGCCGGCGCTCGCCATGGAACTCGGCAATACCCGCTCGGCGGTGGCCCTGGAGCACTGGCGCGAGCACCTGGAGGGCAGCGTGGTGGTGATCGGCAACGCGCCGACCGCGCTGTTCTACCTACTGGAAATGCTCGACGCCGGCGCGCCGAAGCCGGCGCTGATCCTGGGCTTCCCGGTCGGCTTCGTCGGCGCCGCGGAATCCAAGGAGATGCTCGCCGCCGATAGCCGCGGGGTGCCCTACGTGATCGTCCGCGGTCGCCGTGGCGGCAGCGCCATGGCCGCCGCGGCGGTGAACGCCCTGGCCACGGAGCGCGAATGATGAGTGTCGCGAAGGGCCGCCTGCTGGGCCTGGGCGTCGGGCCCGGCGATCCCGAACTGATCACCCTCAAGGCCCTGCGCCTGCTGCGCGCGGCGCCGGTGGTCGGCTATTTCGTGGCCAAGGGCAAGAAGGGCAACGCCTTCGGCATCATCGAGGCGCACCTGGACGAGGCCCAGCTGCGCCTGCCGCTGGTCTATCCGGTGACCACCGAGAAGCTGGAACCGCCGCTGTGCTACGAGACCATCATCAGCGATTTCTACGACACCGCCGCCGCACAACTGGCCGCGCACCTGGACGCCGGCCGCGACGTGGCGGTGATCTGCGAGGGCGACCCATTCTTCTACGGTTCCTACATGTACCTCCACGACCGCCTGGCGACGCGCTACGAAAGCGAGGTGGTGCCTGGCGTCTGCTCGATGCTCGGCGGCGCGGCGGTGCTCGGTGCGCCGCTGGTGTACCGCAACCAGAGCCTCTCGGTGCTCTCCGGAGTGCTGCCCGAGGAGGAGTTGCGCCGGCGCCTGGCGGATGCCGACGCGGCGGTGGTGATGAAGCTCGGCCGCAATTTCGACAAGGTCCGCCGCGTGCTGGTCGAGCTTGGCCTCGAGCGCCGCGCGCTGTACGTCGAGCGGGCGACCATGGCCAACCAGCGGATCGTGCCGTTGGAACGGGTGGAGCCGATGGCCTCGCCGTACTTCTCGCTGATCGTCGTTCCCGGCGACAAGTGGCAGGGAGGGGCCGGCGGTGAGTGACGCCCAGCAGGTTCCGGCCATCGTCATCCTCGGCCAGGGCGCGCTGGATACCGCGCGGCGGGTCCAGGCGCGCTATCCCGGAGCGCTGGTCCATGGGCTCGCCGGGCGGGTCGAGGCCGACCGTTCCTATACGGATTTCGGCGACACCCTGCGCGAACTGTATTGCGCCGACCGCCCGATCGTCGCCCTGTGCGCCGCCGGCATCGTCATTCGCAGCCTGGCGCCGTTGTTGCAACGCAAGGGCGCGGAGCCGCCGGTGCTGGCCCTGGCCGAGGACGGCAGCGCGGTGGTGCCGCTGCTCGGCGGGCTGGCCGGGGTCAACCGGCTGGCGCGGGAAATCGGCGAGGTGCTGGCCGTGGCGCCGGCGATCACCACCAGCGGCGAGCTGCGCTTCGGCACCTGCGTGCTCAACCCGCCCGCCGGTTATGTCCTGGCCGACCTGGAGCAGGGCAAGCGCTTCGTTGCCGATTTGCTCGGTGGCCAGCCGGTGCGCGTCGAGGGTACCGCCGGCTGGCTCGACGCGGCCCGTTTGCCGCGCGACCCGGCGGCGGCGCTGGCGATTCACGTGACGCCCTCGGCGCGTGCGCCGCGGGCCGAGGAACTGCTGATCCATCCGCGCTGCGTGCTGGCGGCGCTCGAACCTGCCGACGCGGCTGCGGACGTGGTGCGCCAGGCGCTGGTCGATGCCGGCCTGGCCGCGGCGGCGCTCGGCGGCTTGCTGGCCGACAGCGCGCGGATGGCCGATCCGCGCCTGCAGGCCGCCGCCGATGCGCTCGGCGTACCGCTGCGCTTCCTGCCGCAGGCCGATCCCGCTGCGCGCCTGCGCCAGGCCTTGCCTGCCGCCGAGCAGGTCGGCGACCAGCTGGCGGTGGCCGCCGCGCCCCTGGCGATGGACCGCATCGGCCAGCGTCGCGGCCGACTCACGGTGATCGGCCTGGGGCCCGGCTGCGCCGAGCTGATGGTGCCTGCGGCGCGGCGGGCGCTGGACGAGGCCGAGGACATCCTCGGCTACCAGACCTACGTCGACATGGCCGGACCCTTCCGCGCCGGACAGGTGCTGCATGGCAGCGACAACCGCGAGGAATTGCAGCGCGCCCGGCATGCCTTCGAACTGGCGGCGACGGGCAGGGCGGTGGTGCTGGTATCGTCCGGCGACCCCGGCGTGTTCGCCATGGCCGCCGCGGTGCTGGAAGCCCTGCATGGCGCTGGCGAGCCGGCCTGGGACGCGGTCGAGCTGCGGATCTTCCCTGGCGTCTCGGCGGCCCTGGCCACCGCGGCCAGGGCGGGGGCGCCTCTGGGCCACGATTTCTGCCTGCTGTCGCTGTCCGACAACCTCAAGCCCTGGGAGGTGATCGAGCGGCGCCTCGACCTGGCCGGCGCCGCCGACCTGGCGATGGCTTTCTACAATCCGATCTCGCGGGCGCGGCCCTGGCAACTGGGACGGGCGCTGGAGATCGTCGCCCGCCATCGTTCGCCGCAGACCCTGGTAGTGCTCGGTCGCGACATCGGGCGGCCCGGCGAGCGCCTGCTGCGCACCACACTGGGCGAGCTGCGGGCGGAGCAGGTGGACATGCGCACCCTGGTGATCATCGGCTCGTCCACCACCTGCAGCTTCCCGCGTGCCGACGGCGAAGCCTGGGTCTACACGCCGCGCTGGTACCCATCGGAATAGCGGGGCGGGAGCGCGCGCGGAAATGTGGCAGACTGCTGCGCGCATCCCTGTACCGCGGAGCCTGAATCCATGTCCTTTCGCTGTTCCCCGCGCCGCCTGGCCGGCATCCTGCTGGCGGCGCTGTTCGTTCCGGGGCTGGCCGCGGCGGCCGGCTCCTGCGAGCGCCTGGTGGCCACCGGCAACCCGGAGTACCCACCCTACCTGTGGCGCGACCCGCAGGATCCGAAGCGCCTGATCGGAGCCAATGCCGACCTGTTGCAGCGCCTGGGCAAGGAACTCGGCGTGCGCATCGACGTGCTCTACAGCGGCTCCTGGGAGAAGGCCCAGGAAGAGGTGACCAGCGGTCGCGCCGACCTGCTCGCCGGAGCCTACCTGACCCTGGCACGGCTCGGCAGCATGGACTATGTGCATCCGCCGTTCCTGATGACCAGCGGGGTGGTCTGGGTGAACAAGGACGCCGCGTTCCCGTTCATCGGCCGCGACGACCTGATCGGGCACAAGGGCAGCGTGCTGGCCGGCAGCAGCCTGGGCGAGGAGTTCGACCGCTTCGCCAAGGCCAGTCTCGACCTGAAGCCGGTGCCGAGCCTGACCCAGGGCTTGCAGGACCTGATGCTCAAACGCAGCGAGTTCCTCCTCTACCAGGCGCTGCCCGGGCAGGCCCAGGTCGAGGCGCTGGGCATGGCCGACGACCTGGAGGCGCTGGAACCGGTGCTGAGCAGCGAGGGGCTGTACCTGACGCTGTCGCACAACTCCGCTTGCAACGATCCGTGGCTGCGCGGACAACTGGCGAAAAAGATGACAGAATTGTCGGCTGCCGGCGTTCCCGTAACGCTCTTGCAGGACAATCTCGAACGCTGGAAAGCCCAGCAATTGCCGGCTTCCGGCGCCAGTTCGACTACGCAGGAAAGTGACTTGTGAGCATTCGATGGATGATGGCCGCAGGCCTCGCCGCGCTGACCCTGAGCGGTTGTGCGAGCAACGACCCGGCTCCGCTGGAGCAGATGCGCCTGACCGAACAGGCGCTGGAGCAGGCCAAGGCGGTGGGTGCCACCGACGACGTGGCCGAGCTGAAACTGGCCCAGGACAAGTACGCCGCGGCGCAGATCGCGATGACCGCGGAGTCCTACAAGAAGGCGCGCCTGTTGGCCGAGCAGGCCGAGCTGGACGCACGCCTCGCCGAGTCCAAGGTGCTGACGCAGAAGAGCAAGGACCAGCTCGGCGAGCTGGACAAGAGCCTGAAACGTCTGCGCAAGCAACTGGGGGAGACCGACTGATGCCGGGCAAAGCGACTCTCTTCGCCACCCTGCTGGCCTGCGCCGCGCTGGCTGGCTGCGCCGACCACAAGCTCAGCGAACAGTCGCTGGCCAAGGCGCAGAGCGAGTTCGACCAGGTCAAGGAAGATTCCGACGTGCTCCGCGCGGCGCCCAAGGATGTGATCCGCGCCGGCGAATCGCTGGCCCGCGCCGAACGCCTGTCCAGCTACTGGGGCAGCAGCAGCGACGTGATCCAGTATGCCTACCTGAGCCAGCGCTACAGCGAGATCGCTCGCCAGCACGCCTTGCTCAACCTCAACCAGGAGCGCCTGACCCGCCTGCAACTGGAGCGCGAGCGCCTGCAACTGGCCCTGCGCGAAGCCAAGCTGCTCAGCGTGCAGGAGCAGGGCCAGCGCCTGAGCGAGGAGATCGCCAGTCTCAGCACCGAGGAAACCGAGCGTGGCCTGGTGCTCACCCTTGGCGACGTGCTGTTCGACTTCAACCGCGCCGAACTCAAGCCGGCGGCCAACCGCACCGCGCTGAAGCTGGTGCAGTTCCTCCAGCTCAATCCGCGGCGGGTGATCCGCATCGAAGGCTATACCGACAGCGTCGGCGACAGGCAGGCCAACCTCGACCTGTCGCGCGAGCGCGCCCAGGCGGTGGCCGACGTGCTCGCCGATCTCGGCGTGGATCCCGCGCGCATGCAGGTGGTCGGCTACGGCGAAGCCTTCCCGGTCACCGACAACGCCTCCAACCGGGGACGGGCGCAGAACCGCCGGGTGGAGATCGTCTTCTCCAACGACAAGGGCCAGCTCAGCGCGCCGCGCTGAGAACCGCGCCGCCGCAGGAAGCCCCGGTACCCCAAAGGGTCCGGGGCTTTTTTCGTCTGGCGAACCGGGTGGCGCTGGATTTCTCTGTCAGAACTTGCGCAAGAGCGGGCTATCATCGGGATCGAACTAGTTCGAGCGGCAATCCGTGCAGCATAAGCACCTTGTATTTCGTTATAACGAGTAGAGAGGCGCCATGAGTTCGAACGAAACCCTGCCGGGGTTGGTGATCGCCGATTCCTTCCCGGTCATGCAGTGGGCGCTGCAGCGCTACCTCAGCGAGGAGTGCGGACGCCAGGTGCTGGCGGTGGTCGGCGATAGCGACAGCCTGGTGGAGCGCCTGGCCGACCTGCCGCCGGAAAGCATCCTGATCACCGAGCTGGGCTTGCCTGGCCAGCGCAGCCGCGACGGTATCCACCTGGTGGAATGGCTGACCCGGCACTGCCCGCAAATGAAGGTGATGGTCTACTCGGTGTTCAGCGCGCCGTTGCTGGCCAAGGCGGTCCTGCGCAGCGGCGCCTCGGCCTACATCAGCAAGCGCAGCCCGCTGGAGACGCTGAAGGCGGCGCTGGAGTGCATGGCGCTCGGACAGACCTTCCTCGACCCCGGCCTGCACCCGCAGCGGCATACCGGCAAGCCGCTGAGCCCCACCGAGGTGGACATCCTCCGGCGCCTGGCGCGTGGCGACACGGTCAGCGAGATCGCCCAGCGGACCATGCGCAGCGTGTCGACCATCAGCACCCACAAGAAGAACGCGATGGTCAAGATAGGCCTCAACAGCGACGCCGAACTGATCGCCCTGGGCGTGATGAACTGGCTCCACGAACTCGCCTGACCGGGTTCGAAACATCTCGACCGCCAGTTGCGGAACAATCCTCGCCAGCCCCCGGGAGCCATCCCGCCGCAGCCGAGGAATCCGCATGATCCGCCAGCCCCGCTTTGCCCGTTTCGTCCTGCCGTTGTTGCTGAGCCTGTGCCAGCCGTCCTTCGCCGCCGAACTCCGCGCGGTTGCCGAAGCACGCCGCCAGGAACTCCTGCTGGAGGACTCGCCGGTGGCGTGCGGCGAGGCGGGCTGCACGGCGCGGGAAAGCCTCAGCCTGGTGGCATTGCAGGTGCAGGCCCGGGTTCTGGTCACCCGCCTCAGCCGCGATGACTTTTCCCCGACCTCCCGCCAGCCCGCCGCCGTCCCGGACTACCGCCTGTTCGGCGATCTCGGCCTGGCGCCAAGCCCCTTCGCCTGGCAAGCGTCGACCGGCGAGAGCGCGGCGGCGGACGCGTTGCGTTTCTGACTTTCCCTATGGCCGCTCCCCAGGCGGCTCTTGGCGGACTATTTCCCGCCCGCACCCGGCCGGTGGCGACCGACCGGGTTTTCTTTTTCTCGCGAACGCGCCGTCTCTGCGACCGACCCGTACAGTTTTGCGACTGTATGCCTGGTTGTCGGCCGAACTGTTCTGGAGCAGTTTCACGAATTGAGCTACTGTTTCGGTTCAATCGCCGAGGAAAACCCGCCATGACCAATCTGCTGCTTTACCAACGCATCGCCCAGCAGTTGGCCGAGGACATTCGCCGTGGCGTCTACCAGCCGGGCGAGCGGGTACCGTCGGTGCGCAAGCTCAGCACCCAGTTGAACGTCAGCCACGCCACCGTGCTGCAGGCCTACGCCACCCTTGAGGACCAGGGACTGATCCGCGCCCGTCCGCAATCCGGCTTCTACGTCCACCGCACCCCGGCACTGACCGCGCCGACCCCGGATATCGCGCGGGTCGAGCGTCCCGGCCTGGTCACCCGCAGCAGCATCATCAACCAGGTGCTCGCCGAGTCCCGCCGCGAAGGAGTGTTCCCGCTCGGCGCGGCGGTGCCGCACGTGGACTACCTGCCGGTGCGCGCCTTGCACCAGCAACTGGCCAAGGTCACCCGCTTCCAGAGCCCACGGGCGTTCAGCTACATGTTCAGCCCCGGTTTCGAGCCGCTGCGGCGGCAGGTGGCGATCCGCATGCGCGACGCCGGCGTGGTGGTCGACCCGTCGCAGGTGACCATCACCCACGGCTGCGTGGATGCGATCCACATGGCCCTGCGGGTGCTGACCCGTCCCGGCGACCTGATCGCCACCGAGTCGCCGAGCTACTACGGCCTGCTGCAACTGGCCGACGTGCTGGGCCTGAAGGTGATCGAGATCCCCAGCGACCCGCGCACCGGGATCAGCCTGGAGGCGCTGCAACTGGCGGCCAACCAGTGGTCGATCAAGGCCTTGGTGCTGACCGCGCGGCTGAGCAATCCCTTCGGCGGGACGATTCCCGAGGATCGCCAGAAGCAACTGCTGAAACTGACCGCCGAACACAACATCGGGGTGGTCGAGGACGACATCTACGGCGAACTGATGTTCGACCAGGGCCAGGCGCGCTCGCTCAAATCCCACGACCGCGACGGCCGGGTGATCTACTGCTCGAGTTTCTCCAAGACCATCTCGCCCGGCGTACGCATCGGCTGGATCATCGCCGAGCGCTACCAGGAGGAGATCCGTCGCTTGCAGACCTTCACCACCCATTCGGCCTGCACCGTGACCCAGATGGGTGTCGCCGCCTACCTGGAGAACGGCGGCTACGACCGCCACCTGCGCTACATCCGCCAGGAGTACCGGAAGAACATGACCGCCTACCAGCTGGCGGTGCAGCAGTACTTCCCCGAAGGTACGCAGATGACCCGGCCCAAGGGCGGCTTCATCCTCTGGGTCAGCCTGCCGGCCAAGGTCAACACCAAGGAACTCCACGTGCGGGCCCTGGAGCAGGGCATCAGCATCGCCCCGGGGCTGATCTTCAGCAACACCGAGCAGTTCAACAACTGCCTGCGGCTGACCTGCGGGATTCCCTGGAACCGCGAGGCGGAGCGGGCGATCATGACCCTCGGCATGCT
Organism: Pseudomonas sp. YA1; assembly: GCF_058680555.1. Lineage (NCBI taxonomy): Bacteria > Pseudomonadati > Pseudomonadota > Gammaproteobacteria > Pseudomonadales > Pseudomonadaceae > Pseudomonas > Pseudomonas sp. YA1. Next base: position 225,919 of record NZ_JBZWBG010000003.1, read on the forward strand.
TGCCGGGCAGCTTTGCCAGGAAGGCCTGATCGCCGCCTGAGCGCGAGGCGCTCCCTTGGCTGAGGGGCGCCCGTGGCAGTCCGCGAAGAATTTTTCCGGGGATTAACCCGAATCCACCGACAGCTTCGTCTCAGCGGGTATTCCGCTGCACGACGAGGTCGTCTCGATGTTTTTCCCGGCTTCCATCCGGACCGGCGCTTTCGCCGAACTGTCCGACGCTGGAAAATGTCTACCGATAGCCGCTCCGGCCGCGCTTCTGGCGACGGCCCGGGCGTTTCGTGGCGACGCCGATGCGTGCCGCGAAGGATGTGGCCGATGAGCCTGCTCTCGGTCGCCTTTGACACAGGACAGGAGTCGACCAGCGGCATGCATGCCTCCACCAGCGCCACGACGGCCGCCGGCAGCGACGAAACGCTGCTGGCGCGTTACCGCAAGGGCGACAGCGCGGCCTTCGAGGTGCTCTACCAGCGCCACCGGCAAGGTCTCTACCGTTTTCTCTGCGGCCTGGCCGGACAGACCGAACTGGCCGACGAGATCTACCAGGAAACCTGGCTCAGCCTGATCCGCAGCGAAAGCCAGCCGCAGGGCCGGGCGAGCTTCCGCACCTGGCTCTACCAGATCGCCCGCAACCGCCTGATCGATCATTGGCGCAAGCATGGCCAGCGCCAGCCGTTGCAGGACAGCTACGACGAACAGTTGCACGCGCAACCCGACCAGGGCGCCGGCCCCGAGCAGCAGCTCAGCCTGAGCCGCGACGGCGAGCGCTTGCAGAGCGCGCTGGAGACCCTGCCCGAGGAACAGCGCGAGGTATTCCTGATGCGCGCCCACGGCGAACTGGAACTGGCCGAGATCGCCACGCTCACCCAGTCGCCGCTGGAGACGGTGAAGAGCCGTTTCCGCTACGCGGTGCAGAAGCTGCGCCGGCTGCTGGCCGAGGAGGTGGCGGTATGAACCCACAGAAGCATTCCGCGAGCGTCGCCGAAGAGCAGATGCTGGCGCATTTCCGCGCCCACGCGCCGCAGCAGCCGGCGCCGGCGCTGGACCAGGCGATCCTCGCCGCCGCGCGGCGCCAGGCGGCGCATGTCGAACCCGCCCGGTCCTGGTGGCGGCGCTGGCTGGAAGCCTCCCGCAGGCCGCGTTGGCAGGCGGCCTTCGCCAGCCTGCTGGGCGTGGCGCTGGTGCTGGGGCTGGTCAGCCACAACGTGCTGGACGACGCCGAGCGCCAGGCCCGGCCCGAAGTGGCGTTCAGCGATGTGCCCCTGCGCGACGGAGTCGCCGGGGCCGCTGCGGCGAAGCGGGCCATGCGCGCGCCGGCGGCGCCGGCTCCGCTGTCCGGCGAGATGTCGGAGTCCCCGGCCTTGCTGGCCAGCTACGCATCGTCCGGGGAGGCGCCGCAACTGATGGCCGAGGCCGCGCCGCCGGCTCCGGCTGCCCTGGCCGACCGACCGCCGGCCCAGGCCGCGCAGCAGGCGAAGGTCCAGGCGGAGCTGGCTGGCGACTTCGTCGCCCAGGCCAGGGGCAAGGCGGTTGCGGTGAAGCCGGAGGTGCTCGACGAGGCGCTCGGGGCGGTCCTTGCACTGCGTGAGCAGGGCAAGACGGAGCAGGCCGCGACCCAGTTGGCCGAGCTGCAGAAACGTTTCCCCGGAGAGAACCTGGTGGAACGACTGGAACGCCTCGCGACGATAGCCGCGAGCGCCAAGAAACGGCCGTGACGACCATGGCCCGCGACGCCGTGATGGCGTCGCGGGCTGACATCAAGCGGTTATCCGTGCATGACAGGTTAGACATGGGGCGAACAACCGAGAGAGTGCCAGGATGACGATAGTGACCCCTTGCCTTGGTTGCAGTCTGCCGTCAGCATTGCCGCAATTGGCCATACCTGCGTGACTATGAAACGTCTTTGCCGAATTTGCGTCGTTGTTCTTTTCGGTTGCTTCCTGGCGGCCTGCGATGACGGCTCCAAGGCACCGGAAAAGAAAGCCCCGGAAGCACCGCCGCAGGAGCAGCGCGCCCCTGCCAGGCCAGTGAAGCCTGCACGCGCGGAGCCAGCGCCTGCCGTGCCTGCCGCGCCGAAAACAGCTTCGAAGAAGGTCGCGCCAGCCGCGGAGCAGGTTGCCAAACCCAAGCCGCCGGCCAAGCCGAAGCCTGCGGCTGCGCCGCCGAAGCCGGCCAGCAGGCCGGTCGCCAAGGACAAGCCGGCGCCGGCGAAGCGCGCTTCCACCGCTCGTCTCGACCCCGAGGTGCGCAAGCCGCTGCCGAGCGCCAAGCTGGACCTGCGCCTGCCGAAGGAACTGGTGCAGAAGATGGCGCCGCCCGGCACGGAAGAGACCCATAAGCCCAAGCCGCTGTTGCCGCCGATGTTCGAGGAAAAGGACGACAGCGACTTCCGCCTCAACGGCCAGTTGCTCTATCGCGACCGCGAACTGGGCGTGTCGCGGCCCCTGGAAGGGGCCGAGTTGCAGTTCGAATTCCGCCAGTAGGCCGCCCCGGCGCTCAGAAGCGGTAGCGCTGCTCTTGCAACGCCTGGTACAGCTCCGCGTCCAACGGCTGGTAGCCGGCGCTGCCGGGCAACCTGACGAAGAGTTTGTCGCTCACCCGCGCGGGATCGTAGGCGTCGCGCTTGAGGTCGGTCTTCTTGTACTTGAAGGTGCCGGTGGTCTCGACTTCGCGCAGCAGGCGCAGGAACACCGGCGTGGCATAGGCCGGCAACTCGCGGTCGAGGTGCGCGGCGAGGGCGTCGCGGTCCAGTTTGACGCCATCGGCCAGGCGCAGCGCGGCCATCCCGCAGCGGCCGTTGGTGCCGGGAATCTCCACGCCGTAGACCACCGCATCCTCGACCCCGTCGAAGGCGCCGAGAGCGTTTTCCACCTCGGTGGTGGAAACGTTCTCGCCCTTCCAGCGGAAGGTGTCGCCGAGACGGTCGACGAACTGGGTGTGCTTGAAACCGATGTCGCGCATCAGGTCACCGGTGTTGAACCAGGCGTCGCCCTTCTTGAACACGTCGCGGAGGATCACCGCTTCGCTCTTGGCCGGATCGGTGTAGCCGTCGAACGGCCACTTCGCGCTGATCTCGCTGATCAGCAGGCCGACCTCGCCCTTGCCGACCTTCTCCATGAAGCCCTTGGCGTCGCGCACCGGGCGGTCGTTCTCCAGGTCGTAGCGGACGATGGCGTAGGTGGCTGGGGAGAAGCCCACCGTATTGTCGAAATTGAATACGTTGGTGAAGCCGATGTTGCCTTCGCTGGAAGCGTAGAACTCGGTGATCCGCTGGATCTCGAAGCGTTGCTTGAACTCGGCCCAGATCGACGGGCGCAGGCCGTTGCCGATCATGCAGGTCAGGCTATTGCCGCGTTCCTCGGCGCACGGTGGCTGGTTCAGCAGGTAGCGGCAGAGCTCGCCGATGTAGCCGAAGCAGGTCGCCCGGTAGTGCTGCACGTCCTTCCAGAAACCGCTGGCGGAGAACTTGCGGCGCAGGGCCATGGCCGCGCCGCCGGCGAGCGCCGCGCTCCAGCAGACGGTCACGGCGTTGTTGTGGTAGCAGGGCAGGGTCAGGTAGAGCACGTCGTCGCGGCCCAGGCCCAGGCCGGAATGGCCGAAGCCGCCGTAGGCCTTGATCCACTTGCCGTGGCTCATGATCGAGGCTTTCGGCAGGCCGGTGGTGCCGGAGGTGTAGATGTAGAAGCAGGAGTCCTTGAGCCGCACCCTGCCGGTGTCCTCGAGGTTCTCCGAGGTCTGCCCCTGGGCCAGGCGCATCAGGTTGCGCCAGCCCATCGGCGGCGAGCCGGGATCGCCGAGGGTGTCGCCGTCGTCGACCCAGTAGCAATGGCCGGCGTTGCCGAGCACCTCCTGGCGGACTTCCTCGAACACCTCGCGCAACTCTTCGCCGACCACGAAGTGGCCGGGTTTCACCAGGTTCAGGCTGTGCACCAGGACCTTGCCGCGCTGGGTGGTGTTGACCAGTGCGCCGATGGCGCCGAGCTTGGCCAGGGCGGCGAGGATCGCCAGCAGCTCGACGCGGTTCTCCAGCATCACCGCGACCACGCTGCCGTGGCCTACGCCCTCGGCCTTGAAGGCGCGCGCCAGGCGATTGGCCCAGCCGTTGAACAGGGCGTAGCTGATCCGCCGCTGGCCGTCGAGCACCGCCGGGTTGTCCGGGTACAGGCGTGCCGCGCGCTCCAGCGCCCAGCCCAGGGACAGGCTCTTCTCGCGGTTACGGATCGCGGTGTAGTACAGGCCGCGCAGCATGCGCGGCACGCGGCCGAAGGTGGCAGGCAGGCGGGCAACGAAACGGTTGAAAGTGATCAGGTCGGCGTGGGTCATGGCTCTCGCGCTTTGTCGTTGTTGTGCGGGGCGTAGGACGCTCCCGCGACTCTAGACCGCAGCCGCCGCCTCGGCTATGACCGTTGCGCGGTCGCCCCGGGGCACTTCGGCAAATAGCCCGGAAGCCCGCCGCAGAGCGCCGCGCGCCTTTCGTCGGAGACCTCAGTCGAGGAACAGGTCGGGCACCAGCGCGCCACCCTCCGGGTCGTAGCGGTACTGCTCGAAATCGCTCTGGCCGCGCTCGCGCAGCAATTCCTCGTCGACCAGCAGGCGCCCGCTGAGGCTGCGCCCCTCGCTGGTGAGAATGGCGTGCGCGGCGTCGGCCATGATCGCCGGGGTGCGCGCGCGGCGGAAGGCGTCACGGCTGCCCAGCTCGAACTCGATGGCGGCGGTGGCGATCATGGTCTTCGGCCACAGCGCGTTGACGCTGATGGCGTATTTCCCGAACTCCTCGTGCATCCCCAGGGTAAGCATGCTCATGCCGTACTTGGTGACCGTGTAGGGGCCGTGCTGGGCGAACCACCTGCCGGCCAGGTTGATCGGCGGCGACAGGCTGAGGATGTGGCCGTTGGCGCTCCTGCGCAGGTAGGGCAGGGCGGCCTGGCTGCAGACCAGCACCGCGCGGGTGTTGATCTGGTACATCAGGTCGAAGCGCTTGGGCTCCAGCTTTTCCACCCCGACCAGGCGGATCGCCCCGGCGTTGTTGACCAGCGCGTCGATCCCGCCGAAGCGTTCGGCGGCGCGGGCCATGGCCGCCGCCACGGCCTGCTCGTCGCGCACGTCGAGTTGCAGCGGCAGGGCCTGGCCGCCGGCGGCCTCGACCTCGGCGGCGACGCTGAAGATGGTGCCTTCCAGCTTCGGATGCGGCTCGGCGCTCTTCGCCGCGATCACCAGGTTGGCGCCATCGCGCGCGGCGCGCAGGGCTATCTCCCGGCCGATGCCGCGGCTGGCGCCGGTGATGAACAGGGTCTTGCCGTGCAGTGACATGGGCATCTCCGTTTTCTTGTCGTTGTCGTTGCGGATGAGCGGCGGGTTGTCTCAGGCGTCGGCTTCCACCTCGACCAGCACCTGCCGGTTGCGCACCTGCTCGCCACGGCCGACCTGGACGCGGCGGACCACGCCGTCGACTCCGGCCTTCAGCGGGTGTTCCATCTTCATTGCCTCCAGTACCAGAAGCAGTTGGCCCTTGCCGACCCGTTCGCCCTCGCCGACCAGCACCTCGACGATGGCGCCGTCCATCGGCGCCTTGAGCGTGCCGGAACTGGCGCCGACCTGGGCGCTGGCGCCGGCGTGGGTGACGTCGAGCAGTTCGAGGTTGCCGCCGTGGCCGTATAGCCAGAGGCGCCCGCCGTCCAGGTGGTAGGCGTGGCGACGGCGAATGCCGTCGAGTTCGGCGCTGGCCCAGCGTCCGTCGCAGTCGAGCAGGCGCACGGCGATCTCGCGTCGCTCCAGGCGCGCCAGCAGTCGCGGCCGACGACCGCTTTCGAGGACCTCCAGGCCGATCTCCAGGCGCTGTTCGGCGTGCTTCAGGACGATCTTCCACGGTGCCCCGGCGGCGCTGCGCCAGCCGGCCAGGCCGGGCTGGTGCGCACTGGCCTCGGCGCCGGCCTGGTAGAGCAGGGCGGCGGCCAGGGCCAGTTCCTCGGCGCCCGGCTGGCGCGGTTGCAGGCTGGGGTCTTCGGCGAAGCGTTCACCGATGAAGGCGGTGGTCGCCTCGCTGGCGGCGAAGTCCGGATGCGCCAGGAGGTTGGCGAGGAACCGCTGGTTGCCGTCGACCCCCAGCAGCACGCAGCGCTCCAGCGCGCGGATCAGCTTGCGCCGGGCTTCGTCGCGGGTCGCCCCGTAGGCGATCAGCTTGGCCAGCATCGGGTCGTAGAAGGGCGTCACCGCCTGCCCCTCGACCAGGCCATGGTCGATGCGTACGCCGGGCAGCAGTTCCGGGTCCCAGCGCAGCACCGTGCCGGTCTGCGGCAGGAAGCCGCGACCGGCGTCCTCGGCGTAGAGGCGGACCTCGATGGCGTGCCCGCGCAGTTCCACCTGTTCCTGCCGCAGCGGCAGCGGATGGCCCTCGGCGACGCGGATCTGCCAGGCCACCAGGTCCTGGCCGGTGACCAGTTCGGTGACCGGGTGTTCGACCTGCAGGCGGGTATTCATCTCCAGGAAGTAGAAGCGACCATCCTCGCCGAGAAGAAACTCGACGGTGCCGGCGCCCACGTAGTTGACCGAGGCCGCGGCCTTCACCGCCGCCTCGCCCATGGCGCGACGCAGGTCGGCATCGAGCACCGGGCAGGGGGCTTCCTCGATGACCTTCTGGTGGCGGCGCTGCACCGAGCAGTCGCGTTCGCCGAGGTAGAGCAGGTTGCCGTGGCGGTCGCCGAACACCTGGATCTCCACGTGGCGCGGGCGCGGCACGGCCCTCTCCAGGATCAGCTCGGCGCTGCCGAAGGCGCCCAGCGCTTCCGAGCGCGCAGTGCGCAACTGTTCCAGCAGTTGGCCGGGTTCCTCCACCAGGCGCATGCCGCGGCCGCCACCGCCGGCGCTGGCCTTGATCATCAGCGGGTAGCCGATGCGTTCGGCCTCGCGCCGCAGGGTCGCGTCGTCCTGTTCGGCGCCTTCGTAGCCGGGGATGCACGGCACCCCGGCGGCGAGCATGGCGATCTTCGACAGGCGCTTGCTGCCCATCAGGTGGATGGCTTCCGCATCCGGGCCGATGAAGACTATCCCGGCGGCTTCGCAGGCACGGGCGAATTCGGCGTTCTCGGAGAGGAAGCCGTAGCCGGGGTGGATCGCCTCGGCGCCGCTGCGACGGGCGGCGTCGAGGATCGCCTCGAGGTTCAGGTAGGACTGCGCCACCGCTGCCGGGCCGATGCACACGGCCTCGTCGGCCAGTTGCACATGGCGGGCGTCGGCGTCCGCCTCGCTGTACACGGCGACGCTGCGGTAGCCCAGTTCATGGGCGGTGCGCAGCACCCGGCAGGCGATTTCACCGCGGTTGGCGACGAGGATCTTGTTGAAGCTGGGCATGTCGTTCGGCTCCTGGAGGCTGTTGCCCTGTTTCGCGGTCGTGGCTCACTGGGCCCAGACCGGCTTGCGTTTCTGTACGAAGGCCAGGGTGCCTTCGCTGCCTTCGGCGCCGCCCACCGCTTCGGCGAACTGGCGCGCCGCATCGTCCAGCAGGGCGCCGAGTTCGCCGCTTTCGCTGGCCAGCAGCAGGGCCTTGGTGGCGGCGTTGGCGTTCGGCGCGCAGCGGCGCAGTTGCTCGAGGGTTTCCTCCAGGCGCTGTTCGAGGGCATCGGCGTCGGCCTCGCAGAAATGCACCAGGCCCAGGCGCAGTGCCTCGCGGCCGTCGAAGCGGGCGGCGGTGAGGGCCAGGCGGCGGGCCTGGGTCAGGCCGATGCGGCGGACCACGAAAGGCGCGATCTGCGCCGGGAGAATGCCGAGGCTGGTTTCCGGCAGGCCGAACTGCGCATCGGCGGCGGCGATCGCTACGTCCGACACGCAGGCCAGGCCGAAACCGCCGCCGAGCACCGCGCCTTCCACCAGCGCCACCAGCAGTTGCGGGGCGGCCTGGGCTTCCTCCAGCAGGCTGCCGAAGGCGCGGTTCAGCGTGCGGTAGGCTTCCGCCCCGGCGGCGCGGGCACCGGCCATGTCCTTGATGTCGCCGCCGGCGCAGAAGTGCCCGTCGGCGCCGCGCAGCACCAGCGCCCGCACGCTACGGTCGTCGCGCACGGCGGCGAGCACCGCGCGCAGTTCGCCGACCATCGCCAGGCTCATGGCGTTGCGGCTTTGCGGGCGGTTCAGGGTGATCCGCAGGACGCCCTCGACGGGTTCCAGCAGCAGGGTCTCGCAATGCGGCAGGCTCATGCCGGTTTCCTCCTGGAACGTCAGCCTTTCTTCTTGCCCGGCAGGATGCCCATCAGCTTGCAGATGATGCCGAGCATGATCTCGTCGGCACCGCCGCCGATGGATACCAGGCGGGTGTCGCGGTAGGCGCGGGAGACCGGGTTGTCCCACATGAAGCCCATGCCGCCCCAGTACTGCAGGCAGGCGTCGCTGACCTCGCGGCCGAGGCGGCCGGCCTTGAGCTTGGCCATGGAAGCCAGGCGCGTCACGTCCCTGCCTTTCACGTACAGCTCGGTGGCCTGGTAGACCAGGGCGCGCAGCGCCTCGACCTCGGTCATCATCTCGGCCATGCGGAAGTGGATGACCTGGTTGTCGATCAGCGGCTGGCCGAAGGTCCTGCGCTCCTTGCAATACTCGATGGTGACGTCGATGCAGTGCTCCAGGCCCTTGATCATGTTGGCCGCGCCGAACAGCCGTTCTTCCTGGAACTGCAGCATCTGCATCATGAAGCCGGCACCTTCCGCGCCGATGCGGTTGCGCTGCGGTACGCGGACGTTATCGAAGAACACCTGGGCGGTCTCCGAACTGCGCATGCCGAGCTTGTCCAGGTGCGGACTGAGGGTAATGCCCGGGGTCTTCATCGGGACCACGATCAACGACTTGTTGACGTGCGGCTTGTCGTCGGAGGTATTGGCGAGCAGGCACATGAAGTCGGCCGACGGCGAGTTGGTGATCCACATCTTGCTGCCGTTGATCACATAGTCGTCGCCGTCCTTGCGCGCGGTGGTCTTCAGGCCGGCGACGTCGGAGCCGGCGCCGACCTCGGAGACGCCGATGCAGCCGACCATCTCGCCGGCGATGGCCGGGCGGAGGAACTCCTCGCGCAACTCGTCGGAACCGAAGCGGGCCAGGGCCGGGGTGCACATGTCGGTCTGCACGCCGATGGCCATCGGGATGCCGCCGCAGGTGATGCTGCCGAATTCCTCGGCGGCGACGATCGAGTAGCTGTAGTCCAGGCCCATGCCGCCGAACTTCTCCGGCTTGGAGATGCCCAGCAGGCCGAGTTCGCCGGCCTTGCGGAAGATCTCGTGGATCGGGAAGCGGCCGTCCTTTTCCCACTGGTCGACGTTGGGGTTGATTTCCCGCTCGACGAAGCTGCGAACGGTGCGGCGGAGTTCCTCGTGTTCCTGGGTGAAGATCATGGGTTGTCTTTCCTCCTGGGCATCATTGTTTTCCGGCAGGATCCGCTTGCTCTTTCCCAACCCTCTTCCTTCAGGGAGAGCGGGGAGAGGGGCTGTCGCCGGCTCGCCTGTTGCAGTCAGAACCTCGCGACCCCGAAGCTGTTGCCCTTCAGCGGCCGCGCCTCGGCTTCCGCGCAGATATCCAGCAGGTAGCCGAGCAGCCTGCGGCTGTCGCGCGGGTCGACCAGGCCGTCGTCCCACAGGCTGGCGGTGCCGTAAAGCGCGGTGGACTGGCTGTCGAGCTTCTGCGCGGTGACGGTTTCCAGCATGTCGAGCATCTTCGGGTCGGCTTCCTTGCCTTCCTTGGCGTGTTTCTCCTCGGTGACGATGCGCAGCACCTTGCCGGCCTGGGCGCCGCCCATCACCGCGGTGCGACTGTTCGGCCAGGCGAAGATGAAGCGCGGGTCGAGGCCGCGTCCGCACATCGCGTAGTTGCCGGCGCCGTAGGAGCCGCCGACCACCAGGGTCAGCTTGGGCACGCGGGCGTTGGCCACCGCCTGGATCATCTTCGAGCCGTGCTTGATCACGCCCTGGCGCTCCGACTCGGTGCCGACCATGAAGCCGGTGGTGTTGTGCAGGAACAGCAGCGGCGTGTTGCTCTGTTCGCAGAGTTGGATGAACTGCGCCGCCTTGGCCGCGCCCTGCGGGGTGATCGGTCCGTTGTTGCCGATCAGGCCGCAGGCGTGGCCCTCGATGCGCAGGTGGCCGCAGACGGTCTGGCCGTCGAACTCGTTCTTGAAGTCGAGGAACTCGGAGCCGTCGGCGATGCGCGCGACGATCTCGCGGACGTCGTAGGGCTTCTTCGGGTCGGCCGGAACCACCCCGAGCAGCTCCTCCACCGGGTACAGCGGTTCGCGCCAGGAACGCGCCGGGCGCGCCGGCAGTTGTGCGTTCCACGGCAACATGCCGACGATCTCGCGGGCCAGGCGCACGCCGTCGGCGTCGTTTTCCGCCAGGTATTCCGCGGTGCCGGCGACCTGCGCGTGCAGTTCGGCTCCGCCGAGTTCCTCGTCGCTGGCGATCTCGCCGGTGGCGGCCTTGAGCAACGGCGGCCCGGCGAGGAACATCTTGGCCTTGCCGCGCACCACCACCACGTAGTCCGACAGCCCCGGCTGGTAGGCACCGCCGGCGGTGCTGGAACCATGCACCACGGTGACCTGGGGAATGCCCATGGCGGAGATCCGCGCCTGGTTGGCGAAGCCGCGCGCACCTTCGACGAAGATCTCCGCCGCATAGTTGAGGTTGGCGCCGCCGCTTTCGGTGAGGGTCACCACCGGCAGCTTGTTCTCCATGGCGATCTGCTGCAGGCGCAGGGTCTTCTTCAGCCCGGTCGGGGAGATGGTGCCGCCCTTGATCGCGCTGTTGCTGGCACTGACCAGGCAGCGCACCCCGGCGATGTAGCCGATCCCGGCGATGATCCCGCCGCCGGCCTGGGTGCCGTCCTTGTCGTCGTGCAGCTTGTAGCCGGCCAGCGAGGACAGTTCGAGGAACGGCGCGCCCGGATCGAGCAGCAACGCCAGGCGTTCGCGCGGCAGCAGTTGTCCGCGTTTCTCGAACTTCGGCCTGGCCTCGGCGGCCTTGTCCAGGACCTTCTGCTCCAATTCGCGGAAGCCGGCCACGGCGGCGAGCATGGCCTCGCGGTTACGGGCGAAGTCCTCGCCGTTGACGTCGAGTTCCGACTGGATCGCGGGCATGTCAGTCCTCCTGGTCCTTCAGCACGTCGGGCAGGTAGGCGCGGTGGAAGCCGTTGTACGCGCGGCTCTGTCCCGGCTTGCCCTTGAGCAGCGGGAAGGCGCGGCTGCCCTGGCTGGCGGCGCCGTCGATGCGGATCGTGTTGCCGCTGACGAAGGCGGCGCCGGGGGAGAGCAGGAAGACGATGGCGGCGGCGACTTCCGACTCGCTGCCGATGCGCTTGAGCGGCACGTGCTCGCGCAGGGTCGGGATCACCGCCTTGAACGCGCCTTCGTAGGTATCCATGCCGCTGGACGCGATCCAGCCCGGCGCCACCGCGTTGACCCGCACGCCGGCATGGCCCCACTCGACGGCGGCGGTCCTGGTGAAATTCTCCATGCCGGAGCGTGCGGCGCCGGAGTGACCCATGCCGGGCATGCCGCCCCACATGTCGGCGAGCATGTTGACGATGCTGCCGCCGGTCTTGCTCATCGACTGGTTGAACACTTCGCGGGCGACCAGGAAGCCGCCGACCAGGTTGGTGCGGAGCACGGTCTCGAAGCCCTTCTGGCTGATCGAGGCGAGGGGCGAGGGATACTGGCCGCCGGCGTTGTTGACCAGGTGATGGATGGTCCCGCGTTCGGCCAGGATATTCGCCACCAGCGTCTTCACCGCTTCCTCCTCGCGGATGTCGCAGGCGTGCCAGCTGACGCTGCCGCCGTCCTCGACGATCTCGCCGGCGGTCTTCTCCAGCTTTTCCGCCTTGCGTCCGACCAGCACCACGTGGGCGCCGAGGGCCGCCAGCTCATGGGCGGTGCAGCGGCCGATGCCACTGCCGCCGCCGGTGACGATGATGGTCTGGCCGTCGAACAGGCCAGGTCGGAAGATCGAGTCGTAGCTCATTGTTCTGGTGACTCCGATGAATCCCGTGGGGTGGTTGCAGCGGAACGCCGCATTCGTCGTTCCTGGTCGTGGTTATCTGCCCTGCGTTTCCAGCGCGTCGGCGAGCGCCTGCGGCACCGCCACCGGGAACTCCAGCAACTGCTGGGCGAAGGCCTTGCCCTGCGGGTCGATGCGCAGGCTGGCGACGCCGCCGCCGCCGAGGGCGTTCTCCAGCAGGAAGTTCAGGCTGTGGCTGCCCGGCAGGTACCAGCGGCCGACCCGGCCGGTCTGCGGGTCGAGCACATGCTGCATCCAGTCCACCACCGCGCCTTCCTCCAGCGCCTCGGCGATCCACGGCAGGTACTCCGGACGCCGCGCCATGACCCCGATGTTGCTGTGGTTGCCCTTGTCGCCGGAGCGCGCCACCGCCAGCTTCACCAGCGGCACGCTGGCGCTGGCGGGCTGCTCCGGGCGTGGCGGCTGGCGCGCCTCGGCCAATCGTGCCGGGTCGAAGGCTTCGAGGACCGGCAGTTCCAGCGGATGGCGCTGGCCGTCGATCTCCACGCTCAACGCGCATTGCGCCTTGTCGATCAGGAAAGAGAACAGGCGGATCACCGGATACACCGTCGGTCGGCCGCCGACGATGCCGGTCAGGCCGGGCGCCATCCCGGTGGCGGCCTGGGCGATCTCGCGGGAGAACAGCACCAGGGCTTCCTTGCGCGGATGCCGGACGGCCAGCTTGACCACCACTTCGCGGCTGTCCTGCCGTCGCCCATGGGGACCATAGGTGGCTTCGCTGCCGAGCAGTTCGACATTGACCTCGCGGTAGGGCTCCCAGCCGCGCTCGGCGAAGATTTCCTCGGTCCTGGCGATGATCGCCTGGCTGACCCGCTCGGCCTTCTTCAGCGCATCGATGCCGGCGATCAGGCAACTGGCGGTGCAGCGGAAACCGTCCGGATAGGTGGCGCTGACCTTGTACCGGTCGGTGGGCGGCAGGCCGCGCGCGCCTTCCACCGCGACCCGGTCGGGACCGGCCTGGCGCAGGCGCACCTCGGTGAAGTCGCAGACCACGTCGGGCAGCAGGTAGGCGCGTGGGTCGCCGATCTCGTAGAGCATCTGTTCGCCGACGCTCAGTTCGCTGACCAGGCCACCGGTGCCGGGCGCCTTGGTCACTACGAAGCGCCCGTCGGCCTCGACCTCGACGATGGGGAAGCCGATGTGCTCGTAGTCCGGCACCTGCTCCCAGTCGGTGAAATTGCCGCCGGTGCATTGCGCGCCGCATTCGACGATGTGCCCGGCGAGGGCGGCCTGGGCCAGTCGGTCGTAGTCGTCCCAGGCCCAGCCGAACTCGTGCACCAGGGCGGCGCTGACCACCGCGCTGTCGACCACCCGGCCGGTGATCACGATGTCCGCGCCCAGGCGCAGGGCCTCGACGATGCCCGGCGCGCCGAGGTAGGCGTTGAGCGAGACGCACATCGGCGGGAAAGGCGCGTCGCTGAACATCTCGCGGATGCCGGACTTGGCCAGTTCGGCCTGGCGCGCTTGCAGGTTGTCGCCATGGAGCACGGCGATCTTCAACTGCACCCCGGCCTTCTCGCAGGCCGCGGCGAGGGTGGCGGCACAGGCCTGCGGATTGATCCCGCCAGCGTTGCTGATGACGCGGATCTTCTTCTCGGCGATCTCGCCCAGCAGTGGTGCGAGGACCTCGACGAAGTCGGTGGCGTAGCCGGCGTCCGGCTGTTTCAGGCGGGCGCCGGCCATGATCGACATGGTGATCTCGGCCAGGTAGTCGAACACCAGGTAGTCCAGCGGCGCGCCGCGCACCAGCTGCGCGGCCGCGGTGCAGGTGTCGCCCCAGAAGGCCGAGGCGCAGCCGATGCGTACGGTCTTTTGCATTGTTCTTGACCCGTGACGGCGGAAGTGTGGGGCGACATTACCAAGCAAGCGCTTGGTTGAGAAGAGGGCGGAAACAAATCCGTTCTCGGCTGTTACCCAAGCGCTTGCTCGGTCGTCTTCGCAGGCATACATTTCATGAATGCCGACAAGCACTTGCGGGGCAATCCCGAGGCCGGTCGGCAAATACGGAGCGGCCGGGCGCGCGGATGAGCGGCACCGAGCCGCCGACGATCCGGAAAAGGGGTACTCAGCGTTGGACGATCAGAAAGCCCGGGAAGTGATGCTGGAGCTGGTGGCTACCGGACAGCTCACCGATCCGGAAAGCGCCCGCGGCAAGCTGCTGCAGACCGCCGCCCACCTGTTCCGCAGCAAAGGCTACGAACGCACCACGGTGCGCGACCTGGCCAGCGCGGTGGGCATCCAGTCGGGCAGCATCTTCCATCACTTCAAGAGCAAGGACGAGATCCTGCGCTCGGTGATGGAAGAGACCATCCTCTACAACACCGCCCTGATGCGCGCCGCCCTGGCCGATGCCGAGGACCTGCGCGAGCGGGTGCTGGGACTGATCCGTTGCGAGCTGCAATCGATCATGGGCGGCACCGGCGAGGCGATGGCGGTGCTGGTCTACGAGTGGCGCTCGCTGTCCGCCGAAGGCCAGGCGTACATCCTCGGCCTGCGCGACATCTACGAGCAGATGTGGCTCGACGTGCTGGGGGAGGCGCGGCTGGCCGGCTACTGCCAGGGCGATCCGTTCATCCTGCGGCGCTTCCTCACTGGCGCGCTGTCCTGGACCACCACCTGGTTCCGTCCGGAAGGACCGATGAGTCTCGACCAGCTCGCCGAGGAGGCCCTGGCGCTGGTGATCAAGAACGCCTGATCACTCGGAGATCAGGCGGAACGGGTAGCTCAGCAGGAGGAAGTGCAGGGTGTTGATCGAAGCGTGCAGCAGCACCGCCAGGGACAGCCGCCCGCTGAAGTGCAGGACCATGCCGTAGCCCAGCCCGGCGATCCCGGCCAGCAGCGCGTACACCGGGTTCACCAGCAGGTGCAGCGCGGCGTAGGCGAGGGTCGCGACGATGATTCCCGGCCAGGCGCCGAACCAGCGGATCAACTGGCTTTGCAGCAGGCCGCGGAAGAACGCCTCCTCGGCCAGGGAGACCACCCCGACGTTCAGTACCAGCCACCACCAGAAGGCATCCGGCCACTTCGGCTGCCAGCTCGCGGCATTGGTCATGATCGACAGCAGCGGCACCACGAAGAAGGTCAGGCAGAAGGCCAGCGCGGTGATATCCAGCGACACCAGCGGCTGCTTCGGCCGGCGTAGCCACCAGGCGAGCAGGGTAAGGGCGACCAGGGCCTTGTCCCAGGGCAGCCAGATCATCTGGATCGGCGGGCTGGCGCTGGCCAGGTCCCAGGGGAACAGGCGCAGGGGAATGAAGCCGGGCAGGTAGTGGATGGCGATCAGGGCGCTGGCGGCGAGGCTCACCGGCCACCAGAGCAGGGTCGGCAGCCAGCGTTCGGCGTAGGTCACCCAGATGATGTAGAGCAGGACGATGACCGCCGTCAGCAGCGCGATGTGCCCGGTGAAGAAGCCCCCGAGCAGGAACAGAATGGGTAGAAGCGGTATCAGACGCCCGAGCATGCAGCCTCCCGTTTAAAGGAGGGATTCTAAAGGCATTTCGACCCGCGGATGGGAAAAGCGCAAGGAACGGACCTTCTGCCAGAGGGAAACACACGGGGAACGAACCCCAGGTTGCGCAGGAAAAACCATGCGCGGCCCGCATGACTCCGCCACGCGAGTCTTCGCCTCGCCGGTTTTTCGCCCGCCGGGGTTTTCCTACGAGACCTAGTGACCCGCCGGCAGGCCAATAGGTTCAGCGGTCCTTCGCCTCCTGCGCGTCCAGCTCGGCGTTGCGTTCATGGATGCGTTTGAGCTGTTCCTCGCTCAACGGCAGCTTCTTCGCCGAGTCGCGCAGCAGCAGGAGTCCGCCGACGATGGAGCCCAGGGCGAGGACGATGATCAACCAGGCGTACCAGGGCATGTTGTTCTCCCTCATCGATATGAATGTTCACCATACGCCGGGTTTGCCTTTCTGTCAGGCAACGTTCCGGCGCGAGGTCCTGTGGTTGAGACTCCCGGCGGCGCTCGGAAGTTGCGGGCCGAGAAAGCGCTGAGCCTGGTCGGCGTGATGCCTGTCACATGTTGGCAATCTGACATTGCTTAACTGGCGGGTATCCCTTCATTGCCCCGTCCGGGCCTGCCAGCGAGAGGTTGCCGATGTCTCCGAGCGCGTTGTCCCGTCTGTTGCGCCCGGTGGAACCCCTGACTCCGGCGATGAGCATCAGCGACGTCGCCGACCGCCTGCTGATGCCGGAGCACCGTGCCTTCCTCTCGCTGCCGGTGGTTGACGACGAGCGCCGGGTCCTCGGCCTGGTCAGCCGCTACACCCTCCAGGACATCTTCATGCAGCGTTTCGGCCGCGACCTCTGGGGCCGCCATCCGGTGCGCGACGTCATGAACCGGGCGCCCCTCAGCGTCTCCCTCGGCGCCAGCCTGGAAGAGGCGGCGCAGCAGGTCACCGGTCGCCTGCAGTATCCGATCACCGAGGACTTCGCCCTGGTCGACGAAGAGGGCCGCTACCGTGGCCTGGGCACCGTGCTCGACCTGCTGAAGGCCATGGAGGCGCGCATCGCCCAGCGCAACCGGGTGCTGCGCAAGGCGCTGGTGGACCTCAAGGAGTCCCAGGCGCAACTGGTGCAGTCGGAAAAGATGGCTTCGCTCGGGCAGATGGTGGCCGGGGTCGCACACGAGCTGAACACGCCGCTCGGCTACGTCGGCAACAACCTGGCGCTGCTGGAGGAGCTGAGCGATCCCTTGTTGCGCCTGGCCGATGCCCAGGCGGCGCTGGTCGACTGCCTGGGCGACCCGCAGTGCGACGAAGCGCGCCTGGCGCAGGCGCTGCAGGCGGCCGACGCGGTGCGCCGCGAAGCCGCCGTCGAACAGTTGCGCGAGGACCTGCGGCAGTTGTTCGTCGATACCCGCTACGGCCTCGGCCAGATCGGCGAGCTGGTTTCCGGGCTCAAGGACTTCGCCCGCCTGGACCGCGCCTTCAGCGAGGAGGTCGACCTCAACGACTGCGTGCGCAACGCCGTGCTGATCGCCCGCACCGCCATCAAGGACAAGGCCGAGATCAGCAGCCAGCTTGGCGAGCTGCCGCTTATAGCCTGCGCGCCGTCGCAGATCAACCAGGTGCTGCTGAACCTGCTGACCAACGCCGCGCAGGCCATGGAGCGTTTCGGCCGCATCCTGCTGAAGAGCTGGGCCGACGAGCGCCAGGTGTTCCTCTCCGTGCAGGACAACGGCAAGGGCATGCCCGCCGAGGTCCTCGGGCGGATCTTCGACCCGTTCTTCACCACCAAGCCGGTGGGGCAGGGCACCGGGCTCGGCCTGTCGATCAGCTACAAGATCATCCAGCAACATGGCGGGACCATCCGCGTGGCCTCCGAACCGGGCCGCGGAACCCGCTTCCTCATCAGCCTGCCGCGAGAGCAGGCCCGCGAACTGAAACGGAGCGCCTGACATGAGCCCATCTCCCGTCCGCATCCTCTTCGTCGATGACGAGGAGCGCATCCTGCGCAGCCTGGCCATGCAGTTCCGCCGCCATTACGAGGTGCTCACCGAGAGCGACCCGCGGCGCGCCCTGGAGCGCCTGAAGACGGAACGGATACAGGTGCTGGTCAGCGACCAGCGCATGCCGCAGATGAGCGGCGCCGAACTGCTGGCGCAGGCTCGCGAGCGCTATCCGGAGACCCTGCGGATTCTCCTCACCGGCTATTCCGACCTCGACGCCGCCGTCGACGCGCTCAACGACGGCGGCATCTTCCGCTACCTGACCAAGCCCTGGAATCCCCAGGAAATGGCCTTCACCCTGCGCCAGGCGGCGGAGATCGCCAGCCGCCAGGGCCTGCCGGCACCGCCCGCGGCCACGCTGGCGGCGCCGCTGAGCGTGCTGCTGCTCGACGACGACCCGGAAACCCTGGACTGCGTCGGGGCCTTCTGCCATGCCGGCGGGCATCGCCTGCTGCGCGCGCGCAACCTGGCCGAGGCGCTGGTGTGGCTGAACACCGAACCGGTGGAGGTGCTGGTCAGCGACCTGAAGCTGGCCGGGGAGCATACCGCGCCGCTGCTGAAATCCCTGGCCCAGGCCCATCCGCGCCTGCTCAGCCTGGTGGTTACGCCGTTCCGCGACACCCAGGCCCTGCTCGAGCTGATCAACCAGGCGCAGATATTCCGCTACCTGCCCAAGCCGATTCGCAAGGGATTGTTCGAGAAAGGCCTGAAGGCGGCCGCCGAGCAGGCCTTGCTGTGGCGCGGGCGAAGCCTGCCGGAGGTCGACCGGCTGGCCGAGGTGCCGCGCGACGAGCGCGAGAAGGAACGGGTCGGCAGCCTGCTCGGCATGCTCGGCCGCCTGCGCGAGCGGCTGACGGCCTGAACGCCGGCCTAGCCGGCGTCGCAACCGGCGGCCTTGGTCTGGCGGCTTTCCACCAGGCGTGCGCGGAGTACGTCGTAGCTCCAGTTGAAGGCCATGGTGTAGGGCAGGAAGAACAGGATCAGGCCCATGTCGAGGAGGAACGCCTCGACCAGTCCGATCGACAGCCACCAGGCGGCCAGCGGTACCAGCACCACGATCAGCCCCAGCTCGAAGAGCATCGCATGCAGCACCCGGACCTGCAGGGTGCGCTGGAAGCCCATGCGCCGCTGGGCGCGGTCGAAGAGGCTGTTGAAAAGCATGTTCCAGAGCATCGCCACGGTGGAGAACATCAGCGTCAGCGCACCCATGTGCGCCAGGGGCTTGTTCATCACCAGCGACAGCACCGGCGCGGTGAGGAGGACGGCCAGGCCCTCGAAGGCCAGGGCGTGGAAGATCCGCTCCTTGAGAGTCTTGTCGAGGGCGGTGTGGGTGTGGGTCATGGCGAACGCTCCCGGTTCGTCGTTGAAGTCGGGCTGTATTGTCATCGGTCTTTGGGATAGGGTTAAGTTGGATACCATCGGAAAAACCGATATGCATTTGTCGCCCGAATCCCTCGAGGCCTTCGTCCAGGCCGTTTCCCTCGGCTCCTTCAGCGCCGCCGCGCGCAAGCTGGGCAAGAGCCAGTCGACCGTCAGCGAGGCCATTGCCCGGCTGGAGATCGACCTCGGCCTGGAACTCTTCGATCGCAGTGGCCGCCAGCCGCAACTGACCGAGGCCGGACGCACCCTGCTGGGACGGGTCGAGGAGGTCCTCGGCGCATCCGACCGCCTGCGCCGGGTCGCCGCGCTGCTCGCCGGCGGCTCGGAGCCACGGGTGACCCTGGCGCTATCCGACACCTACCATTCGGCGCGCTACGAGGCGCGCCTGGCCGAACTGGACGAGCGTTACCCTGAGCTGGAGTTCGAATGCCTGATCGCCGAGGACCAGGACGTGATCGCCCAGGTCAGCCGCGGCCGCGCCACCCTCGGCCTGCTCGCCGCGCAGCCGCACTACCCGCCGGAGCTGGGCGTGGCGGCGGTCGCCGAGCGTGCCGAGTTCGGCCTGTTCGCCGCCGTCGACCATCCGCTGGCGGGCCTGGAGCGGGTCAGCGAGCGTGACCTTTCCGAATGGCGTTTGCTGCGCCTGAACACCTATAGCGAGACCGGCGCGGCGATCAACGACGGCCTGCCGTCCAGCGGCGGGCGCTGCTGGTCGGCGCCCAACTACCTGTTGCTGCTGGAAATGGCCACCCACGGCTTCGGTTGGGCCGAGCTGCCGCGCTGGCTGGTCAGCGGCTACGCCAACGGGCGGCTGAAGGAGTTGCCGGTGTCCGGCTGGCCGCGCAGCCAGGCGGTGGATGTGGTCTGGTCGCGGCAGCGGCCGTTGGGACCGGCGGCCAACTGGTTGCTGGACCGCTTGCTGGATCGCGACCTGCCTATCTAGGGAGGGGCCGGCTGAGCCCCGGTTCAGCCGGCGAAGCCGCCGGCGGCGAGGAAGGCGAGTTCCTCGGCGCTGGACGGGCGACCGAGGATCGGATTGCGATGGGGAAAGCGCCCGAAGCGGCGGATGATCTCGCGATGCTCATGAGCGTGGGCGAGGAAGGGCTGGCCGAGTCCGTGGTTCAGCGCTACCGAGCGATCCTGGTCGGCAAGGTTCTCGGCATGGGCGAACGGCAGGTAGAAGAACAGCCGCAGCGCGTCCCCGACCTGGCGGTCGAGGCCTTGTCCCAGAGCCCGCTCCGCCCAGCGCCGCGCTTGGGCGTCGCTGGCGTACATGCGCGGGGTTCCACGGAAGGCGTTGCGCGGGTACTGGTCGAGCAGCAACAGCAGGCCGAGATGGTCCTCGGCTTCACCGGCAGCCGGGCGCAGCGCGTTGGCGCAGGCAAGCTCGTAGAGGTGGGCGAAGCGCTCGCGGAAGCGCCGGTCGAAATCGGCGTTCCTGGCGAACCAGAGGGTAGGGCCGGCATCGCGCCAGAAACCGACCACTTCCGGCAGCGGGGACGCGCTGGGAGAAGGCAAAAGCGCTGCATGGGGCATCTGCGGATCCAGGAAGTAGAGTAGGGACTCCAGGCTATTGGTCCGGGTTCTTTGGATAAACGTGGGTGGCATGGATAGACTGTCCAGCCATCCCGAATAGAGAGAAGGGGCCTGCCCATGGATCGTCTGGACAGCATGCGCGTGTTCCTGCGCGTTGCCGAAACCGGCAGCTTCACCAAGGCCGCGGATCTGCTGGACATGCCGCGGGCGACGGTCTCGGCGGCGGTCCAGCAGCTCGAAGCGCAACTCGGCAGCCGGCTGTTGCATCGCACCACCCGGCAGGTCCAGCTGACCCACGACGGTAGCGTGGTGCTGGAGCGTTGCCGTCACCTGCTGGAAGACATGGAAGAGCTGGAGAGCCTGTTCCACGACGGCAGCCGCGCCAGCGGCCGGCTCAAGGTCGACGTGCCGAGCCGGGTGGCGCGACTGCTGATCGCCCCGGCGCTGCCGGAATTCTTCCGCCAGCATCCGGACATCGAACTGGAACTGGGCTCCAGCGACCGTTCGGTGGACCTGGTGCAGGAGGGCGTCGACTGCGTCCTGCGGGTCGGCCAGTTGGGCAACAGCAGCCTGGTGGCGCGACGCCTTGGCGAGATGCAACTGATCAATTGCGCCAGTCCCGCCTACCTGGAAGAGCATGGCGAGCCACGGACGCCGGCCGACCTCGACCGGCACTGGGCGGTCAACTATGCCTCGCCCAGCAGCGGCCGGGTGTTGCCCTGGGAGTACCGCGAGGATGGGCGCACCCTGACCCGCGCGCTGCGCAGCCGGGTCACGGTGAACAACGCGGAAAGCTACATCGCCTGCTGCCTGTCCGGACTGGGCCTGATCCAGATCCCTGCCTACGACGTGCGCGAGCACCTCCAACGCGGCGAGCTGTGCGAGGTGCTGCCGCAGTGGCGGGCCGAAGCGATGCCGGCGTACGCCCTGTATCCGCACCGGCGGCATCTGTCGCGGCGGGTCAGGGCATTCGTCGACTGGCTGGAGCAACTGCTCCGCGCCCGCCTCTAGTCCACGACGTTCATCTCCCCGGCGCGTTCCGGGCTACGGCAAACGGCCGGATTCTGCGACAATGCGCGCCGTTTTCGATTCGCCGCGAGAGAGCCCATGTCCGCCTGCCAGTCCCCCATCATCGTCGCCCTGGATTTCCCCACCCGTGAGGCCGCCCTGGCGCTGGCCGATCAGCTGGACCCGAAACTGTGCCGGGTGAAGGTCGGCAAGGAACTCTTCACCAGTTGTGCCGCGGGTATAGTCGAGACCTTGCGCGGCAAGGGCTTCGAGGTGTTCCTCGACCTGAAATTCCACGACATCCCGAACACCACGGCGATGGCGGTGAAGGCCGCTGCCGAGATGGGCGTGTGGATGGTCAACGTGCACTGCTCCGGCGGCCTGCGCATGATGGCCGCCTGCCGCGAGACGCTGGAGGCCTTCAGCGGGCCCAGGCCGTTGCTCATCGGCGTGACCGTGCTGACCAGCATGGAGCGCGAGGACCTGGCGGGCATCGGCCTCGACATCGAGCCCCAGGAGCAGGTGTTGCGCCTCGCCGCCCTGGCGCAGAAGGCCGGCATGGACGGCCTGGTCTGCTCGGCCCAGGAAGCGCCGGCGCTGAAGGCTGCCCATCCGGGCCTGCAACTGGTCACGCCGGGCATCCGCCCGGCCGGCAGCGCCCAGGACGACCAGCGGCGCATCCTCACCCCGCGCCAGGCCCTGGATGCCGGCTCCGATTACCTGGTGATCGGCCGGCCGATCAGCCAGGCCGCCGACCCGGCCAAGGCGCTGGCGGCGATCGTCGCCGAACTGGGCTGAGGCGGCTTCCCCCACGCCTGCCGTCGGCGACCGTCGCGCGTCGTGTCGAGCCGGACATGGCGCAGGCATCATCCGCGCCGGCGCCCAGGGGGCGCCTGTCCCTCCCCAGCGTCTAGGCTTGTAGCGGGCACTCCGGCAAGTACCGGTGGCAACGGTTTCACAGTTTCGTGAGGAAAAATTGCAAGTGCCTTGCCGGCTGGCCCCAGGCCAGTAGGATCGCTGTTTTCCCCGGAAACGCGAGGTCGGGATGCTGAACACCCTGGAAGCCTGCCTGAAGGCGGTCGATGAGATTCTCCTGGGCAAGGACCGCCAGGTGCGCCTGGCCCTGGCCTGCCTGCTGGCCCGTGGGCACCTGTTGATCGAAGACCTGCCGGGGATGGGCAAGACCACCCTCAGCCATGCCCTGGCGCGGGTGCTCGGGCTCAGTTTCCAGCGCATCCAGTTCACCTCGGACCTGCTGCCGGGCGATATCCTCGGTACCTCGGTGTTCGACAAGGACAGCGGTCAATTCGTCTTCCATCCCGGGCCGATCTTCGCCGAGCTGGTGCTCGCCGACGAGATCAACCGCGCCACGCCGAAAAGCCAGAGCGCCTTGCTCGAGGCGATGGAAGAAGGCCAGGTGACCATCGAGGGCGCCACCCGGCCCTTGCCGGAACCGTTCTTCGTCATCGCCACGCAGAACCCGGCCAGCCAGGGCGGCACCTTCTCCCTGCCGGAATCGCAGCTGGATCGCTTCCTGATGCGCCTGTCGCTGGGCTACCCCGGACGCGCGGCGGAACGTTCGCTGCTGCTCGGCGAAGCCCGGCGCGATCTGCTGCCGCGCCTGGAACCCTTGCTCGACCACGCGGCGCTGGCCGCTTTCCAGGCCGAAGTGCCGAAGGTCCGCGCCAGCGATGCGCTGGTGGACTACGTGCTGCGCCTGGTCGAAGCGACCCGCACGCAGCCGGCCTTCGCCCTCGGCCTGTCGCCGCGCGGTAGCCTGGCGTTGCTCGCCGCAGCGCGTGCCTGGGCGCTGCTGGCGGGACGCGACTATGTGATTCCGGAAGACGTCCAGGCGGTGTTGCCGGCGGTCGCCGGGCATCGCCTGCGCGACCAGGCGGACCCCACCGGGCACGGTGGCGGCGCGCTGGTGCAATGGCTGCTGCGCGAAGTCCCGGCGCTCTGATGCGCCTGCGCAACTGGCCGCGCTGGCAGCGCTGGCTGAACCGGCGGATACCGCCGGCGAGCAGCGTCGAGCTGAGCCAGCGCCGCGTATTCATCCTGCCGACCCGCCAGGGCGGCGCTTTCGGCCTGGCGCTGCTGGTGATGCTGCTGGCGGCGATCAACTACCAGAACAGCCTGGCCTACGGGTTGACCTTCCTGCTGCTGTCCCTGGGCGTGGTGACCATCCTCCATACCTATCGCAACCTTGCCGGCCTGCGCCTCACCGCGTTGGGAGCGGACCCGGTGTTCGCCGGCGAGCGCGCCGGTTTCCGGGTGCGCCTGGAAAGCCCGCGGCGGGCGCGCCAGGCCATCGCCGTCGGCTGGCCGGAGCGGCCGCTGGAATACGCCGACCTGGCAGGCGACGCGGCTGCCGAGGTGCTGCTGTTCCACCCGACCGAGCGACGCGGCTGGCTGCGGCCGGGGCGCCTGCGGGTGGAGAGTAGCTTTCCCCTCGGCCTGCTGGTGGCCTGGAGCTGGGTCGACCTGCGCCAGCAGGCGCTGGTCTACCCTCGGCCGCTGGCCGGCGAGTCGTTCCTCGCGCCGGGCGCGGAGGATGCCGAGGACCAGGGGCGCGCGCTGGCGAGCGCGGGCGTCGACGACTACCAGGGGCTGCGCGCCTACCAGCCGGGCGACTCGCGGCGGCGCCTGCACTGGAAGGCATTTTCCCGTGGCCAGGGGCTGCTGGTGAAGGACTTCGCCGCGCTCGGCGGGGAAGACCTGTGGCTGGAATTCGAGCGCCTCGGCGGGGACCTCGAAAGTCGCCTGGGCCGCTTGTGCCATGCAGTCCTGGAACTCTCCGCGCGGCAGCAGCCCTATGGCCTGGCGCTGCCCGGCACGCGCCTGCAACCGGCCAGCGGCGAGGCCCAGCGCGAGGCCTGCCTGCGCGCGCTGGCGTTGTTCGGAGCGGCGCGATGAACGCGATTCCGCGGGTCGCGCTGGTCTGGCTGCTGGTGGCGCAGGTACTGGTGATCCTGCCGCACCTGGCCTACATGCCGCTGTGGATCGCGGCCATGTGGCTCGGTTGCGCGGCCTGGCGGGTGCAGGTCTTCCGCATGCGTGCCGGCTATCCGCGCGCCTGGGTCAAGCTGGCCCTGGCGTTGCTCGCCGGGGCCGGGGTCTGGTTGTCGCGCGGCAGCCTGGTGGGCCTGGACGCGGGGGCGGTGCTGCTGATCGCCGCGTTCATCCTCAAACTGGTGGAAATGAAGACCCGCCGCGATGCGCTGGTACTGGTGTTCCTCGGTTTCTTCGCAGTGGTGGTGGGCTACCTGTTCGACGACGGTTTCCTCGCCGCGCTGTACAGCCTGCTGCCGGTGACCGCGTTGCTGGCGGCGCTGATCGGCTTGCAGCAGAGCGCTTTCGCCAGCCGGCCCTGGCCGACCCTGCGGCTGGCCGGCGGGCTGTTGCTGCAGGCGCTGCCGCTGATGCTCCTGCTGTTCCTGTTCTTCCCCCGCCTGGGGCCGCTATGGTCGTTGCCGATGCCCGGCAACAAGGGGGTCACCGGACTCTCGGAGAGCATGGCGCCAGGGGATATCGCCGAGCTTGGGCGCTCCGCCGAACTGGCGTTCCGGGTCCGCTTCGAGGGCGCACCGCCGCCGCGCGAGCAGCTCTACTGGCGCGCCTTGACCATGGAGCGTTTCGATGGACGACGTTGGGCTCAGGCGCCGCAATGGTCGGGCGAGGATGCTCTGCACTGGCAGAAGCGTGGCCCTGAGCTGCGCTACGACGTGATCATGCAGCCCAGTTCGCAGCCCTGGCTGTTCGCCCTCGACGTGGCGCAGACCGACCAGACCGACACGCGCCTGATGAGCGATTTCCACCTGCAGCGGCGGCAGCCGGTCGAGCAACGTCTGTTCTACCGAGTCAGTTCCTGGCCACAGGCGCTGCGCGAGTCCAGCATCGATCCGCGCACGCGCTGGCGCAACCTGCAGTTGCCGATGCACGGCAATCCGCGCGCGCGCGCGCTGGCCGACGAGTTGCGCCAGGCCCATGCGCAACCGCAGGCGCTGGTCGCGGCCCTGTTGCAGCGCTTCAACCACGAGCCCTTCGCCTACACCCTGAAACCGCCAGCGACCGGCGCCGACGGGGTGGACGATTTCCTGTTCGACACGCGCAGCGGCTTCTGCGCGCATTACGCCGGGGCGATGGCTTTCGTCTTGCGCGCCGCGGGCATTCCTGCGCGAGTGGTGGCCGGTTACCAGGGCGGCGAGCTGAATCCGGCGGGCAACTACCTGCTGGTGCATCAGTTCGACGCCCACGCCTGGGTCGAGTATTGGCAGCCGGAGCAGGGCTGGCTGAGCGTCGACCCGACCTACCAGGTGGCGCCCGAACGGATCGAACAGGGGCTGGAGCAGGCTCTGGCCGGAGACAGCGAGTACCTCGCCGACGCGCCGCTGTCGCCGTTGCGCTACCGTGGCCTGCCCTGGCTCAACGACATGCGTCTGGCCTGGGACAGCCTGAACTACGGCTGGCAACGCTGGGTCCTGGCCTACCAGGGTGAGCAGCAGGGCGCCTTCCTGCAGCGCTGGTTCGGCGGGCTCGATCCGACCCGACTGGGCCTGTTGCTCGGTGCCGCGGCGATATTGTCGGTCGGTCTGCTCGCGCTGTTCCTGCTCAAGCCCTGGCAAGGCCGTGGCGATCTGCGCAGCCGCCAACTGCGCCGCTTCGAACGCCTGCTGGAGATGCATGGCCTGCGCCGTTCCCCCGGCGAAGGGCTACGCTCCTACGGCGAGCGCGCCGCCCGCGTCCTGCCGGCGCAGGCGCCAGCCATCGCGGCCTTCGTCGGCGCGTTCGAAGCGCAACGCTATGGACACGGCGGTGCCGATGATCCAGGGTTGCGTCTGCGCGCATTGCGCCGGGCGCTGCCCTGGCGCCTGGTGCGCGCGCCCACGCGGGATGGCCGGGGAGAGGAGCAGGCATGACGGGGTTCATCGATGAACTGCTGGCCGAGGTGATCGGCCAGCAGGTGGCGTTGATGTCGGCGGTCGCCCGCCTGGAGGCGCGCACGGATGGCGAGGCACTGCACGACCTGCGCATCGCCCTGCGCCGTCTGCGCAGCCTGCTGCGGCCGATCCGCGGAGTCCCCGGCGTCGAGGAGCTGGAGCATGCCGCCGCCGAGGTCGGGCGGCTCAGCGGGCCGATCCGCGACCTGGAGGTGCTGCTGCCGGCGCTCGCCGCCGAAGGGCTGCGGGATGCGCTGGCGGTGCGCCGGCCGGTGCTGGAGTCCGGCTACGTGGCGGTTCTCGCCAGCCAGCCGCTGCACCGCCTGCAGCTTTGCCTGGACGTCTGGCCGGCCCTGTTGCGTACGGCCCAGCGGCATGCCGTGCTGGATGGCCTGCACGGCCGGGTGCGCAAGCGCCTGCGCCGGCAATGGAAGACCCTGCGCGCCGAGCTGGCGGACACCACCTACGAGCACTGGCACCCGCTACGGCTGCGGATCAAGCGCGTGCGCTACGGGCTGGAGGCCTATCCGCACGATTGCAGCATTCCCGGCTCGCTGCTGGCGCCGCTCAAGGCGGCCCAGTCGGCGCTGGGCGATTGGCACGACCTCGAACAGTGGCTGTTGCGATGCCAGCGCGAGCCGGACCTGGCGCCTGTGCGAGAGGTCTGGACGGCACGCTTCGAACTGGCCCGGGAGCGTGCCGGACGGGCCCTGTCGACATTGCAGCAGGCGCTTGCCGGGCACTGAGGCCGCCGGTATTCCGATCGGCTTTTTCCCAAGGATCGCCTCGCCTAAGATGGGCCCTCGAATCCCCTCGCGAGGCACACATGAATTTTTCCGAATTGATCCAGGCGGTCCGCCGCGACCCTTCCTCGGTGGTAGTACCGGCCAGTTGGGGCCAGGGCCGCGCCACCTTCGGTGGCCTGGTGGTGGCACTGGCCTACGAGGCCATGCTTGCGGTGGTCGAGGCGGGGCGTCCGTTGCGCTCCATCGGCGTCAGCTTCGTCGGACCGCTGGCCCCCGAGCAGCCGGCTAGCTTCAGCGCCCGGTTGTTGCGCGAGGGCAAGGCGGTGAGCCAGGTACAGGTCGAGGTCCGTCAGGGCGAGCAGGTGGTGACGCTGGTCCAGGCCAGTTTCGGCGTCGCCCGCGCGTCGGCGGTGGCGGTGGAAGCGTTGCCGGCGGCCGGGATGAAGGGCCCCGAAGAGAGCCAGGAGCTGCCCTATATCCGTAACGTGACCCCGGAGTTCACTCGCTACATCGCCATGCGCTGGGCAGTGGGCGGCCTGCCGTTCTCTTCGAACAAGTCGCGCCAGATGGGCGGCTGGATGCGTTTCCGCGACGAACCCGAGGGAGAGCCCATGGAGGTTTCCCACCTGCTGGCGCTGCTCGACTCCTGGCCGCCGGCGCTGTTGCCGCACCTGGGCACCCCGGCGATGGCCAGCTCGCTGACCTGGACCGCCGAGTTCCTCCAGCCGCTGCCGCAGCAAGGCAGCGGCGACTGGTGCCGTTACCTGGCGGAGATCGAGGAGGCGCGCGACGGCTACGGCCACGTGGCGGCGCGGATGTGGAGCGCCGACGGCCAGTTGCTGGCGATCAGCCGGCAGATGGTCACGGTGTTCGGCTGAGGCGCATGTCAGGCGGGCGCGTACTCGGTGCGGTTGCGCCCGCCGCTCTTGGCCTGGTAGAGCGCGCTGTCGGCGCGCACCAGCAGGCTTTCCAGGTCGTCCCCGGCGTCCCTGCGCAGGGCGACGCCGATGCTCACGGTCATTCGCAACGGTTCGCCGTCGGGATTGCTCACCCGCAGCGCCTCGACGCCGGCGCGCAGCCGTTCGGCGACGTCCAGCGCCTGGTCCAGGCCGATTTCCGGTAGCAGCGCGGCGAATTCCTCGCCGCCCAGGCGGCCGAGCAGGTCCACTTCGCGCAGGCCCTGGCGCAGGGTCTCGGCGACACGTTGCAGGGCGCGGTCGCCGGTCAGGTGGCCGTGGCTGTCGTTGATGTTCTTGAAGTGGTCGATGTCCAGCATCAGCGCCACGCAGGGGTGGTGGAAGCGTTCGGCGGCCTTGAGCATGAGTTCCGCCTGGTGCAGGAACGAGTGGCGGTTGTGCAGGCCGGTCAGGGTATCGGTGCTGGCCAGCAGGCGCAGTTCCTGCTCCATGGCCTTGCGCCGGCTGATGTCGTAGCACCAGATCAGGGTCGCCGGCTCGCCGTCGATTTCCAGGTGGCGCGCGCAGATCACCGCCCAGCAAGGCGTTTCCCCGCATAGCTGGGCTTCCCAGCCATCCACCTGGCCGCGCGCCTCCAAGGCGTTCTGCAGGCGGCTGTATTCGCTGGCGCTGGCGAACAGCCGGGGCAGGTTGAAGTCGTCCTGGGCCTGGCAACCCAGGCGCTTGAGCAGGCGCGGGCTGACGTAATGGATGCTGGCGCCGCAGGCGCTGAGCAGGACCACGTCGCTCGGGCTGGCCTCGAGGATGAAATGCAGCAGCGCCTTGCCTTCGCTGAGCTGGCGGGTGCGCTCGCCGACGCGTTTCTCCAGGGTGGCGTTAAGCTCGATCAGATGCCCGGCCAGTTGCTGTGCGCGTTTGAAGTCGGTGACCAGGCGCAGCACCAGCAGGGCACCGCCGGCACCGATCCCGAGCAGCGCCCAGAACAACGCGTAGAACGCCCGGTGCAGGCGCTTGCGGTCGACGTCCAACTGGTTGGTCAGGGCGATGTTGCTGGCGACGACGATCTGGTGGGTCGGTTCGAGCAAGGGCGGAACCTGCTGGACGATCTCCGCGGCCAGGCGGCGCGCGGCGACGGGATCGCCCCAGGGGGCCTGGTCCGACCAGCGATCGCTGAGCTCGATCAGGCGTTGCAGGGTGGCCTGTACCTCCGGACGCGGTTCGGCGAGATGCCTGAACAACGACTGGCGGCGCAGCGGCGCGATCAGGCTGGCGAGGACTTCGAGACGGATCGCCAGGTCGTCGGCTTGGCCTTCGCCGCTCTCGGTGTGCCGCGCGGCGTCCAGCGTGCGATCCAGTTCGGCGCGCAGCGAGTAGGTCTGCCACAGCTCGTTGTGCAGGTTCGGCTGGGCCAGTTGCTGGGCCTGGCGCACCGCCAGCCACAGCGCAGCCCCGGCGATCAGCGCCATGAGCAGCACCAGGCCGAGCAACAGCCCCATGATCTGGCGTTGCCGGCGCAGCTTTGTCGGATCGAGCAGCGGCACAGTCATGTCCGTTACTTACTCAAGAGTGATGGAGCTGACCTGCCAGACGGTACGGTTGTAGTAGACCTGGTTTCTCAACTCAGGATAGCGGGCCATCGGGTAGATGATGAAAAGCGGTCCGCGTTCGCGGATCGCCATGTAGGCGCCGTTGCGGCGATAGGCGAGGATGGGCTGGTAGCTGTCGAGGTCGCTGTACGGGATGATCGCCGAGTAATCGTTCAGCGCCAGCACGCGCAGGCGCTTGGGCGGCGCCAGGTCCAGGTGGCGCAGCAACAGGCTGAGGCGCACGCCTTGCCAGCGGGCGTTGGCCTCGCCGGGGAGCTGGGCTTCCAGGGTCTCGCTGGGCAGGGCTTCGAGGTCGGACAGGGTCAGCCGCACGGGAGCGCCGCCGGA
Source organism: Pseudomonas sp. YA1 (assembly GCF_058680555.1). Classification (NCBI taxonomy): domain Bacteria; kingdom Pseudomonadati; phylum Pseudomonadota; class Gammaproteobacteria; order Pseudomonadales; family Pseudomonadaceae; genus Pseudomonas; species Pseudomonas sp. YA1. Next base: position 255,864 of record NZ_JBZWBG010000003.1, read on the forward strand.
CCGCTGCAGGGTGACGATCGGGCGTCCGCCCAGCGGCACGGGTTCCGCGGCCTGGGCAAGAGGCAGCCCCAGGCAGCAGGAAAAGACGATTAATTGACGCATTGACGGCATGTTGTCGGTCCACGACAGGATTCCGTCGATTATATCGGCAGCGTCGCGCTAAAACTGAAGGGCTGTGCAAAATCCCGGACGAACTGTCACTTATGCCGTTCGCGCCAGGCCCGCCACCAGGCGCCGCTGAGGACGAAGCGGGGGAAGGTGACGAACTGCTCGACGAGCAGGCGACTGACAGCGTCGCGCCGATCGCTGAATGGCTCGGGTGCCTGTTCCTCCAGCGCGTGTCCCTTGGCCTGGATCGCCAGGCCGGCGCCGATGCCGATGACACCGAGCACCACCTGCAGCAGGTCCAGGCCGAACAGGCCGCCGAGCAGCAGGATCGCAGCGACGACGAACAGCGGCACGGCGATCAGGTGCAGGACCAGGTTGGTCGGGTTGCGGTGGTTGGCGGCATAGCCGCGCCATTGCCAGGCGAGCAGGTTGGGATGACGTTTGCCCATGTTCTCGGTACTCCGTGACGGCGACCCGCGAGGCGGGTCGTTGCATGTCGTCGAGTCTAGGCGGGGTGCGGCAGCGCGGCGAATGATTCCTGCCTATCCGGGCGATAGGCAGGTGCGCCTGCGGATCAGAGGCGTAGCTGGCCGATGGCGCGGGTCAGATCGCCCGCCAGGTCGACCAGTTGCTGGCTGGTGGCCGCCGACTCGACGGTCTGCTGCACGGTGAGTTCGGTGACGTCGCGGATGCCCACCACCGAACGGGTCATCTCTTCCGCGACCTGGCTCTGCTGTTCCGCGGCGACGGCGATCTGCGTGTTGCTTTCACGCATCTGCGCCACCGCGTTGGCGATCGCCGCCAGCGCCTCGCCGGCGTCGCCGGCCTGGCTGACGCAACCGTCTGCCTTGAGCGAGCTTTCCTGCATGAACTCCACGGCGTCGCGGGTACCCGACTGCAGGGCGAGGATCATCTGGGTGATCTCGTCGGTGGAGTCCTGCACGCGACGGGCGAGGTTGCGCACCTCATCGGCCACCACGGCGAAGCCGCGGCCCATTTCCCCGGCCCGCGCGGCCTCGATGGCGGCGTTGAGGGCAAGCAGGTTGGTCTGTTCGGCGATGCCGTGGATCACGTTGACCACGCCGCTGATCTTCTGGCTGTCTTCGGCCAGCTTCTGGATCATCTCGGCGGTGTCCTGGACGCCCTGGGACAACCCGGCGATCGACGCGCTGACCCGGCTCACCGCCTGCTGGCCGGCGCCGGCCAGGCGGTCGGCTTCCTGCGACTGGTCACGGGTATCGGCGGCGTGCTGGGCGATATGGAAGACCGTGGTGGACATTTCGTTGATCGCGGTGGCGGTCTGGTCGGTCTCGCTCTGCTGGCCGAGCATGCCCTGGCGTACCTGGCCCATGCTGCGGGCCAGCGCCTGGGCGCCTTCGTCGAGCTTGGTAGCGGCCGCGGCGACGGTGCCGACGATGCGCTGGTAGCCGGCCTGCATGGCGTTGAAGGCGCTGGCCATCTGGCCGACTTCGTCGCGTCCCTGCAGCGGTACGCGAGCGGACAGGTCGCCGCTCTTCTCGACGTGCAGCATCACGTCCTTGAGGGTATGCAGGTGGGTGAGGATGAAGCGGATCAGCAGTTGCGAGGCCGCCAGCAGCGCCAGCATCAGCACCAGCACGGCGACGGCGTAAGCGCCGGCCCGGTCGGCGAAGACCTGCCACAGGTCGCTGGCCGGGGCAAGCACGGCGAAGCGCTGGCCGGAGCCGGTCTGGCCGACCCAGGCGCCGAGCAGCGGGGGATCGCCCTGGCGCGCGCCGGACAACTCGATCCAACCCTGCCCCTTGCCCAGCGCCTGGGCAGCGGTGCCGCCCAGGCTCGCGGCCTGTTCCAGCGGCAGCAGGTTGCTGCGGGCGGGCAGGGCGCTGCCGGCCGGCCAGCTCTGAACCAGCTCGCCCTCGGCGGCGGCGGCGCGCTGGGCGGAAGCGTTGCGCCCGGCGGCTTCCTGCTGCATGGCGAACAACACCAGCAGCAGGGTGGTGAAGAAGGCCACCGCGTTGACGGCCCAGAACTTGTATTTCAGTGGAATGTCGCTGATCCAGGTGCCCATAGGGGGATTTCTTCTTATCGGCAAGCTAATGGCAAGGCGCCATTATCTTGAAAGCTGAGTAAGGGGCAATCGTTGATGCGGGTCAACGAGACCGTTCGTCAGCTTAGCGGCCGATCCGCCGGGAGCTTGAGGGCGATCTCAGTCGATCGTCGGCAGGCCGAAGAACGCCCGCGCCGCGGCGCTGGTGTGAGCGGCCAGGCGCTCCGCGCTCTCGCCGCGATGGCGGGCCACGCAGTCGAGCACCTCGACCAGGTAGGCCGGCTCGTTGCGCCCGTTCTTCGGCTTCGGCCGCAGGCTGCGCGGCAGCAGGTAGGGCGCGTCGCTTTCCAGCATGAGACGGCCGACCGGGATCTCGCCTACCAGATCATGCAGGTGGGTGCCGCGGCGCTCGTCGTTGATCCAGCCGGTGATGCCGATGTGCAGGTCGAGGTCGAGGTAGCCATACAGCGCCCGGCGCTCGCCGGTGAAACAGTGTACGACGGCGGCCGGCAGGCGATCGCGGAAGTCGCGCAGGATCGCCAGCAGGCGCTCGCTGGCGTCGCGTTCGTGGAGGAACACCGGACGCTGTAGCTCGACGGCCAGTGCCAGTTGTTCCTCCAGGGCCTTTTCCTGGGCCGGACGGGGAGAGAAGTCGCGATTGAAGTCGAGACCGCATTCGCCCACCGCGCGTACCCGTTGGTCGTCGAACAGGGCGCGCAGGCCGCGAGCGGTGTCGCCGTTCCAGTGGCTGGCCTCGTGGGGGTGGACGCCGGCGGTGGTAAACAGCCGGCCGCCCTCGTCGAGTTCGCCGCAAAGCTGCAGCGCCTGTTCGCTGTCGGCCAGGCTGGTGCCGGTGATCACCATCTGCACCACCCCGGCGGCGCGCGCGCGGGCGAGCAGTGCTTCACGTTCCGGGGCGAAGCTGGCGTGGGTCAGATTGACGCCGATATCGATGAGTTGCATGGTGCCTTCCTGGAATTCGCAGCGAGGCGGCGCCCCCTCGATCGCGCCGGACCCGCCGGGGGATGGGTGGCAAACCGCTTGTAGAACAATCCGTTATAATCGCAGATCGGGTTCTTCGGCGCCCGGATTATCTACCCAATGCCTCCGTTTGCAGCCGCTGTCGGAGAGGAACTTGCCAAGACTGCCATGCTCTGATTGATCCGGTCCCCCGGAGAGGGACATCGAGCCTGGCCTCTGGAGACCTGGATGACGCGTCTGTTGCTGCTTTCGCTTTGCCTGCTGGTGCTCGCACCCTTGCCGGCGGCTGCGCGCATCACCGGCCAGCCGGACAACTGGCACAAGGAACAGCCGGAGACCCGCGACCTGGCGAGCATCCGCCGCGCTGGCGTGCTCAAGGTGCTGGTCAACCAGAGCCGCAACAGCTCGGGCGAGGTGAAGGGCGAGCCAATCGGCGTCGAGTACCGTCGCCTGCGCGCCTTCGAGCAATACCTCAACAGCCGCTCGCCGTCCGCGCGGAACCTCACCCTCAAGCTCATACCCAAGCCCAAGGACCAGTTGCTTGCCGCCCTGCAGCGTGGCGAAGGCGACCTGGTCGCCCCCGGCGAACTGCTGCCGGCGCACGACGGCCTGCAGGTCAGCCCGAGCGCGCCGGTGCGCGCCGATGTACCGCTGGTGCTGGTGGCGCGCAAGGGCAACCGGCGCTACACGCGCCTGGAGCAGTTGTCCGGGCGGACCATCCCGCTGCCGGCCGGCAGCGCCGCCGAGGGCGCCATCGAACTGGTCAACCAGCGCCTGGCGCAACGCCGCATGGCACCGATCCGTATCGAAAAGCTGGACGCTTCCCTGGCCGTCGAGGATGTGATGGAAATGGTCCAGGCAGGCATCCTCGGCTTCACCGTGGTCGAGCAGCCCATCGCCGAACGCTGGGCCAAGGTGCTGCCGAAGCTGCGCGTCGACCGCCACCTGGTGCTGGACAATCGCGCCGACATGGCCTGGTACGTGCGCCGCGATGCCAGCACCCTGCGCGCGACCATCGACCGCTTCCTCGCCGACTACCGCGCGCCGGCCGACCAGGACGTGGCTTTCCAGCGCGTCTACCGGCGCGCCTACAAGGTCCGCAACCCCCTCGGCGCGGCGGACCGCAAGCGCCTGGAAGCGGTCCGTCCACTGCTGCAGCGCTACGCGCGGCAGAGCAGCATGGACTGGCTGGCGCTGGCGGCGGTGGCCTACAAGGAGTCGCACCTGAACCCGAAGGCGCGCGGTTCCGGCGGCGCCAGCGGGCTGATGCAGATCACCCCGGCGGCGGCGCGCAGCGTCGGGGTCGGCAATGTGCACGACAAGGACAGCAACGTGCTGGCCGCCAGTCGCTACCTGACCAAGATCCGCAAGCAGTTCTTCTCCAGCAAGCACCTCGACGAACGCGAGCGCCTGGCGTTCACCCTGGCGGCCTACAACATGGGCCCGGAGCGGGTGCAGAACCTGCGCACCCAGGCGCGTCGCCGGGGGCTCGATCCGAATCGCTGGTTCTTCCAGGTCGAGCGGGTGGCTGCGGAAGAGATAGGCATGGGTGTGGTGAGTTATGTCAGCAGCGTCAACAAGTACTACCTTGCATATGAACGCGAACGGGTTCGCCTGGAGCCCGGGGTGCGTGCGAAGACGGCGACGGCTCAAAAATAATCTATAAATTCGATATTGATAACGCGTTTTTTGCGGTTTTAATATCGAATTATCTTGCCTATAGTGTGCCCATCTTATCCCACACCTGAGGACGCACCATGAATCCACTGATCAAGACCATCCTGTCGACCAACGCCGGTGCCGGCCTGGCCATCCTGCGTATCGTCACCGGTCTTACCCTGATGTCCCACGGTTCGCAAAAGCTCTTCGGCATGTTCGGCGGCGCCGGCCTGAACGGCATGGCGCAGTGGTTCGAATCCATCGGCCTGACCCCTGGCTACCTGCTGGCGACCCTGGCCGGCAGCGCCGAGTTCTTCGGCGGCCTGGCGCTGGTGATCGGCCTGCTGGTGCGTCCGGCGTCGGTGGTGGTGGGCTTCACCATGATCGTGGCGATCTTCAGCGTGCACATCGGCAATGGCTTCTTCATCACCGACAACGGCTATGAATATGCCCTGACCCTGCTGATGATCAGCGTGGCGCTGCTGATCGATGGCGCCGGCAAGTTCTCGCTGGACGGCAAGCTGTCCCGCTGAACCGGGCTGGCGACGAAAAAGGGCGGACACCTTCGGGTGGCCGCCCTTTTTCGTTGCGGCGCGCAGCACAAGGTTTCCGCCTCGCCGGCCACGCCAGGGCTGCACCCCTGAGGGTAGCGTTATCCGCCGAAGCGCCCTTCGCCGCGTTCTTGGCGTTTCCGTGTCGGTCAGCGCTGCTCGGCCTGGCGCATCTGTTCCAGCGCGCCCAGGCGCAAGCGTTCCTGTTCGCTGAAGCGCTCCTCGGCCAGGCGTTCGACCGCCGCGCGGCGGTCGGCTTCGCTCAGCCCGGTATTGCCTTCGATCCGGCTCTTCTCGGCGAAATAGTCGTCCAGCCGGCCCTTCCAGGCCGAGCGTTGCCGATCGAGTTGCTCCAGGCGGGTGGTGGCTTCGGCGCCCACCAGTTGCTGACGCATCTGGCGGATGGCTTCCGGGCCGGCGCCAGCGGCCTGAAGGGCGGCGGTCTGCTGCTGCAGTTCGCTTTGCAGTTGCGGCAGCACGCTTTCCTGCTGGTCTTCCGGCAGGCTGGCGCGCAGGCGGTCGATGGCGGCGGCCTTTTCCTCGGCGCTGAGCTTGCCGTCCTGGCGGATCGCCAGGCGCTCCAGGGTGAACTGGTTGTAGGTTTCCTCGTCGGCGAAGAACGCCACGTGCGCTTCGTTGCTGAAGATCCGCGCGCGCAGGGCTTTCACCGCGGCTTCCCGCTGGCGCAAGGCGTCGAGGTCGGCCAGGCGCGGCAGGTCGCGTTCGAGCAGCACCAGTTCCTTCTTGTAGTCGATGTATTGCTGCATCAGCGCCAACGCCTGGCCGCGCGCCGGCTCCTGGAGTTCGGCGGCGATGTAGGCGCGCAGGCGGTCCAGGCTTTGCTGCAGGGGCTCTTCGCCGACGGCGCTGAGGAAGTAGTCGAACAGGTTGCGGATGTCGCGGGTGATCAGCAGGTTGCCGCTGGCGTCGACGCTGAAACTGCCATCGACGCTGGTGCCCCTGAAGGAGGTTGGCAGCGGCGCGACCTTGGCCGGCATGACCTGGGGGGCCGGCACCGCTTCTCCCGCGGAGGCTGCTGGCGGGGCGTGGTCTGCGCCCGCCTGCGCGCTGGCCGGGGGCGCCGTCTCGGGTGCGGGGGAAGGTTCCAGCCAGACGAACCAGGCCAGGCTGGCGGCGAACGCCAGTGGAATCAGCAGGAGGATTTTCTTCACGCGAGGGGGCTTCCGGGAAAGGGCCGGGGCCGAGGCCCCGGCCGGGGTCCTACAGGCTGGCGTTCTTCAGGCGGTTGGCGTGCTGGCGGTAGACGCTGACCGGGCTGGTCTCGAACAGGCTGGTGAGGCCGAAGACCTGGTTCACCTCGTCCAGGTGGTTCATCCGGTAGTTGTCGCGGATCACCATGCCCAGGTGCGAACTGCAGGTGCCGACCAGGCCGTCGTTGGCGGTGCCGTTCTTGAAGGTCAGCGACGAGGCGCCGAGGAAGGCGTCGCTCGGATCGAGGAAGTTGGTCAGCGGCGAGGAACCGCTCCAGGAGTAATAGCTCACGCCGTTGACCTTGTAGGCGCCTTCGCCGCAGGCCGAGGTGGGGATGCCCTGCGGGTACTTGGCGTTGAAGCGCGCGGCACCCTCGCTGTTCAGCGACTCCAGCGAGCCCAGTGAATTCTGCGTACCGGTGCTGCCGCTGGAAAGGAAGCTGATCAGCGCGCCGAGGCTGTTGACCAGCCCGGAGAGGACTGCCTCGCCGGCCGAACCCGGAGGGATCTGGCGCAGGAAGTCGGCGGTGTCCGAACCCTTGTGCGGGGCGCCGACGCTGGTGGCGGAAGCGATCAGGTCGGGACGTACGGCGGCGACGTAGCGGATGGTCGGCCCGCCGTGGCTGTGGCCGATCAGGTTGACCTTGGGCTGGCCGCTGAGGGCGACGATTTCCTCCACCTGTTGCAGCAACTGCTCGCCGCGGACTTCCGAGGTGTCCAACTGGCTGACTTCGGTGACGTAGACCTGGGCACCGTCACGGCGCAAGGCGCTGGGAATGCCGAACCAGTAGTCGACCCCGAGGATGTTGTCGAAGCCGAGCATGCCGTGGGCCAGCACGATGGGGTATTTGGTCTGGGTGTAGGTGCTGGCCTGGATCAGAGGGCTGGCAGCGAGAGAGGCGAGGCCGATGGCCAGGCCGAGGGGGAGCAGAGACTTCTTCTTCATGTTGTTCTCATCTCAGGTTGATGGGGCCGAGGGGCGCGTCCTGCCAGCCATCGCCCGAATCCTTCCGGGAGAACCGCTTCGCTGTCCCTTGCGCAGGAACCGTGCCAGCTTCGGCTTTTTTCCTCCAGGCCAGGAAATCCGCGGCTTCCTGGCGGCCGGTCATAACCTGCGTGGCAGAGCGGAAGAGGCGGGTTGTTACGGCGCGAAACGCTCGTTTGAATCTTCCCCGCACAACGCCCAGCGACCGAGTGTGCGGTAGCGCACGCCCGCGGCGTCGTTTTGCGAGCAAAACAGGCTGAAATGGTCGACCTGCCATACGAAGGTTGGGGGTAGCGGGACGTCCTCCAGCGGCGCGGCATCGCGAGCCAGGGTCAGATGGGCGCTGAATGGGCGGGTTTCCACAGGCAGCTCCAGTTCGGCAAGGCCTGAGCGCAGGGCGCGGCGCAGGCGCAGGAGGGCGCCGGGCGGTTGGCTGGGGGCCAGCAGCAGGATGCCGTTCCTCCAGCGCAGCAGACGGTCGAGACACAGGTCGAAGGGCGCGGCCTCGATGGCCGCGGCCATGTCCAGCAGGGCCTCGAGCCGAGCGGACGGGACCTGCCCGAGGAAGGCCAGGGTCAGGTGCAGGTTCGCCGTCGCCACCTGGCGTCCGGGCAGTGGCTGGTCATCGCGCCACCGGCCGATCCGCTCGGCGAGGGGAGGTGGACAGGGCAGGGCGAAGAACAGGCGAAGAGAGCGATCGGGCATGGGCGCCTCCGCGTGTTTCTTGACAGTCTCCATGCGGCTTTTCTAGGATGCGCGTGCGCCGATTTAAACAGCAACTTGCGGGGCGCCCGGCAGCAGCCGAAATACCGCTAAAGCGCTGGCTCGGTGTTGCCTCTCACCGCTGTCCAGCGGGACCGAAGAGGCGGAGACATGACGTCATGACCTGTCCCAGCACGCAATTGCGCCTGGCACCCATCACCACCGGCCTGGTCCGGCGGAACCCGAGGATTCTCCTCAGCGGGCCGCACCAGCCGACCCTCGTCCGTTACCTCGAAGGCTGGCCGAAGCGCTGGAACGGTTCGCGTACCTTCCTTATCCAGTTCGCCCAGGACGGCAAGGACCTGGCGCGCTTCCCCAGCGACGCGTTCGACTTCGCCGTGGTCCAGGCCCCCGGGGCGGAAGACCTGGACCTGGTGGTCCGGCAACTGATCCGGGTCGCCCGCCAGGGCCTGATCACCCGCCGTATCCTGCGCTGAGCGCGTGGCCCCTCAGGGCGCCGGCGGATATTCGATCTCGACGACGAACCAGAGCTTTTCCCCGGCCGGGGTGCGCACCAGCACCTCGGCGTCCAGCTCCTTGCCGACCAGTGCGCGGGCGAGCGGCGAGTCGATGCTGATCTGGTTGTTGCGCAGGTCCAGTTCGTCGGGGCCGACGATGCGATAGCGGGCCTGCTCGCCGTCTTCGTCTTCCAGGGTCACCCAGGCGCCGAAGTACACCCGGTTCGGATCCGCCGGCCGCTCGCCGACCACTTTCAGGTTCTCCAGGCGCTTGCGCAGGAAGCGCATGCGGCTGTCGATCTCGCGCAGCATCTTCTTGCCGTAGATGTATTCGGCGTTTTCCGAGCGATCGCCGAGGGCGGCGGCTTCGCTGACCGCCTGGGTCACCTGGGGACGGCGCACGTGCCAGAGTTCATGCAGCTCTGCGCGTAACCGCGCGGCGCCCTCCGGAGTGATCAGCGGGGTGCCGGCGGTGCGCGGTGGACGATAGCGACTCATGGTTCGGGTGGTTCCACAAATGAACGGATGAAAGCCTGCCAGTGTATCCGATCAGCCCTCGCGCAGGACCCGCAGCGGGCTGCTGTTGAGGGCGCGACGGGTACCCAGCAGGCCGGCGCCGCCTACCAGCGCGGCGCCTACCAGAGGCAGCGCGAGCAACCAGGGGTGCGCTTGCCACGGCAGGTCGAAGACCAGTCGGTAGAGCAGCAGGCTGACCGCCTCGCAGCCGAGCGCCGCGAGCAGGCCGCTGACTGCGCCGAGCAGGGCGAACTCGACCCGCCGGGTACGTTGCAGCAACTCGCGCTCGGCACCCAGCGCGCGCAGCAGGGCACCCTGGCGCACGCGCTCGTCGAGGGTCGCCTGGAGACCGGCGAAGAGCACCACGAAGCCCGCCGCGAGAACGAACACCAGCACGTACTCCACGGCCAGGGTGACCTGGTCGAGGATGCTCCGCAGCTGGCTCAGCAGGGCGTCTACCGGCAGCAGGGTGACGGTGGGGAAGGCGCGGGCCAGTTCGATCAGGTCGCGTTCCTGGCTGGCCGGCAGGTAGAAGCTGGTCAGGTAGGTCACCGGCAGGTCGGTCAGGGTGCCGGGCTGGAAGACCATGAAGAAGTTCGGCTGGAAATTGTCCCACTTCACCTTGCGCAGGCTCTGGACCTGGACCTCGCGATTCTGCCCGGCGACGCTGAAGGTGAGCCGGTCGCCGACCTGGATACGCAGGTTGGCGGCCAGCTTCTCTTCCACCGACACGCCCGGCAGGGCCCCCGGCTGCGGCGCGCTCCACCAGCGTCCGGCGGTGAGCTGGTTGCCGGAGGGCAGTCGCTCCGACCAGGTCAGGCCGAGGTCGCGCTGCAGGGCACGCTCGCTGCGCACGTCTTCGTCGAGCGCCTGGACCGGCTTGCCGTTCACCGCTACCAGGCGCCCGGGAACCATGGGGAACAGCGGCTCGGCGCCGGGGGAGAGCTTTTGCACGCGACGTTCGAAGGCGTCCTTTTCCGTCGGCAGGATGTTCAGGGCGAAATGGTTGGGGGCGTCCGGCGGCAACTGGGCCTGCCAGGTATCCAGCAGTTCGCCGCGAAGCAGGGCGATCAGGGCCATGGCCAGCAGGATCAGGCCGAAGGCCAGGCTCTGTCCGGCGGCGGCCAGCGGGTGCCGCAACAACTGGCCGAGTCCCAGCCGCCATGACAGGCTGGCACGCGCCAGTGCCCGGCGCAGGCCGTTCAGGCCGAGCAGCAGGAGGGCGCCGAGCACCAGCGTGGCGACCAGGCCGCCGCCGAGCAGGGCGAGGGTCAGCTTCAGGTCGAGACTCAACCGCCACATGATCAGGCCCAGGGCGAGCAGGGCGCAGGCGTAGGCCATCCAGGTGCGCATCGGCACCGGCAGCAGGTCGCTGCGCAGGACCCGCAACGGCGGTACCCGGCCCAGGGCTGCCAGCGGCGGCAGGGCGAAGCCGGCCAGCGCTACCAGGCCGGTGGCGATCCCGGCGAAGGCGGGGAACAGGCCGCCGGCTGGTACGTCCGGCGGCAGCAGCGTGGCGAGCAGGCGGAACAGGCCGAGCTGCGCCAACCAGCCGAGCAGGGCGCCGATGGCGCTGGCGAGCAGGCCCAGCAGCAACAGTTGCAGCGCGTAGAGGAGCAGGGTTTCGCTGCGCGACAGACCGAGGCAGCGCAGCAGCGCGCTGGCGTCGTAGCGCCGTGCAGCGAAACGGGCGGCGGACAGCGCCACGGCGACGCCGGCGAGCAGCACCGCGGCCAGGCTGGCCAGGTTCAGGTAGCGCTCGGCGCGGCCGAGGGCATCGCCCACCTGGCGGTTGCCGTCGCGGGCATCCTGCAGGCGCTGGTTGGCGGCGAGGCTGCCCCTGACCTGCTGGCGATAGGCCTGGAGGGCTTCCGGCGGGCCTTCCCACAGATCGCGGTAGCGCACCCGGCTGCCCGGCTGGACCACCCCGGTGGCATCGAGGTCGGCCAGGCTCATCATGGCGCGGGGCGTCAGGCTGTAGAAGTCGCCGGCGCGGTCCGGCTCGTAGGTGAGGATGCGCGCGATGCGCAGCGGCTTGCGGCCGATCTCGATGCTGTCGCCGACCTTCAGGTCGAGGCTGACCAGCAGGCGCGATTCGACCCATACCTCGCCCGCCTGCGGACGACCGCCGGCCTGCTCGGCGGCGAACGGCGCGGCAGCGCTCTTGAGCTGGCCGCGCAGGGGGTAGCGGTCGCCGACCGCCTTGATGCTGCTGAGCTGGATGCCCTGGTCGGTGGCGATCACGCTGGAAAACTCGACGCTGTCGGCGTGGCGCAGTCCCAGACGGGTGCCGCGTTCGATCTGTTCGGCGCTTGCCGGCTGGGTACCGTTGAGCACCAGGTCGGCGCCGAGGAACTCGGCGGCGCGGGCGAGCATGGCGCCGTTCAGGCGGGCGCTGAAATAGCCGATGGCGGTGCTCGAGGCGACCGCGATCAGCAGGGCGAAGAACAGCACGCGCAGCTCGCCGCTGCGCGACTCGCGGAACAATTGGCGACCGGCGAGGCTCAGCAGGCGGGAGAGGGGCACCGGCTTCATCAGGGTTCGACCCGGTCGATCAGGCGTCCGCTTTCCAGACGGATCAGGCGCCGGCAGCGATGCGCCAGACGCTCGTCGTGGGTAACCAGGACCAGGGTGGTACCGCGTTCGCGGTTGAGTTCGAAGAGCAGGTCGCTGATCCGCTCGCCGGTGGCGCTGTCGAGGTTGCCGGTGGGTTCGTCGGCGAACAGCACGTCCGGCTCCGCCGCGAAGGCACGGGCAATGGCGACCCGCTGCTGCTCGCCGCCGGAGAGCTGGCGCGGATAGTGGCCCAGGCGTTGGCCGAGGCCGACTCGCTCGAGCAGTTCTCTGGCGCGCTGGCGAGCGTCGGCGCGGCCTTCCAGCTCCAGGGGCAGCATCACGTTCTCCAGCGCATCGAGGCTGTCGAGCAACTGGAACGACTGGAACACGAAGCCTACATGGGCCGCGCGGACGCGCGCCCGCTGGTCCTCGTCGAGGTCGCCGAGGGCGTGCCCGGCGAGACGGACCTCGCCGCCGCTGGGCTGGTCGAGCCCGGCGAGCAGGCCGAGCAGGGTCGACTTGCCGGAGCCGGAACTGCCGACGATCGCCAGGCTGTCGCCGCGGGCGAGGTCGAGGGAGAGGTCGTGGAGGATGGTCAACTTGCCTTCCGCGCTACCGACAACCTTGCTAAGGTTCTGCGCGTTGAGAATGCTGGCGCTCATGGAGGTTCCGATGCGTGCATTGCTGTTGAGCGGCTGCCTGGCCCTGGTCCTGCTGACCCAGCAGGCCGCGGCGCAGACGCTGTTGGTCGTGGGCGATAGTATCAGCGCCGCTTTGGGACTGGATACCAGCCAGGGCTGGGTCGCCTTGTTGCAGAAGCGCCTCGCCGACGAAGGTTACGACTACCGGGTGGTGAACGCCTCGATCAGCGGCGACACCTCCGCGGGCGGCCTGGCGCGCCTGCCGGCGCTGCTTGCCGAGGAGAAGCCGGCGCTGGTGGTGATCGAGCTGGGAGGCAACGACGGGCTGCGCGGAATGGCGCCGGCGCAATTGCAACAGAATCTTGCCAGCATGGCGCAAAAGGCCCGGGCGGAAGGGGCGAAGGTGCTGCTGCTGGGTATCCAGTTGCCGCCGAACTACGGCCCGCGCTACATCGAGGCCTTTTCCAAGGTCTACGGCGCGGTCGCGGCGCAGGAAAAGACCGCCCTGGTGCCGTTTTTCCTCGAAGGGGTCGGCGGGGTCCAGGGGATGATGCAGGCGGATGGCATCCATCCGGCGCTCGCCGCCCAGCCGAGGCTCCTGGAAAATGTCTGGCCGACGCTGAAACCGCTGCTTTGAGACTTCCCCGGGAAACCGCTTTCGGCTAAGGTTGCGCACCCCTCAGGAGCCCCCCATGCCGCGTCCCGCCTGGACCCTCTACGCCTATCAACTGATCGAGCCCGACGATCAGCTGGACCTGTTCGCCTGTCGCGAGGTCCGGGTGCATGTGGTGGCGCGTCAGCTGGAGCTGGATACCCCGGCGGACCGCACGCTTTGCGGCAAGCTGCTGCCGGCCCAGCCGCGCTGGCAGCCGCTGGAACGGGCGCGTCTGCGCGACCGGCTGCTGTGTCCCGATTGCCGGAAACAACTGGAGGCGGAAAAGCGCGGGGAGCGCCTGTCCTGGTTGGTCTGAGCCCTCCCGGTGAAACCTGGCGGGGTGTTACACTGTCTTTCCTACTCCTTCATCGCACTCGCCAAGGATTCTCCGGAATGTTGTCGCGCGTACCCGTTGTCTCACTGTCTTTCGCCGCGCTGCTTTCGGCCGGCTCCGCATCGGCCCTGGAACTGCAGCTCCCGCCTCCGGGCGAGGACGTCGTCGGCCAGGTCCAGGTGATCAAGGCCAAGTACGAGGACACTTTCGCCGACCTCGGCGAGCAGTACAACCTGGGCTACAGCGAAATGGTCGCCGCCAACCCCGGCGTCGATCCCTGGCTGCCGGGCGTCGGCACCGAGGTGATCATCCCGACCCGCTTCGTGCTGCCGCCTGGCCCGCGCGAAGGCGTGGTGATCAACCTGGCCGAGTACCGCCTGTACTATTACCCGAAAGGGCAGAACGTGGTGCACACCTATCCGCTGGGCATCGGCCGCGAGGGCTGGGGTTCGCCGATCGCGAACACCCGCATCACCGCCAAGACCAAGGACCCGGCCTGGTATCCGCCGGCCTCGATCCGCGCCGAGCACGCCGCCGATGGCGATCCGCTGCCGACCGTGGTACCGCCGGGCCCGGACAATCCGCTGGGGCCGTACAAGCTGACCCTGGGTGTGCCGGGCTACCTGATCCATGGTTCGAACAAGAAGTTCGGCATCGGCACCCGCACCAGCCATGGTTGCTTCCGCATGTACAACGCCGACGTGACCCACCTGTTCTCGATGATCAGCGTCGGCACCAGCGTGCGTATCATCAACGAGCCCTACAAGTTCGGCGTGAGCAACGGCAAGGTCTACCTGGAGGCGCATACGCCGCTGAACGACCATGGTGACCCGTCGGTGGTGGACAAGCACACCGCGGTGATCAACACCCTGCTCAAGCGCGACGACCTGGCCAAGCGTATCCAGTTGAACTGGGACGTGGTCCGCGAAGTGGTGGCCTCGGAGGATGGCGTGCCGGTGGAAATCGCCCAGGAGTCGGCGCCGGCGATGACCGCGACGGTGGATAGCGATCCCACCCAGCTTACGCCCTGACGGAGAGCGTCGAGGCAGAGGCCCGCGTACCCGCAAGGGACGCGGGTTTTTTCATGCCCGGCGAAACGCAGGCATAAAAAAACCGGCCCCGAGGGACCGGTTTTCAACAGGTCGTGAGACCTATTACTTGCGGCTGGCTTTTTCCAGCATGCGCAGGGCACGCTCGTTAGCCTCGTCAGCGGTCTGCTGAGCTTTCTGAGCAGCGCCCAGAGCTTCGTCAGCCTTGCGATAGGCTTCGTCAGCGCGAGCCTGAGCACGAGCAGCTGCGTCTTCGGTAGCGGTCAGACGAGCTTCGGTTTCTTTGGAGTGGCTGCTGCAACCGGTGGCCAGAACAGCAGCCAGAGCCAGAGCAGAGAATTTCAGAACGTTGTTCATCGTGTTCCCCTTAAGGTGGACATTTCCATAACAGCAATCTCCCCAGCCGGGGAAATTAGCCGGCTACATACTACCCATTACTTGTAGTAAGTAAACTGACCAAGCGCAAGCCGAGCAACTTTTTTTTTAGTCCCCCCGACTTTAGCAGTAGTTGGAGTGTCGTTTGTTCAAAAAATATCCAGCGTGCGGCGCAAGTAAGCAATTTCCCGGACCTTGGGTAGAGTTGCTGCAAGAGGCGGGGGATGAGGGCTGCCGGGTTGTCGAGAATGTTCCGCCGGAGTGGCTGGCGCTTATCGACTTGGCGGGGGAGTGGCAAGTAACAACTAAGTTGCCAGCATGTTGCCGGAAATGCCGTAAGTATTGGTGCGGAAATGAAAAAGGCCCGGCTAACTTGATTAGCCGGGCCTTCTTGCGATCTGGCGGTGAGGGAGGGATTCGAACCCTCGATACGGTTTCCCGTATACACACTTTCCAGGCGTGCTCCTTCAACCACTCGGACACCTCACCAGGTTCTCGACAGCGCCGTGTCTGTCGAGGCGCGCAATTTACTCGAACATTTCCCGCTTGGCAAATATTTTTTTAACTTTTTCATCGGCTTAGGTCGTCGGAGGAAAGTCCGCGGGGTGCCTTGGTAGACTGCCGGGCACGAAGAGGAGAGGCGGATGGCGAGCTGGGACATTTTCTGTAGCGTGGTCGACAACTATGGCGACATCGGCGTCACCTGGCGCCTGGCTCGCCAACTGGCCGCCGAGCACGGTCAGGCCGTGCGCCTGTGGGTGGACGAGCCGCAGGCCTTCGCCCGGATCTGTCCGCGGGCGGACCCGGCGGCGCACGTGCAGTGCCTGGATGGGGTCGAAGTGCGTGCCTGGGGCCGGCCGTGGGCACCGGTGGTGGCGGCCGACGTGGTGATCGAGGCCTTCGCCTGCGAACTGCCGGAGGCGCACCGGCAGGCCATGCGCGAGCGCGAGCGGCCGTCCCTGTGGCTGAACCTGGAGTACCTGAGTGCCGAGGAATGGATCGGCAGTTGCCACGCATTGCCGTCGCTGCAGGCGTGCGGGCTTTCCAAGTACTTCTTCTTTCCCGGGTTCCGCGAGCCCAGTGGCGGCCTGTTGCGCGAGGCCGGCCTGCTGGAACGTCGGCGCCGTTTCCAGGCCTCTGCCTCGGCGCAGGATGAGTTTCTCGCCTCCCTCGACGTGCGGCGGAAGGTTGGCGAGCGACTGATTTCGCTGTTTGCCTACGAAAACCCGGCGCTGCCTGGCTGGCTGGAACAACTGCGCGACGCCCGCCAGCCGAGCCTGCTGCTGGTGTCGGAGGGGCGGGTGCTGGCGGATGTCGCCGATTGGCTGCGGGTGGCTACCCTGGCCGTCGGGGACGTCCACGTGCGTGACGCGTTGCGGGTCCAGGTACTGCCGTTCATGGCGCAGGACGACTACGATCGCCTGTTGTGGTGCTGCGACCTGAACGCGGTGCGCGGCGAGGACTCCTTCGTTCGCGCGCAGTGGGCGGGACGGCCGCTGCTCTGGCACATCTATAGACAGGAAGAGGAGGCGCACCTGGCGAAGCTCGAGGCATTCCTCGAACTCTATTGCGCCGGCCTGCCCGCCGACCTGGCGGAAAACCTGCGCACCTTCTGGCTGGCGTGGAACGCCGGCGGTGGACTTGCCGGGGCCTGGGAGGGGCTGGAGAGGCAACTGCCCGAGTGGCGTCGGGAAGCGCAGCGCTGGGCCGACGAACAGGGCATGCGTCCGGATCTTGCGGCAAGGCTGGTGCAATTTTACGCAGATTGGCTATGATACGCGGCCTGATTTTTTGTCTTTCATCCATCGGATATTCGTATGAAAACCGCTCAAGAGTTCCGCGCCGGCCAGGTTGCCAACATCAATGGCGCTCCCTGGGTCATCCAGAAGGCCGAGTTCAACAAGTCCGGCCGTAACGCTGCCGTCGTCAAGATGAAGCTGAAGAACCTGCTGACCGGCGCCGGTACCGAGACCGTGTTCAAGGCCGACGACAAGCTGGAGCCGATCATCCTCGATCGCAAGGAAGTGACCTACTCCTACTTCGCCGACCCGCTGTACGTCTTCATGGACAGCGAGTTCAACCAGTACGAGATCGAGAAAGACGATCTGGAAGGCGTGCTGACCTTCATCGAAGACGGCATGACCGACATCTGCGAAGCCGTGTTCTACAACGACAAGGTGATCTCGGTAGAGCTGCCGACCACCATCGTTCGCCAGATCGCCTACACCGAGCCGGCCGTCCGCGGCGACACCTCGGGCAAGGTGATGAAGACCGCGCGCCTGAACAACGGCGCCGAGCTGCAGGTTTCCGCGTTCTGCGAAATCGGCGACTCGATCGAGATCGATACCCGCACCGGCGAGTACAAGTCCCGCGTCAAGGCCTGATCCTTTCGCGCGACGAGAAAAAGCCCGGCATTCGCCGGGCTTTTTCGTTTCCGCTGTCCGCCGCCGCGGCGCGGAGAGTCAGAAGCTTCAGACCGACACGTTCAGGCGTACGTCGATATTGCCGCGGGTAGCGTTGGAGTAGGGGCAGACCTGGTGGGCGGCGGCTACCAGCGCTTCGGCGGCTTCGCGCTCCAGGCCCGGCAGGCTGATGTGCAGTTCGACCTCCAGGCCGAAGCCGCCGGGAATCTGGCCGATGCCGACCTTGCCGGTTATCGAGGCGTCGGCGGGAAGGGTCTGCTTGCGCTGGCCGGCAACGAACTTCAGGGCCCCGATGAAGCAGGCGGAGTAGCCGGCGGCGAACAGTTGTTCCGGGTTGGTGGCCGCGCCGCCCTGGCCGCCCAGTTCGCGCGGAGTGCTGAGTTTCACGTCGAGCACGCCGTCCGAGGATACCGCACGGCCGTCACGGCCTCCGGTGGCGGTTGCGGTTGCGGTGTAGAGAGCCTTGATGGTTTGCATGAGGGTCACCTGTCTAGGTTGTGCGTTAATTTCTTGCGCGCTAAGTAAGTGCGTGAAATGAAATTTATCGCCACGCTATTTTGCGCGCAAGATAAATCGTTGGAAGATTTGGCGATAAAAACCAGACAGGTAGGTATAAGCCCCTCAGTCCGGTGCTTGCAGGTTGCCGCGCAGGGCCAGCAGCTCATCCTTGAGGGCGACCAGCTGTGGCAAGTCGAGGCCGGTACTCTCCAGGATGCAGGCGGGAATGCTCTCGGCCTGTCGCTGCAGGGCGCGGCCCTTGTCGGTCAGGCGCAGCAGGACTACGCGCTCGTCTTCGCTGCTGCGAGTGCGGGTAATCAGACCTTCGCCCTCCAGGCGCTTGAGCAGAGGCGTGAGCGATCCCGGGTCGGTAAGCATGCGTGCGCTGATTTCGCCCACGGTCAGGCCGTCGCGTTCCCATAGCACCAGCATGGCGATGTACTGCGGATAGGTGAGGCCGAGCGCTTGCAGCAGGGGCTTGTAGACCTTGGTCATCTGCAGCGAGGTGGAATACAGGGCGAAGCACAACTGGTTGTCCAGCTTGAGCTGCTCGCAAGGGGTGGTGGGCAGTCGGGACATGGCTGTCTTCCAAGTAAGTAGGGCGCTGTGCATGAATTTAGCGTAGTGGCTATTGGCTTTCCAGGTTTCCCGCCGGGTGGTGTCTTCAGCGCTCGCCGAGACGCTGCTGCAGGGCCTGGTCCCAGGGTGGCGGAAAACCGAAGCGCTCGCGGAGGAAAGCCAGCAGCAGGCGGGTTCGCGAACTGGCTTCGCGTTCCAGGCGCAGAGCATAGATGCAGGTGGGCTCGGCGGCGGGCAAGCCGTCGTCGCAGAACAGCGCCTGCAGTTCGCCGCGCAGCAGGTACTCGCTGCACAACCAGGTCGGCAGATGGGCGATGCCGAGGCCGGCCAGCGCCGCGTCGACCATCGCTTCGGCGTTATTGGTGGCCAGCCGCGTCCGTTTCGGCCGCAGGTGCTGGAGCTTGCCGTCGTGCTGGAAGCGCCAGGCATAGGGTGGCGACAGGTTGTCCCAATCGATGCCGGCATGCTCCGGCAGTTCGCCGGGGGATGCGGGAACGCCATGTTCGCGCAGGTACTCCGGGCTGGCGCAGACCACCCGCACCATCGGTGCCAGCGAAGTGGCCACCAGGCGGCTGTCGGGCAGCGGGCCGGCGCGCAACACCAGGTCGACCTCGCCGAGATGTTCGCCCTGCAGGTCGATGAAGCTGCCGATCAGGCGCAATTGCACGTCCAGCCCGGGGTTGGCCTTGAGGAAGTCGGCGATCGCCGGGGCCAGGTGGCGGCGGCCGAAGGGCACCGGCGCATCGATACGGATCAGGCCCTGCGGCGCGGTGCTCAGGGACACCGCTTCGGCGCGGGCCAGGCGCAGTTCGGTGACGATCCGCCGGGCGCGGTCGGCGAAGGCCAGGCCGGCCGGCGTGGCGCGTACCGCATGGGTGGTGCGCACCAGCAGGGTGCTGCCGACGGCGCGCTCCAGGGCGTCCATCCGGCGCGCCACGGCGGACGGGGTGAGCGGGTGCTTGCGCGCAGCGGCGGAGAAGCTGCCGCCATCGAGGACATCGAGGTAGAGAACGAACTGTTCGCTGAGGGTATCGGGCAACATGCTCATGCCTTTGCGTGATTGGCATAGCCATTGTGCTTTCTTGTGCGTTTCCCATCCAGCCACGCTTGCCTAGCATGGAGGCGTCGAAAGAGGGGCTGACATGCTGGATGTATTTCTCGATTTCCTGCTGGGGATGGTGCTCGGTTGCCTGGGCGGTCTGTTCGGGATAGGCGGCGGCCTGCTGGCGATCCCGGCGCTGGGGGTGATCTTCGGCCTCGACCAGCAATTGGCGCAGGGTACCGCGCTGGTGATGGTGGTACCGAACGTGGTGCTGGCGTTGTGGCGCTACCACCAGCGCAACCGCATCGATCCGCGCCAGGCCGGAGTCCTTGCCCTGACCGGCCTGCTTTGCGCGTTCCTGGCGTCCAGCGTGGCCGCGCGGATCGATGCGGCGCGGATGCGCGAAGCGTTCGTGATCTTCCTCCTGGCGCTGGCCGGCTACATGTTCTGGCGCCTGTTCCGGCGCCCGCCGCAGGGCGGCGCGACGCCGCGCTACGGTTTGCCCTGGATGGGCGTGCTGGGCCTTGGCGCAGGTTCGCTCGGCGGGCTTTTCGGGGTGGGCGGCGGGGTGCTGGCGACACCGGTGCTGACTTCGGTGTTCGGCCTCGCCCAGGTCGTCGCCCAGGGCCTCGCGCTGGCCCTGGCCGCGCCGAGCACGGCGGTGGCGCTGGGGACCTACGCCATGCACGGTCATGTCGACTGGCGGATGGGGATCCCCCTGGCGCTGGGCGGCCTGCTGAGCATTTCCTGGGGCGTGAGGCTGGCCCACGCCTTGCCCGAGCGCAGCCTGCGCATGGCCTTCTGTGCCTTCCTCGCGTTGTGCGCGGTGCTCCTGCTGGTGCGCGGTTGAGTCAGAGACGGAAGCCCTCGCCGATGTATTCGGCGAGCTTCTCGGTGACCGGCGACTGGCTGTGCGGGTTGCGCATCAGCATGATGCTGGCCGAGGGCAGGGCGGGCAGGCCCTCGCTCTCGTCGAGGATGCGCAGGTTACCGGTGAGCAGGCTGCGCAGTTGCACGGTCACGGCGAGGCCGGCGCTGACCACCGCGAACAGCGCCGACAGGCTGGGGCTGCTGTAGGCGATGCGGTAGTCCAGTTCCGCCGCCTCCAGGGCGTTGCAGGCCCAGGCCCGGCAAAAGCAGGTGGTGTTGAACATGGCCAGCGGGATCGGCCGCTGGTCGTGGGGGCAGAAGCCCTCGGCGGCCATCCAGACGAAAGGCTCCTGGCGCAGCAACTGGCCGATCTCGGTGCCCGGCTCGCGGGTGACGATGGACAGGTCGAGGTCGTTGCGCGCCAGCAGGTTGAGCGAGGTGTCGCAATGCACCTCGACCTGCACCAGCGGATAGGCTTCGGCGAAGCGCGACAGGATCGCCGGGAGGAAACGCATCACGTAGTCGTCCGGGGTGCCGATGCGCACCGAGCCGACCATGTGCGGGCGGCGCAGGGTGTTGAACACCTCGCCGTGCAACTTGAGGATCCGCCGGGCATAGCCGAGCAGCACCTGGCCTTCGGCGGTGAGGCGGGTCTGCCTTCCGTCGCGCTCGAACAGCGAGCGCTGCAGGACGTCCTCCTCTAGCCGCTTCATCTGCATGCTGACCGCCGACTGGGTGCGATTCAGCGCCTCCGCGGCGCGGGTGAAACCACCGTGCTCGGCGATGGCGACGAAGGTGCGGAGCAATTCCGTATCGATGCCGGGCTGGTAGCTCATTCATCAATCTCCAAGATGTATTGCATAAGAATGATTCGTTGGATTGATCCTATGCCTGGCGGGAGACTGTGCCTATCCCGAACGGAGGGCAAGACGATGAAAGGTCAACAGGATTATTTCGGCAATCACTGCCACGCTGTGCCCCATCCCGCCTCGACCGCTGCGCCGTCGTTGTGGCGTCGCTGGCGGCGCTGGTTGCAGTTGGCCCGCGAGCGCCGGGAACTGCTGAGGATGAGCGACGAAGCGCTGAAGGACCTCGGCCTGAGTCGGGCGGATATCTTCCAGGAGGGCGAGCGGCATTTCTGGGACGACCCGCTGCGTCGGCATTGAGCGAACCGCAGCGGCGCGCCGGGCTGGCGCGGCGGCGGGGGCACGATAGACTCGCAGTCTCCTTCATCGACTGGGGCGCTCCATGAGTCTTTCGCTTTCCCTCGCCGAAGCCCGCCGCCTGGCCCTGGCCGCGCAGGGCTTCGACGGCCGGCGGACGCGCCGCAGCGTGCAGCGGCGGCATCTGCGCGAAATGCTCGCGCGCCTCGGCCTGCTACAGATCGATTCGGTGAATGCGCTGGTGCGCTCGCACTACCTGCCGCTGTTTTCCCGCCTCGGTCCCTACTCCATGACGCTGCTCGACGAGGCAGCCTGGAGTGTCGGCCGTCACCGCCAGTTGTTCGAATACTGGGGGCACGAGGCCTCGCTGCTGCCGCTGGAACACTACCCGCTGATGCGCTGGCGGATGCGCCAGGCCGCCGACGGCCAGGGCATCTACCAGCAACTGGCACGTTTCGGCCGGGAACAGCAGCCACTGATCCGCCAGGTGTTGCAGGCGGTGCGCGAGCAAGGCGCGCTGGGTGCCGGCAGCCTGAGCACGCGGCAGGAGCGGGCCGGTCCCTGGTGGGACTGGAGCGCGGAAAAGCATGCGCTGGAATGGCTGTTCGCCGCCGGCGAGCTGACGGTGGCCGGACGGCGCGGCTTCGAGCGGCTCTATGACCTGCCGGAGCGAGTGTTTCCCGCGGAATTGCTGGCGCGTCCCGAGCTTTCGGAGGCACAGGCCCAGCGCGAGCTGTTGCGGATGGCGGCGAGCGCCCTGGGCGTGGCCACCGAAAAGGACCTGCGCGACTACTATCGGCTGAGCCCGGCGCAGAGCCGCGCGCGCCTCGCCGAACTGGTGGAGGCTGGCGAGCTGCTGCCGGTCCGGGTCGAGGGCTGGAGCCAGCCGGCCTACTGCTCCGGCGAACCGCAGGTGCCGAGGCGGCTGGGCGCCAGTGCCTTGCTCTCGCCCTTCGACTCGTTGGTCTGGGAGCGGGCGCGGGCCGAGCGCCTGTTCGATTTCCGCTATCGCCTGGAGATCTACACGCCGAAGGAAAAACGCGTGTACGGCTACTACGTGCTGCCATTCCTGTACAACGGCCGTCTGGTCGGCCGCGTCGACCTCCGCGCCGAGCGGGCGCGGGAGCGCCTGGCGGTGCATGCGCTGCATGCCGAGGCGAACGGCATGGACGATGCCGCCCTGCACGAGCTGGCCGAGCAGCTGCGCAGTATGGCCGCCTGGCTGGGCCTGGCGACGGTGGCGATCGAGGGGCGCGGGGAGTTGGCGGTGCGCTTGCGCGGGGTGCTGCTCTAGCGAACGCTCCCGCCGGGCGGCGGGAGCGGCCGCGGCGCGCTCAGCGGCGTACCTGCTTCAGGGTCTCGGCGATCAGGAAGGCCAGCTCCAGCGACTGGTCGGCGTTCAGCCGCGGGTCGCAGTGGGTGTGGTAGCGGTCGCTGAGGCCGTCTTCGGTGATCGGTCGCGAACCGCCGATGCATTCGGTGACGTTCTGCCCGGTCATCTCGATGTGGATGCCGCCGGCGTAGCTGCCTTCGGCCTGGTGCACCTCGAAGAACTGGCGGACTTCGGCGAGCACGCGGGCGAAGTCGCGGGTCTTGTAGCCGCTGGAGGCCTTGATGGTATTGCCGTGCATCGGATCGGAACTCCACAGCACCTGGCGGCCCTCGCGCTGGATGGCCTGGATCAGGCGCGGCAGGTGGTCGCCGACCTTGTCGGCACCCATCCGTACGATCAGGTTGAGGCGGCCCGGATCGTTGTCCGGGTTGAGAATATCGATCAGGCGGATCAGCTCCTCGCTGGCCATGCTCGGCCCGACCTTGACCCCGATCGGATTGCCCACGCCGCGCAGCATCTCGACATGAGCGCCGTCGAGCTGGCGGGTGCGGTCGCCGATCCAGAGCATGTGCGCCGAGCAGTCGTACCACTCGCCGGTCAGGCTGTCGCGGCGGGTCAGGGCTTCCTCGTAGTTCAGCAGGAGCGCTTCGTGGGCGGTGAAGAAGCTGGTTTCGCGGAGCTGCGGCGCGCTGTCCAGGCCGCAGGCGCGCATGAAGGCGAGGGTCTCGTCGATGCGGTCGGCGAGTTGCTGGTAGCGCTCGGCCAGCGCCGAGTTGGCGATGAAATCGAGGTTCCAGCGGTGCACCTGGTGCAGGTCGGCGAAGCCGCCCTGGGCGAAGGCGCGCAACAGGTTGAGGCTGGCGGTGGACTGGTGGTAGGCCTGCAACAGGCGCTCCGGGTCCGGCACGCGGCTCTTCTCGTCGAAGCCGATGCCGTTGACGATGTCGCCGCGATAGGCGGGCAGGGTCACGCCGTTCTGCGTTTCGTCGCCGGAGGAGCGCGGCTTGGCGAACTGGCCGGCCATGCGCCCAACCTTCACTACCGGGCAGCCGGCGGCGAAGGTCATTACCACCGCCATCTGCAACAGTACCTTGAAGGTATCGCGGATCTTCGCCGCGGAAAATTCGGCGAAGCTTTCCGCGCAATCCCCGCCCTGGAGCAAGAAGGCGCGTCCGGCGGTGACTTCGGCGAACTGCCGGCGCAGCTCGCGAGCCTCGCCGGCGAAGACCAGCGGCGGGTATCCGGCGAGGGTCTGCTCGACCCTGGCCAGGTGCGCGGCATCGGGGTACTCGGGTTGTTGCTGGATCGGCTTGGCCCTCCAGCTCTCGGGGCTCCAGGACTGGCTCATCTACGACTCTTGGCAATGCTCGGGAAAGCGGATTGCGGCATGGTAGAGCAGCTCGCCGCAGCGCCGCCAGCGATCGTTGCAATAGCGGAAATCCATCGTCGGGCCGGCTTTGCTATGCTGCGGTGCTTTTGCCGGAGCGCCTGGCGATAGCCGGCGAAGCGGCGGGGGGAGGTGAGTGGTGAGCGAAGAACGTCTGCTGGTCGAGGAGCGCGACGAATACGGGGTCATCCGGGTCATCGAGTCCGGCGACTATCGCTTCCTCGAGTTCGGCGACGGTGTCGAGCAGAGCTGCGTGTTCATGCCCGATCCGGCCTGGCTGGAATACGACTACACCCGCGCCATGCTGCTCGGCGGGCTCTGCCATTCGCAACCGCGTCGCGCGTTGTTCCTCGGTTTCGGCGCCGGCAGCCTGACCCAGGCCTGCCTGAGCCACCTGCCGCTGGAGGAGGCCGAGGCCATCGAGCTGCGCCCGGCGATTCCGCGCCTGGCCCGCGAGCATCTGGGGCTGCGCGACGACCCGCGCCTGCGATTGCGCATCGGCGACGCACTGGAGAGCCTGGGCGAATGCGCGGAGGCCGACCTGATCTTCCTCGACCTCTATACCGATACCGGCCCGTCGGCCGCGCACCTGGCCTGGAATTTCCTCGGCGCCTGCCAGGAGCGCCTCGC
This sequence comes from Pseudomonas sp. YA1, assembly GCF_058680555.1. Lineage (NCBI taxonomy): Bacteria > Pseudomonadati > Pseudomonadota > Gammaproteobacteria > Pseudomonadales > Pseudomonadaceae > Pseudomonas > Pseudomonas sp. YA1. The sequence goes on from NZ_JBZWBG010000003.1 coordinate 280,656, forward strand.
CGAGGATGGCTGGCTGGTGATCAACCAGTGGAGCGGCACCGATGGCAAGCCGCTGGGCGCGCCGCTGCTGCGCGGGCGCTATCACCATCATTACTGGGAGTGTCCGGTGGCCGAGGGCAACGTGGTGATGCTGGTGCCGGCGAACCTGGCCCTCGAACTCGACCAGGAAGCCCTGCGGACGCGTGCCGCGGCGCTGGAGCCGCAACTCGGCTATTCGTTGCAGGGCTATATCGACAGCCTGCGCCCGGCCCAGTAGCCAGGGCGCGCGGACAAGGGCCCGGCCTAGCGTCCTTCGAAGCGTCCCGGGCGGCGTTCCTGAAGCGCGCGCAGGCCTTCCTTGGCGTCCTCGCTGTCGAGCAGGCGCCTGGCGGCTTCCGGCAACGCAGCGGCGGCGACCGCTTCGCCTTCCAGCAGGGCCTGGCGCGCCGAGCCGAGGGTGGCGCGCACGCCGAGCGGCGCCTGGGCCGCGACCCGTTCGGCGAGAGCGACGGCGTGGTCGAGGAGGTCTTCCGGGGCGGTGACTTCCTGCACCAGGCCGAGACGATAGGCTTCGTGGGCGTCGAATTCGTCGCCGGTGAGCAGCCAGCGCATGGCGTTGCCCCAGCCGGCGACCTGGTGCATGCGCAGTGTCGCGCCACCGAACGGGAGGATTCCGCGCTGCACTTCGAGCTGGGCGAAGCGCGCGTTGCTGGCGCAAAGGTTGATGTCGGCCGCCAGCATCAGTTCGATGCCGATGGTGTAGCAGTAGCCTTGCACGGCCACCACCAGCGGCTTGCTTGGACGCCGGCCGCCGAAGGTGCCCCAGGGATCGACGGCGCCTTCGGGGAGTTTCCAGCCCTGGCGGAAGGTCTCGCCGACATTGGCCAGGTCCAGCCCGGCGGTGAAATGCTCGCCGTGGGCGAAGAGCAGGGCACAGCGCAACTTGTCGTCGGCCTCGTATTCACCGAGCGCGGCGACCAGATCGTCGAGCATCGGCAGGTCGAAGGCGTTGCGCTTGGCCACGCGGTCGAGGCCGAGCAGCAGCAGGTGGCCGCGCCGTTCGCGGCTGATGCGTCCTGGGAGGGTGTCGTTCATGCGGCGGTTTCCTGGCGGGGGGCGGGCAACGTCGGTATAGACGTCTGGAATCGGGATGTCCATTGTCAGTCTCTCCGATGACGCATGTCGGAAAAAACGCACACAAACGTCAAAATTCCGGTATGATGCGCGCCGGTCAAAACTGACCCCGTTCAGGACCTGCATTTTTCGGAGCGCTGTGCTCTGGCTGTGTATCCGCTCTGCGGATTTCCTTTACGTAATCTTCTAATTCAAAAGCAATCTCGCAAATCCCCGCCCCAGCTGCCTGGGTGGCCGTTTCGGCCGTACAGGGCATGAGCAGCCATGGGTCATGGGTCTTTGCGGATGTATACGAGGCAAACCCATGACTCAGGAAACCGTCGGCTTCGCCGCGCTCGGTATTCACCCCAATGTGCTCGCGGCAATCGTCGCCGTAGGCTACGAAGAGCCTTCGCCTATCCAGGCTCAATCGATTCCGCTGATCCTCGAAGGCCACGACATGATCGGCCAGGCGCAGACCGGTACCGGCAAGACCGCCGCGTTCGCCCTGCCGCTGCTGTCGCGCATCGACCCGAGCCGTCGCGAGCCGCAGATGCTGGTGCTGGTGCCGACCCGCGAGCTGGCCCTGCAGGTCGCCACCGCCTGCGAAACCTATTCCAAGCAATTGCCGGGCGTCGGCGTGGTCGCCGTCTACGGCGGCGCGCCCATGGGGCCGCAGCTGAAGGCCCTGCGCCAGGGCGCACAGATCCTCGTCGCTACCCCCGGCCGCCTGTGCGACCACCTGCGCCGCGACGAGAAGCTGCTGGCCACCGTCCAGCGCCTGGTGCTCGACGAAGCCGACGAGATGCTCAAGCTCGGCTTCATGGACGACCTGGAAGTGATCTTCGAGGCGCTTCCCGAATCGCGCCAGACCGTGCTCTTCTCGGCGACCCTGCCGGCGTCCATCCGTGGCATCGCCGAGCGCCACCTGAAGCAGCCCAAGCACGTCAAGATCGCCGCCAAGACCCAGACCGTGGCGCGCATCGAGCAGGTCCACCTGATGGTCCATGCCGACCAGAAGGCCGGTTCGATCCAGCGCCTGCTGGAAGTCGAGCAGTTCGACGCGCTGATCGCCTTCGTCCGCACCAAGCAGGCCACCCTCGACTACGCCGAATTGCTCGAGCGCCAGGGCTACCGCGCCGCCGCGCTCAACGGCGACATGCCGCAGGCCCAGCGCGAGCGGGTCATCGAGTCGCTGAAGGACGGTTCGCTGGACATCGTCATCGCCACCGACGTTGCTGCCCGGGGCCTGGACGTACCGCGCATCACCCACGTGCTGAACATCGATATGCCCTACGACCCCGAGTCCTACGTGCACCGCATCGGCCGTACCGGCCGTGCCGGTCGGGAAGGGCGCGCGCTGTTGCTGGTGACTCCGCGCGAGCGGCGCATGCTGCAGGTGATCGAGCGGGTCACCGGGCAGAAGGTCGGCGAAGTCCGCCTGCCGGATGCCGAGACCGTACTGGAGGCCCGCCTGGCGCGCCTGGCCGCGAGCCTGACGCCCTTGCTCGACAGCGCCGTCGAGCAGCGCGGCGCGGTGCGCGACGAGCTGTGCCGTCGCCTCGGCTGCGATGCCGAGACCCTGGCCGCCGCACTGCTGGCGCGCCTGACCGCCGGCAAGGCGCTGGACCTGGAGTCGGTGCGCCGCGAACAGCCGCTGACCCCATCGGCACCGCGCGAGCGTGCCGACCGTGGCGAACGCGGCGAGCGTCCGGAGCGCAGCGGCGAGCGTCGTCCGATGGCGCCGCCGAGCGAAGGCCGTGCCCGCTGCCGCACCGCCCTCGGCGCGCGCGACGGGGTCGCAGCGAAGAACCTGCTGGGCGCGATCCTCAACGAGGGCGGCCTGTCCCGCGAGGACATCGGTCGCATCCAGATTCGCGATACCTTCAGCCTGATCGAACTGCCCGAGGCCAACCTCGAGCGCCTGCTGACCAAGCTCAAGGACACCCGCGTCGCCGGCAAGGCCCTGCGCCTGCGCCGCTATCGCGAGGACTGAGGTCCAGCGCGATGAACAAAAGCCCCGCTTCGGCGGGGCTTTTTCATGGGCTTGATGTTTGCTGGCCGGGCTGTTTTTCGCGCCTGCCCCGGCTTCTCGTTTCGTCACCCCGGGCGAGTCCCTCTGGCAAGCGTCTAAAGGAAACAAAAGACTTGCCCAGCTGCCAGGGCAGGCACCACGTCGTGCATGCCAGACCTGCACATACCGAAGCCCTGATCTGCCGCCTATCCATGACATCGCGGATAACGCCTATGGCGTTATCCGCGCTACAGGACTATATCGCTCGCGATTTCCTGGCTGCCAGCCGAGTCCACCCAGCTTGCGGCGGGAAGCCAATGCTCTCCGCCAGTCCCACGAGAAGCTCTGTCAATCGAAGCGATAGATATCCATCCCCAACGAGCCCAGGGTAAAGCCGCTGTGCTCGACGCGCATCCCGCCGCCGCCCGCGCCGCGGGCGAAGAACAGCGGCAGCAGGTGCTCGTCGCTGGGGTGGTTGCGCGCCGCCCAGGGCGCCTGCCGGCGGTAGTCGTGAAGCGCGGCCTCGTCGTCGGCCTGGAGCTTTTCCACCATCCAGTCACGGAACTCCCGCGCCCAGGGCGCGATGGCTTCCGGTCCGGCGTGCCAGTCCAGTTCGCCCAGGTTGTGGGTGATGCTGCCGGAACCGATCAGCAGCACGCCTTCCCCGCGCAGTTGGCGCAGGGCCTGGCCGACGCGGCTCTGCAGGGCCGGACCGAGGCGGCTCGGCAGGGACAGCTGGAGCACCGGGATGTCCGCCTGCGGGTACATCAGGCTCAGCGGCACCCAGGTGCCGTGGTCGAATGGTCGCTGGGGGTCAGCCTGGGCCGGCAGGCCGGCGGCCTGGAGCAGTTCGATCGTCCGCTGCGCCAGCGCCGGCGCGCCCTTGGCCGGGTAGCGCACGGCGTAGAGGGGCGGCGGAAAGCCGTAGAAGTCGTGCCAGATATCCGGCGCCGCGGCGCCGGTTACTCGCAGGTCGTCGCTTTCCCAGTGCGCGGAAACCACCAGGATCGCCTTCGGCCGCGGCAGCTCTGTAGCCAGGCGGCGCAGTTGTACGCCGCTGGCGCCCGGTTCGAGGGCGAGCATCGGTGAGCCGTGGGAAATATAGAGAGTCGGTAGCATGATTCACCTCATGACTCGGATGAGCCATGTTCCTCCCTCGATCAATCGAAAACCAGTATATGTTTTTGAGGATACCTATCGATCCAGACGTTAGGTCGCGGTCTCGCGCGCTACGCCGGTTGGGCTTTCCGCCCAGTAGCGCCGATCGTCGAGGATCGCCCGGTCACGCTCGAACGCCAGGGGCAGGCGTTCCCTGAGGAAGTCCACCCAGGTGCGGATCTTGGCGTCCAGGTAGCGCCGCGAGGAGTACAGCACGAACACCTCGCGGACATGCAGTCGATGGCCCGGCAGTAGCCGCAACAGGCTGCCTTCCTGCAGCGCGCGGGCGGCGACGAAGCCGGGCAGCAGGCAGACGCCGAGCCCGGCCGCGGCGGCGGCGCAGGCGGCCTCGGGGAGGTTGACCTTGAGCGCCTCATCGAGATCGAGCAGCGTTTCGCCGCGTTCGCCGACGAAGGCCCAGCCCTGCGGGCAGGACGGCGCGGCCACGTTCAGGCAGCGATGCCGCAGCAGGTCCTCCGGCGTGCGCGGCACGCCATGCCGTGCCAGGTATTCCGGCGCGGCACAGACCACGCTGAACACCTGGCCGAGATCGCGGGCGACCAGGGTCGAGTCCGGCAAGGTTCGGCCGAGGGTGATCAGCACGTCCAGGCCTTCCTCGAGCAGGGCCGGGGTGCCCTGGGCCAGCGTGAGGTCGACGGAGACGTCCGGGTGGCCGTCCAGGTAGTCCACCAGTAGCGGCATCAGGTGCTCGAGGCCCAGTTCGGTCACCGCGTGGAGGCGCAGGCGACCACTGGCGTGGGACTGGCTGTCTTCGACGTCCGCCGCGGCGGCGGCGACCGTACGCAGGATCTGCTTGCAATGCTCGTAGTAGCGCAGACCGCTTTCCGTCACCACGACGCTGCGCGTATTGCGTTGCAGCAGGCGCGCCGAGAGCGCCTGTTCGAGCCCGGCGACCTGGCGCGAAACGGTCGCCGGAGAGGTGCCCAGCGCCTGGGCGGCCTGGGTGAAGCTGCCGTGCTCCACCACGCGGACGAAGGTCCGGATACCGTGCAGCAGGTCCATTTCCAACTCCTTCGCCGGTCCGCGCCCGGCGCCGTCTCAGCCCGACGCCGGGTCGGACGTTGGGCTCCAGCCGCCGCCCAGCGCCTTGTAGAGGTTGACCAGGGTCAGAGACACCGCTTCGTCGCTGGCGACCTGCTGTTCCTGGTTGTCCAGCAGTTGCCGCTGGCTGTCGAGCACGCTGAGGAAGTCCACCGCGCCGGCGCGGTATTGCTCGCGGGCGCTCTGCAGGGCGCGGCGGTTCTGCGCCACGGCTTCGCCGAGACGTTCCTGGCGGCGCTGGTTGGCGGCGTAGTCGTGCATCGCGTCGTCGACTTCCTGCCAGGCACGCAGCACGGTGCGCTGGTAGTCGATGGCGGCTTCCTGCTGCTGTGCCTCGCGTAGCTCCAGGCGTCCGCGCAGGCGTCCGCCTTCGAAGATCGGCAGGCTGAACGCCGGGCCGATGGCGAACTGGCGATGGTCCCAGTCGCCCAGGCTGGACAGTTGCAGGGATTCGAAACCGAAGTTGCCGTTGAGCGTGATGCGCGGATAGAAGTCCGCCTTGGCCACGCCGATGCTGGCGGTAGCGGCGTGCAGGCGCGCTTCGGCACGACGGATGTCGGGGCGGCGCTGGGCCAGTTCGGACGGCAGGCCGACCGGCACGCTGCCCGGCGGACGCGGAATCGCCCGCGCCGGGCCGAGTTCGGCGAGCAGGCTGCCGGGGCTGGCTCCGACCAGGTAGCCAAGGGCGTTGACCAGGTGCGCCTGGTTCTTTTCCACCTCGGGCAGGCGTGCCTCCATGCTGGCCACCTGGGCCAGCGCCTGGGCTACCTCGAGGTCGGTGGCGACGCCGTTGGCCAGGCGCGTGCGGGTGAGTTCCAGGCTGCGCCGTGCGGTCTCGAGGTTGTCGCGGATGATCGCCGCACGGCTCTGTTCGCCGCGCAACTGGATATAGTCGCGCGCGGCTTCCGCCAGCACCGAGACCTGCACGTCGCGCAGTTCGTTCTCGCTGGCTTCCACCGTCGCGTCGGCGGCTTCCAGCTCGCGTCGCACGCGGCCCCAGAAGTCCAGCTCCCAGGAGGCGTCGAAGCCGGCCAGGGCGTGGTTGTAGTTGCCTTTGCCGGCCTTGCCGGAAGGATCGAACAGGCCGGCGCTGGTGGTCCGCTGGCGCTGGTAGTTGCCGCTGGCGTCCACCGAGGGCAGGGCGTCACCGCCGAGGCTGCGACGGATCGCGCGGCTCTGCTGCAGGCGCGCCGCGGCGCTGCGCAGGTCGAGGTTGGCACGCTGGACCCGTTGCAGCAGGGCGTTCAATTGCGCGTCGTCGAACAGCGTCCACCATTGTGCCGCGAGTGGCGCGGCGGCGAGGTGGCTGGGGTTGCCGGCGGCGGCCTGGAGCGACCAGTCGCCGGGCGCAGGGCGGTCCGGGCGGGTGAAGTCGGGGCCGAGGCTGCAGGCGCCGAGCGTAAGGCTGGCAATAAGCAGGAGCGGAGTGCCTTTCATTGCTGGGCGACCTCGGCGGAGTGGGTGCCGGTCGCGGTGTCGATCCGCGCTTCCACCGACATGCCTACGCGCAACTTGCCCGCCATGGCCTGGCGCGGCTCGAGAACGATCTTCACCGGGATCCGCTGGACCACCTTGGTGAAGTTGCCGGTGGCGTTGTCCGGGGCGATCGGCGCGAAGCTCAGGCCGGTGGCCGGGGCGATGCTGTCGACGTGGCCGCGCAGAACCTCGCCGGGGAAGGTATCGACGCGGATCTCCACGGCCTGTCCGGGAGAGACGTGGGTCAGTTGGGTTTCCTGGAAATTGCCGACCACGTAGGCCTGCTGCAGGGGCACCACCGCCAGCAGCGCGCTGCCCGGCGTGACATAGGCGCCGACGCGCAGTTGGCGGCGGCCGACCTGGCCGTCGAAGGGCGCGCGGAGTTCGCAGTAGGAGAGGTCCAGGCGGGCCTGGTCGCGTCGCGCCTGCATGCGTTGCAGGTCGCCACGGGCCTGGCCGACGCGGGCTTCGAGGACGCTCACCTGCTTGCGCGTGGCATCCACCGCGGCCTGGCCCTCGGCCAGCCGGGCGCTGGCGGTATCGATCCGCGATTGCGCCTGCTGGGCGTTCTGCAGGCTGCCGGCGCCCTTGCTGGCGAGGGTCTGGTAGCGGCTTTGCTCGTGACGGGCGAAGACCAGCTCGGCCTGCTCGGCGCGGACCTTGGCCCGCGCCTGTTCGATCATTGCCTGCTGGCGTTGCAGGTTGGCCTCGGCATTGGCCAGGTTGGCCTCGGCACCGAGCACGTCGGCCTCGGCGGCGGCCAGGGCGGTGCGGAAGTCGCGGTCGTCGAGGCGGGCGAGCAACTGGCCGGCCTTGACCGGCTGGTTGTCCTCGACCAGGACGTCCTGGACGAAGCCGGCGACTTTCGGCGCGACCAGGGTGAAATCGGCGTGCACATAGGCGTCGTCGGTGCTCTGCACGACCCGTGGGGCGAGCAGGTGGAACAGCAGGTAGACCAGCAGGACCAGGACCAGCAGGGCGGCGAGCAGCAGGCTGCCCTTGCGCGAAGTGATGAACGACATACAGCGACCTTTCAGTGTGTGGGAGCGACCGGGCGGGGCGGGTAGGCCCGTTGCGGCAGGATCGGAATCAGGATCAGCAGGGCGCAGGCCAGGCCGGCCATCGCCAGCAGCACATCGGCGTTGCCCAGCACCTGGGCCTGTTGGCGGGCCTGTTCGGCCAGGTGCTGCCAGTGCGCGCCGGAGTCGGCGTCCGGTTGCAGGCCGGCGATCTGTTGCAGGCGCAGTTCGACGGCCTGGGACGCATTGCCCAGGTGATCCACCAGGCGGTTGGAGTGGTAGTGCTCGCGGGCGGTGCCGAGGGCGCCGATCACCGCGGTGGCGACTACCCCGGAGAAGCCACGGACGGTGTTGAACCAGGCCGAGGCGAAGGGTCCCTCGATGGGCGCGATGACGCTGGTGGAGAGCATCAGCAGCGGAATCACCGCCATCGGCTGGCCGACCACCAGTAACAGCATCGGCAGGTAGAAGTCCTCGCGCACCCAGTCCGCCGTCAGTTGGCTGAAGCTCAGGCAGGCACCGGCGCACAGGCACAGGCCGCAGGCCAGCACCCAGCGGCAGTCGACCCGCGGGATGTTGCAGAGGGCCGCCACCAGCGGCAGCGCGACGAGCTGCGGAAGAGCCACCAGCAACACCATGGGTACGCTCTGCAGGGGGCGGTAGCCGCGGATTTCGGCGAGGAATTCGGTCGGCACGCCCATGCTCGCGCCGAGCACCACCAGCACGCCGGCCAGGGTGATCAGGGCGAAGGTCAGGTTGCGCCGCTTCAGCAACTGCAGGCGGAAGAACGGCAGCGGGTGGCTCCATTCGTTGACCAGGAACAGCCCCAGCAGGAGGCTGCCGCTGCCCAGCAGCAGGCAGATCAGCGGCGACTCGAACCAGTCCAGGCGTTCGCCTTGCAGCAGACCGATCACCAGGGCGCAGATCGCCGGGAAACCGGTGAGCAGGCCGATGCCGTCGAACTGGCGGAAGCGTTCCAGGCGCACCGGGTCCTGGGGCAGACCATGGGACACCGCGGCCATCGCCACCAGGCACAGCGGAATGACCTGCCAGAACACCCACTGCCAGCCGACGTATTCGAACCAGAACGCCGCCAGCGGCAGGCCCAGGTTGGGCCCGAAGGTCGCGGTGAGGGCATAGGCGCCCAGGCCGTAGAGCTTTATCCCCGGCGGCAGGAAGCGTAGCGCCACGGTCATCAGCATCGGCGGCAGGCAGCCGGCCATCAACCCTTGCAGGGTGCGCAGGACCAGCAGGCTCTCGAGGTTCGGCGCGAACGGACAGAGCAGGGCCAGCAGGGCGAAGCCGCCGATGGCGAAGAGCGTGAAGCGGCGCAGGGAAAAGGTCACCGAACACCAGGGCGCGAATGCCATGGCGGCGACCTGGGTGGCTTCGTAGAGCACGGTCAGCCAGGTGCCTTCGTCATGGCCGATGGCGAGTGCGCCGCGCACATCGGTCATGGCGATCTCGGTGACATGACCATTGAGACCGGCGGTGAGCGAGGCGAGCAGCACGCCGAGCAGGCCGACCACGATGCGCGCGCCGAAAGGCTGGGCGGCGGGGGCGGCGGGGGCTGCGGTTGGCGTCGGCTGGCCGAGCGGGGTGGCGAGCGAAGTCATCGCGACCTCGCTACGGCGAGGGTGGGGAAGCAAGACATGGGCGGAAACTCTTCTGATTTCCGCCGCAGTCTAGGAGCGTCCCGGTAGTGTGAAAATTGAAATGATCGAAATGAATCAGTGCATTCCACGCATCTATATCAGTTGGAGCCCAGCAGCGGATGGGGATCGTTCTGCACTTCCTCGCAAAGCCGCTTGACCGTTTGCCGGAACCAGCGGTGCGCGGGATCGTTGTCGAAGCGTGGATGCCAGGCCTGGACCACCATCACGGTCTTCAATGGCACCGGGATGTCGAACTGGCGCAGGCCCAGGCCCAGTCGGTTGGCCCGCCACAGGGAGTGCTCGGCGATCGGCAACAGCAGGTCGGAACCGGGCAGGGCGAAGATCGCCGAGTGGAAGGTTGCGCAGACCAGCTTGACCTGGCGGGTCACCCCCAGCTCTCCCAGGGCTTGGTCCAGCGGGCCGTGGTGGAGTCCGCGGCGCGAGACGCTGATGTGGGGGAAGGCGGCGAAGCGCTGCGGGGTGATGTCGCCGTCGAAGATCGGATGCCCCTGGCGGGCCAGGCCGACGAAGCGGGTGGTGAGCAGTTGCTGGGTCTTGACCTCGGGCTCCATCCAGGACGAGGCGCCGATGTAGAGGTCGATGCGGTTCTGCCGCAGGGCTTCGTCGTCTATGTCCGATTCCGGGGCGAAGCGCAGGGTACAGCGTGGCGCTTCCTTGCTGAAGATTTCCAGTATGCGGGTGGCCAGACCGCCGACCAGGGTGTTGTTGGAACGCAGGGTGAAGCAGCGCTCCAGCTTGTCCAGTTGGATGGTCTCGCGGGTGTTGAACAGGTCGCGGGCCTGGTCCACCAGCTGCCGGACCTGCTCCTGCAGTTCCAGGGCGCGGGGCGTGGGCACCAGCTTGCGGCCGGCGCGGACCATGATCGGGTCGCCTACCGCCTCGCGGATCCGCGACAGGGTACGGCTCATCGCCGGTGGGCTGAGGTGCATGCGGCGCGCGGCTCCGACCACGCTGCCCTCTTCGAGAAGAACGTTGAGGGCGACCAGGAGATTCATATCGGGAAGATGCATGGAGTGGAAGTATAAGCACCCTTGAGTGCGCAAGGTGCAGTCTTTCGTTCTCCCAGACGTGCGTTCGCTGCATTGCTGGATTGCGTCCGCGATGCCTTTACGCGCGCCGGTGGCTACCGAAGAATGCCGGTGTACGCCCTGTCCGAGGATTTGCCGATGTTCCATACACTCCTGGTCGCCATCGACGGCGGCCCGCAGACCCGTCGCATTGCCGAGCTGGCGCGGCAGGCCGCCGCGCCGGGCGCGAGGGTCCACCTGCTGTGCGCGGTGGACGCCGGCTATGCGTTGCCGGGCCGGCCGACGCTGCTCGACTATCCGCCCGCCGCGCACGAGTGCGAAGAGGCCCGGCAGGTGCTCGATGAGGCCCGTGCGCTGCTAGCCGGGTGCGAGCTGGAGGTACAGGCCGAGCTACGCGCCGGCGACCCGGTGCAGGTGATCCTGGGCGAGGCGCGGCGCCTGGGCTGTGAGCTGATCGTCATCGGCCATCGGCACTTGGGACGGCTGGAGCGCCTGCTCGATCCTTCGGTCGGCGACCGGGTGATCCGCGAGGCGCCGTGTCCGGTGCTGGTGGAAGTGCGTGAGGAAGATGCGCAGGGGAGTTGACCTGCCGGCCGATTGTCGCCACCTTGCGGGTTTTTCCACGAATGCGGAGGGCAGGATGCAGGCGGATTTTTGGCACGCCCGCTGGGCGAACAACCAGATCGGCTTCCACCTGGACGAGATCAATCCCTACCTGATGCGCCACCTGTCGCGGCTGCGACTGCAAGCGGGCGAACAGATCCTGGTGCCGTTGTGCGGCAAGACCCTGGACCTGGCCTGGCTGGCCGCCCAGGGGCTGGAGGTGCTGGGGGTGGAGCTTTCGGAAAAGGCCGTGAGCGACTTCTTCGAGGAGCACGACCTGCGCCCCGAGATCGATCAACTGGGTGGTTTCCGCCGCTACCGGGTCGCCGGCATCACCCTGCTGCAGGGTGATTTCTTCGCCTTGCAGGCAGAGCACCTGGCGCAGTGCAGGGCGTTCTACGACCGCGCCGCGCTGATCGCCCTGCCGCCGGAGATGCGCGAGCGCTATGCCGGGCATCTCCAGTCGGTCCTGCCGACGCGCAGCCTCGGCTTGCTGGTCACCATCGACTACCCGCAGGCGGAGATGGCCGGTCCGCCGTTCGCCGTGCCCGACGAGGAGGTGCGTGGCTACTACGCTGGCGGTTGGCGGATCGAGGAACTGGAGCGCGGCGACGTGCTCGGCGTCAACTGGAAATTCCTCGAGCGCGGGGTGTCCTGGCTGGACGAGGCCGTCTACCTGCTGGAGAGAGGCTGAAACGGGGCGCCGCGCGGCGCCCCGTCCATTTTCAGCGGAGTTCGTCGACCAGCACCGCAAGGGTGCTCAGGACGTCCTGGCCGAGCCGCTTGGAGCGGGCGCCGGACCAGCCGGTCCCGGGCTCCGGGTTGTCGTCGTGGTCCTTGAACGGCATCTCGATGGTGAACGCCAGGCAGTCGTAGGTCTGCCCGACGAAGTTGCAGGCCAGCGCCAGGTTGGCCTGGCCCGGCGCACTGCGTGGGTAGCCATGGCGGATCTGGAATTCGCCGCGCGCCATCAGTTCCTCGCGGAAGCGTTGCTCGAGCCGTTCCAGGCGGGGCGTATAGCCCGGGTTGCCCTCGCAGCCGGCGGCGAATACGTGGGGGATTTCCTCGTCGCCGTGGATGTCGAGGAACAGGTCGACGCCATGGCGCTTCATCTCCTGCTGGACGAACCAGACTTCCGGGCTGCGCTCGGCGCTCGGCTCCAGCCAGGCCCGGTTGAGATCCTGGCCGGCGGCGTTGGTGCGCAGGTTGCCGTGGAACGCGCCGTCCGGGTTCATGTTCGGCACCAGGTACAGGTCGGCCTTTTCCAGCAGGCGCTGCATTTCCGTGTCGTCCGGCCGCTGCAGGCGCTCGATCAGGCCTTCCATGAACCATTCGGCCATGTGCTCGCCGGGATGCTGCTGGGCGATGACCCACAGCTTCAGGTGGCTGTCGGGATGGCGCCTGACCCGCAGCAATTCGATGTCGCGGCCTTGCACGCTGGTGCCGACGGCGAGCTGTTCGACGCCCTCGATGCCGAGCGCACGTTCGACCAGGCGGGTATGCCGTTCGCGGCTGTAGGGCTCGAAGTAGGCGAAGCGGACTTCGCTTTCCTCCGGTTCCAGCTGGAAATGCAGGCCGTCGGCGTCGTATTGCGACGGTACGCGGAACCAGCGTTCGCCATCGTACGAGGCGACTGCCTGGTAGCCGCTCCAGGCATGGCTGTAGGCCGACTGGCCGGCGTTGACCAGGGTGAAGCGGTGCTCGGTGGCGGCAGCCATGCCCTCGACCTTGAAGTGGAACCACTGGAAATGCTGGCTGGCCAGGTCGGGACGGATCGCCAGGCGGATCCGGCGGGGATCGCTGGCATCGATGACCTGGATGTTGCCGCTGTCGAAATCGGCGCGGATCTGCATGGGAACCTCATCGGGCGAAATCACGGACCCGCATGTTCCGGGGCTGGCCCGCGGCTGTCAAAGCGACCATGGATAGGTGGCTTTCCCGGGCATAAAAAAAGGGCGACCGATGGTCGCCCTGTCCCAAGTGTGAAAGCGGATCAGCGTGCGCTGGCGCGCAGCGCTTCGATACGATCTTCCAGCGGCGGGTGGCTCATCAGCAGGCCGGCCAGGCCGTGCTTGAGGCCGCCATTGATGCCGAAGGCGTTCAGGGTGTCGGGCATCTGCACTGGCACGCCCTGTTCCGAACGCAGGCGTTGCAGCGCGGCGATCATCGCGCCGGTGCCGGCCAGGTGGGCGCCGGCGGCGTCGGCGCGGAACTCGCGGCGGCGCGAGAACCACATGACGATGATGCTGGCGAGGATGCCGAGCACCAGTTCGGCGAAGATGGTCGCGACGAAGTAGCCGATGCCCGGGCCGTCCTCGTTCTTCAGGATCGCCTTGTCGACGAAGTTGCCGAAGATTCGCGCGAAGAACATCACGAAGGTGTTCACCACGCCCTGGATCAACGCCAGGGTGACCATGTCGCCGTTGGCGACGTGGCCGATCTCGTGGGCGAGGACGGCTTTCACCTCATCGGGCGAGAAACGTTCGAGCAAGCCCTGGCTGACCGCGACCAGCGCGTCGTTCTTGTTCCAGCCGGTGGCGAAGGCGTTGGCCTCGTAGGCGGGGAAGATGCCGACCTCCGGCATCTTGATGCCGGCCTCGCGGGACAGCTCTTCGACGGTCTGCAGCAGCCACTGTTCGTGACGGGTGCGCGGCTGGCTGATGACTTCGGTACCGGTGCTCATCTTCGCCATCCACTTGGAGATGAACAGCGAGACCAGCGAACCGGCGAAACCGAACACGGCGCAGAAGACCAGCAGGCTGCCGTAATTCTGGCCGGTGAAGCGGTCCACCCCGAGCAGTTTCAGGGTGATGCTGGCAATCACCAGGACTGCCAGGTTGGTGGCCAGGAACAACAGGATGCGCATCATGGTGTAAAGCTTCTCCTCACGGCTGAAGGCACGGAGCGCGGTTCGCAGGCCGCCGGGGCGGGCGAACGGGCTCCTGATAATCATGCGGGGTTATATAAGGGGCGGTCCATGGCGATTCAATCGAGGGACTATTTCAAACTGTGTCGCCTTGCGCGCCCAGGTTGCCCTCGAACAGCAGGCGGGTTAGCCCGGCCAGGCGTTCGCCGTCGCCCTGCGCCAGCGCCTGGCGCAACTGGTTGGCCAGGCTGGCCTGTTCGCGGCGCACGCTGGCCGGCGCCTCGGCCAGCGCCGCCGCGGCCCGGGGGACGATACGGGTAAGTCTTAGGAAAGCCTTTTCGCTGAGCACCGCCTGGTCGAGAGCCTCGTAATGAATGGTGCTGGCGAAGCGCAGGTAGCCTTCCTCGGCGAGCCAGAGCAGCGCGCCCAGACAACTTTGGTGACGTTTGCTCGGCAGGCCGAACTCGTCCGGCGCCTCGCGGCCGATCAGGTCTTCGACGTAGAGCGCGGTCTTGCGCGGAAACGCCTGGTAGAGAAGCAGGAGGCCGCCAGCGGCGTCCTTGTGGAAGTCGTCGATCTGCAGGTCCATGGATGGGTCGCCGGGCAGGGCGGCGCCAGTGGCGCCGCGGGAGCGGGGGGGTTACTGCTGGTAGCCCTTGAGGAAGCTGCCGATGCGCAGGATCGCCTGCTCCAGGTCGTCGACGCGGGGCAGGGTGACCACCCGGAAGTGGTCGGGCCACGGCCAGTTGAAGGCGGTGCCCTGGACGATCAGCAGTTTTTCCGAGAGCAGCAGGTCGAGGACGAACTTCTCGTCGTTGTGGATCGGGCAGACCTTCGGGTCGATCCGCGGGAAGGCGTACAGCGCGCCCATCGGCTTCACGCAGCTGACCCCGGGGATGTCGTTGAGCAGTTCCCAGGCGCGGTTGCGCTGCTCCAGCAGGCGTCCCGGCGGCAGGACCAGATCGTTGATGCTCTGGTAGCCGCCCAGGGCGGTCTGGATCGCGTGCTGCGCCGGGACGTTGGCGCACAGGCGCATGTTGGCGAGGATGTCGAGACCTTCGATATAGCTCTGTGCCCGCTGCTTGGGCCCGGAGATCGCCACCCAGCCGGAGCGGAAGCCGGCCACCCGGTAGGATTTGGACAGGCCGTTGAAGGTCAGGCAGAGCACGTCCGGCGCCAGCGAGGCGGTGGAGACGTGGACGGCGCCGTCGTAGAGGATCTTGTCGTAGATCTCGTCGGAGAACAGCACCAGGTTGTGCTGGCGGGCCAGCTCGACCATGCCTTCCAGCACTTCCCTGGAATACACCGCGCCGGTGGGGTTGTTCGGGTTGATGATCACCATCGCCCTGGTGTTCGGCGTGATTTTAGCCTTGATGTCTTCCAGGTCCGGCCACCAGTTGGCCTGCTCGTCGCACAGGTAGTGCACCGGCTTGCCGCCGGCGAGGCTGACCGCGGCGGTCCACAGCGGGTAGTCGGGAGCGGGGATCAGCACCTCGTCGCCGTTGTTCAGCAGCGCCTGCATGGACATCACGATCAGTTCCGACACGCCGTTGCCGAGGTAGATGTCCTCGATGCCGACGCCTTCCACCTGCTTCTGCTGGTAATACTGCATCACTGCCTTGCGCGCGCTGAACAGGCCCTTGGAGTCGCTGTAGCCCTGGGCGGTCGGCAGGTTGCGGATGACGTCCTGGAGGATTTCCTCGGGAGCTTCGAAACCGAACGGCGCCGGGTTGCCGATATTCAGCTTGAGGATGCGGTGACCCTCTTCCTCTAGGCGTTTGGCGTGCTTGAGCACCGGCCCGCGAATGTCATAGCAGACGTTGGCGAGCTTGTTCGATTTGCTGACCTGCATGATGTGTCGAGTCCCGAAGTGAGCGAACACCGTGGAACAGGCTGCGAAAAGCCCGCTGGATCGCGGCTTGGCAGGCTGTAACGCGGATGACAGACTGGCGTCTATAAGGAGCACGCATGATACGTGCGGCCCGTCCCCCGGAAAAGGGAGCGCCGGGCATTTTTCAGATCGCGAGGTAGAGCCGATGAGCAAGATCGACAAACCCCTGGACTCCTGGCGCGAGGAGTTGACCGAAGAGCAGTTCCACATCTGTCGCCTGGGCGGTACCGAACGCGCCTTCAGTGGCGAATACCACGCCACCAAGACCCCCGGGATCTATCATTGCACCTGCTGCGGCACGGCGTTGTTCGACTCCGACGCCAAGTACGACTCCGGCAGCGGTTGGCCGAGCTATTTCCAGCCGGTGGACGCCGAGGCGGTCCGCGAACTGGACGACTTCAGCCATGGCATGCACCGCATCGAAGTCCGCTGCGGCCGCTGCGATGCCCACCTGGGGCACGTCTTCCCGGATGGCCCCCGGCCCACCGGGTTGCGTTACTGCATCAACTCGGCCTCGCTGAAGCTGGTGCCGCGGGAGAGCTAGAGAGCGACGACCCGTCTTTGGTTCGGGTCGTTTTTCATTCAATCAAGTTGTGTGCAATTGAATTGCGAGCTACTTTGTTTCGAGACCCACCCTCAACAAGGAAGACAAGCCATGAGCGATTCGCTGCTGAGCATTCCCTGCACCACCATCAAGGGCGAACAGAAGACCCTGGCCGATTTCGGCGGCAAGGCGTTGCTGGTGGTGAACACCGCCAGCAAGTGTGGCTTCACCCCGCAGTACCAGGGGCTGGAGGCCTTGTGGGAAAAATACCGTGAGCGCGGACTGGTGGTGCTCGGCTTCCCCTGCAATCAGTTCGGCAAGCAGGAACCGGGCGACGAGGGCGAGATTTCGCAGTTCTGCGAGCTGAACTACGGGGTGAGCTTCCCGCTGTTCAGGAAGATCGAGGTCAACGGCGCCGACGCCCACCCGTTGTTCGTCAGCCTGAAGAAGCGCGCACCGGGCCTGCTCGGTAGCCAGGGCATCAAGTGGAACTTCACCAAGTTCCTGATCGGCCGCGATGGCCAGGTGGTGAAGCGCTACGCGCCGACCACCAAGCCGGAGGAGCTGAGTTCGGCGATCGAGGCGCTGCTTGAATGAGCACCCGGGGAAAAGTCGCCAGACCGGATGGCGTCGAAGAATCGCTGCTGCTCGACAACCAGCTGTGTTTCAAGCTGTACGCCGCCTCGCGCGCAGTGATCCGCGGCTATCGGCCGCTGCTCGAACAGATCGGCCTGACCTATCCGCAGTACCTGGTCATGCTGGTGCTCTGGGAGTGGCATGCGAGCCCGCCGGAGCAGCCGACGGTGAAGGCCCTGGGCGACCGCCTGCTGCTCGACTCGGGAACCCTGACGCCGTTGCTCAAGCGCCTCGAACAGCTCGGCCTGGTGGATCGCCGTCGCGCCAGCCACGATGAGCGGGAGGTGCACCTGGCGCTGACGGTGCCAGGGATCACCTTGCGCGAACGGGTCATTCCGCTGCGCCAGCAACTGATCTGCAGCACTGGTTTCGACCTCAACGAGATGTTCGACCTGCACCAGCGCCTGGGCGGGTTGCTGTCGCGTTTTCGCCTGGTGGTGGGAGGCTAGCCGTCGTCGCGAGACCGGCTAGTCGCCCGCGGTGAGCGGGCACCAGCGGTCGAGGATGGCCTTCAGTTCGTCGCGGTGGAAGGGCTTGGCCAGGTAGTCGTCCATGCCGGCGGCACGACAACGTTCGCGCTCGTCCGGCAGGGCGTTGGCGGTCAGCGCGATGATCGGCAGGCCGCCCCAGCGTCCGCTGTCGCGGATCTGCCGGGTCGCTTCGTAGCCGTCCATCACCGGCATGTTGCAGTCCATCAGGACCAGGTCGATGGGATGCTCCTCCAGCATCTTCAGGGCATTCAGCCCGTGTTCGGCGATCCATACCTGGCAGCCGAGCTTGTGCAGCAGGCCCTTGGCGACCAACTGGTTGACCGGGTTGTCCTCTACCAGCAGGACCCGGGTGTTGCGCTGTTCTCCCGCGGTGTCCGAGGCGCTCGACGGGGCTATGGCGGTGTGTTCGAGCACGTGTTTCAGGGCCTGGTACAACTGGTTGCGACTCAGCGGCCTGGCCAGTTGGCGCAACGGCGACAGGCGGCGGGCCAGCTCCGGTTCGAGGAAACTGCCGTAGGCGGTGACCAGCAGGATCGGCGTACCGATGCTCGGACGCAGTCCCATCAGGCAGTCCGGGCAATCCGATATCAGTACGTCGAGCGAGTGGCCGAGCAGGCTGTCGTCGGTCTCCAGACGCTTGTACTCCAGGCTCCAGCGCGGCAGCCAGGTTTGCAGCAGCTGCGCCAGCCCGCTGTTGGCCGAGCATTGCGCGATCACCCGGCCGCGCAGCGGCAGCGCCTGTAGCGGAGGGCTGACCGGCGCCAGCGGCAGGCCGACGCTGAACAGGCTGCCCAGGCCGACCGTCGACTCCACCGTCAGTTCGCCCTGCATGGCCTCGCACAGCTTGCGCGTGAGGGCCAGGCCGAGGCCGGTGCCGCCGTATTGGCGGGTGATACCCGCGTCGGCCTGGGTGAACGGTTGGAAGATGCGATCCAGCGCCTCCTGGGCGATGCCGATGCCGGTGTCGCGCACACTGATGCGCACACCCTCGGCGGTGGCTTCCACGCGAACGTCGACCCGCCCCAGGCGGGTGAACTTCAGCGCGTTGGACAGCAGGTTGCTGACGACCTGGCGAATCCGCGTCGGGTCGCCGGAAACCTGGGCGGGCAGGGTGGGGTCGACCAGGCAGGTCAACTCCACGCCGGCCGCGGCGTTCTGCGAGAGGAGGCTGGCGGTGTCTTCCACCAGGACGCCCAGGTCGAACGGGATCTGTTCCAGGACCAGTTGCCCGGCCTCGAACTTGGAGAGGTCGAGCACGTCGTTGAGCAATTCCACCAGTACCTTGCCGGAGTCGTGGGCGATCGACAGCTGTTGGCGCTGTTCCGGGGTGAGCGGGCCGTCGAGGCTCAGCGAGAGCATGCCGAGCAGGCCGTTCAGCGGGGTGCGGATCTCGTGGCTCATGTTGGCCAGGAAGCTGGCGCGGGCCTGGGCCATGTCGAGAGCGGTCTGGCGGGCTTCTTCGAGTTCCTGGTTGGACAGCGTCAGGCGCGCGTTGGCGGCCTTCAGCTCGGCGGTACGGGCGGCGACGATGCTTTCCAGCTCCTCCAGGTACTGGGTCAGGCGGTTCTCCGCCTCCCGGCGCTGTTCGATCTCTACCGAGATGCGCCCGAGCTGGCGGTTGATGACTTCCACCAGCACGCCGATCTCGTCGCGTTCGTGGCCCTTGGGGCAGGGCAGGCGCATGCGTGCCGGCGAGCGTGGATCGTGTCCGCTGAGGGCCTGGATCAGGCTGACCAGGGGCTTGGTCAGCAGGGTGTAGAAGAGCACCAGCAGGATCAGCGACAGCAGCAGGCTGCGCACGAAGCCGGAGAGCAGGGTGATGCCGGCGCGACGGAGGAAGTCGTTGCCGAACACGAAGGTGTCGATTTCCAGCTGCAGTACGCCGAGGGCCTCGCCCGGCGCATGGTCGACATGCAACGGGTCCTCGTAGACCCGCTTGTGGCCGAAGAGGAAGTCGCTGAGCGGCCGCAGGCGGCTTTCGGCGGGTTCGCGCGAGGCGCTGGCCAGCGGCAGGCCGGAGGTGTCGATGATTTCCGCGCGGACCACGGCGGGCGAACGCAGCAGGCCGAGGACCAGCTCCTGGGCCAGCTCCGCATCGATGTTGTAGGCGATTCGCGCGGCGGGGTTGTGGCTGACGTCCAGCAGCGCGCGCACTTCGCGATTGATGGATGCGTCCTGGCTGGCATAATCGACGCCAACCTGAATCAGGCTGAGCAGGGTTCCCAGGATAAAGGCCACCAGCACGGTGAGGCTGGCCTGTTTGAACGACAGGCGATGGGTCAGCGCTATATCCATGGGGGCGGGGATCAGCCTTGGCGAGGTTCTGCCGCCTAGCATAGCCCATCCCGACCGTCTGTCGGGGTTCCTGGGCGCAACCGATGATCGATCCGTGACGTCAGTCCGATCCGAGGAGAACAGAGTGGATTCCCGATTGAGCGATTTTCTTGCCCGCGCCGAAAGCGTGCTCGCGCGCCTGGAGCCGCTGCTGCCGGCCGTACGCGAAGCCGTCGACTGGGAGCGCAGCCTGGCGGCGCGCTGGCACCGCGACGGCCGCAGTGGCTACCTGCAGCCGCTGGAGGTCAGCCTCGACCTGCGCCTGGCCGACCTGCTGGGCGTAGAGCGGCAGCGCGAGCAACTGGAACGCAACACCCGCCAGTTCGTCGCCGGCCAGCCGGCCAACCACGCGTTGCTCTGGGGGGCCCGCGGGACCGGCAAGTCCTCTCTGGTTCGTGCGCTGCTGGCCGAGCTGGCCGGCGCCGGGCTGCGCCTGATCGAGATCGAGCGCGACCACCTGGCCGACCTGCCGCGCGTGGTCGAGCAACTGCAAGGCCTGCCGCAGCGCTTCGTGCTGTTCTGCGACGACCTCTCGTTCGATGCCGGGGAAGGCGACTACCGGGTACTCAAGAGCGTGCTCGACGGCTCGCTGGAGCAGGCGCCGGACAATGTGCTGCTCTACGCCACCTCCAACCGCCGGCACCTGGTTTCGGAGAAGCAGAGCGACAACGAGAACTGGAAGATGGTGGACGGCGAGCTGCATCCCAACGAAGCGGTGGAGGACAAGATCGCCTTGTCCGACCGTTTCGGCCTGTGGCTGTCGTTCTATCCCTTCACCCAGGAGCATTTCCTCAGCGTGGTTCGCCACTGGGTGGACGTGCTCGCGGAGAAGGCCGGGCTGGCCTGGAGCTGGAGCGAGGAGCTGGAGAAGGAAGCGATCCGCTGGGCGCTTGGCCGCGGCAACCGCAACGGCCGTTGCGCCTATCAGTTCTCCCGCTACTGGGTGGGCAAGCAACTGCTGGAGCGCCAGGTATGATCGATCTGCAGCAATCTGGCGCCGGGCTGGCCGGCTACGCCCTGCTGGCGGCGCAGGCCGAGGCGCTATTCGCCGACGAGCGTGATTTCATCGCCAACGCCGCGCAGTTCTCCGCCTTTCTCTTCCATGAGCTGGGCGACCTGAACTGGGCCGGCTTCTATCTGAACCGCAACGAGGAACTGGTCCTGGGACCGTTCCAGGGCAAGGTCGCCTGCGTCCGCATTCCCTTCTCCAAGGGCGTCTGCGGCGCCGCGGCGCGTACCCGGCTGACCCAGCGGGTCGACGACGTCCACGCGTTTCCCGGCCACATCGCCTGCGACAGCGCTTCCAGCAGCGAACTGGTGGTGCCCCTGCTCAAGGACGGCCGCCTGGTCGCTGTGCTCGATCTGGACAGCCCGAGCGTGGGACGCTTCAGCGCCGAGGACCAGGCCGGGATCGAAGGCCTGGTGGAGATATTCCTGCGCCTGACGGACTGCTGAGCGACGCGTTCAGGCTTTCGCTGCGAGCTTGTCGAGGGTCCGTCGTTCCCCCGGCAGCAGCGCTTGCATCGCCGGGCGTTCGAGCATCCGCGCGAAATGCGCGGCGAGGGCCGGCCAGCGTTGCTCGTCCAGGTTTTCGCCGGCGTGACGCAGGTTGACCAACTGGCTGGCGATCGCCAGGTCGGCGAGGGTCAGTCGCTCGCCGACGAAGAAGGCCCGGCCGTCGAGATGGTTTTCCAGGTAATCGAAGTGCGCTGGCAGCTTTTCCTCCAGCGCGCGACGCACGTCGTTCTCCTCGCAGGCCTGGCCCATCGCCGGCTTGAGTATCCGGTTGCGGAAGATCGTCAGCGTGGCCAGGGGAGCGATCTCGTAGTCGGCGTATTTTTCCAGCCAGCGCACCGCTGCGCGGCCGGCGGGGGCGTCGCCCTGGAGATTCGGCGGTTCGGGATAGCGTTCTTCCAGGTACTGGCAGATCACGCTGGAGTCGGCGAGGGCCAGGTCGCCGTCGCGTAACGCCGGGATGCGGCCCAGCGGACTGATCTCGCGGTACCAGGCCGGCTGGCCGAACGGGGCGATCGCTTCCAACTGGTAGTCGAGGCCCTTTTCGGCCAGGAGCAGGCGGACCTTGCGGACGAACGGAGACAGCGGGGCTCCGTAGAGTGTCAGGCTCATAACGATTTCCTCGGTCGATATGAACCTGGGTTATAGCACGGCTGCCGTGGGCAGGCCGGAATCAGTCGTAGACGTTCTTCTTCTTCCACAGGTCGTCTGCATCGAGGGCCTTCAATCCCTCGTTGAGTTCGCTGGGCTCCTCGCTCGCCGGCTGGCTGTTGTTCAGCACCATCGCGTTGGCGCGGGCCAGCTGCGCTTCCATCTGCTGCAGCTCCGCCTGGTAGCGCGCCAGCTCGGGCTGCTTGCGCAGGTACTGGGCGCCGCGCTCGAAGGCCAGGCGCGCCTGGCGCGGTTCGTTCTGCTGCAGGGCCTGCTGGCCGAGATTGCCGAAGAACTCGATATGCAGGCGCACCAGGAGGTGGCGAATCTCCTTGACCCAGATCTGCGCCTCGCTGCGCGGCAGGTGGCCGTCCTGGGTGAAACGGGTGAGCTGGGCATGCAGGGCTTCGAAGAGGAAGCGGACTTCCTTGGCCTTGTCCTCGGTCAGGATCGCCTGGGGCGGATTGCGCACCGGGATCGACTCGCCCTTGGCGACCAGCGCGCGCAACTCTTCTATGCGAGCCTTGAGCCCGGCATCGGCTTTCTTCTCCAGCGCCAGTTGCTGCTCGCTGAGGCTGAGCTCGATCTGGCTCATCAACAGCTTCAGAGACGGGCTGACGAACTGGCCGGGAAGGCTCTCGGAAATCTGCGCGCAGCGCCGGACCCGGTCGTTGAGTTCGGCTTTCAGGCGCGCTTTCTCCAGCTTGCTGTTTTCCACCACGTGGTTGATATAGCCAATGGCGATTAGGAGGGCGATCCCGCCGATGATGAGGGCGGTAATGAGGAGTGGCGACACCTTGGGACTCCGCTGTAAGAATTTTCTCAGTCTAATGTCTTGGTGCTACCACTGATAGCAGCAGCTCATTATTTGCACAGAAGTCTTTGATTTAAAAAAATTTTCTCAGAAGGGTTGACGCCTCCCCGGACGCTCCATAAAATGCGCGCCACTTCCAGCGTGAAGCCAAACGCGAAACACTGGAAGCCGGAAAGATCTGTTGTAAGTTCCGGGCCGCGTCCCCTTCGTCTAGTGGCCTAGGACACCGCCCTTTCACGGCGGTAACAGGGGTTCGAGTCCCCTAGGGGACGCCATTGCGGGAATAGCTCAGTTGGTAGAGCACGACCTTGCCAAGGTCGGGGTCGCGAGTTCGAGTCTCGTTTCCCGCTCCAAATTCTAAAACCTGGCTTCGGCGGGGTTGGTGAAAGTTAGGCGTCAAAGGTTCGGTTTCGGCCGAACGGGCAACAAGTTGTAACGCGGGAATAGCTCAGTTGGTAGAGCACGACCTTGCCAAGGTCGGGGTCGCGAGTTCGAGTCTCGTTTCCCGCTCCAAACATGATCCAGGTTTCGGCCTGGGTCGAAGAGAAAAGGGCCTTCGGGCCCTTTTTTCGTTTCTGCGATCCGCACCGCCCTGGTGCTTTTCCCGATTCCCCCCATGTTCCCCTCGGCAGGCCGCTGTCCCGCCGCATCTGCTCGCTCGATCGTCGAGACGAAAAAGGCCACTCGTGGAGTGGCCTTCTCTGGTGTAGCGACGGCGGCGATCAGGGCAGCGCTTTGAGCACCGTCAGCAGGCTGGTGAGGTTGTCGGCCACGCCCAGCTGGCCGATCTTCTCGGTGGCGCCGCCGGCGGCGCTGGTATCCAGACTGTAGATCTGCATCACGCCCATGTTGGAAGCGGCCAGGGCCAGGGCGTTCTGCTGTTGCTGGGCAGCTACCGAATTCTCGAACAGGATGCCGGTGGAGTGGGCCATGGTCTGGAAGATCGAACCCAGCGCCATGGCCGGGGCTTCACCGATCACCTTGACGTTGGACTGGGTGACGGCATCGGTGATCTGGTTGTTTACTGCGGTCGGGAAGCTCATGGTGATTCTCCTGAATCATTGCGAAGGATGTACGGCGATTGCTTGGACCCGGCGGGTCAGGCTCAGGTGAAGGATTTCAGTACGGTCAGCAGGCTGGTGAGGTTGTCGGCCACGCCCAACTGGCCGACTTTCTCGGTGGCTCCGGCATCGGCGGCGGTGTCGAGGCTGTAGATCTGCATCACGCCCATGTTGGAGGCGGCCAGGGCCAGGGCGTTCTGCTGTTGCTGGGCGCTCACCGCGTTCTCGAAGAGAATCCCGGTGGAGTGGGCCATGGTCTGGTAGATGGTGCCCAGCGCCATGGCTGGCGCCTCACCGACGACCTTGACGTTGGACTGGGTGACGGCATCGGTGATCTGGTCGTTGACTGCGGTCGGAAAACTCATGATGTGACTCCCTGTGAGTGAACGGCACGGCTCATGTCGTGCTGTCTTGATGAACGCTCCAGCCAGGGAGTTGTGAATCCGTCGGCGCCAGGCCTGGCGGGCGGCGAAAATGCAAGCGCCCCGCGAGGCGGGGCGCTTGTCGGTGCGGTCTCATGCGGCGGGCGGGTCGGGCTTGTCCGGCGGCGGTGCGGACGTGTTGTGGTTGCTCTGGTTGAAGATGGCGATAGCGTTCTCCAGTTGCTGCTTGAGCGAGCCGAAGTTCTGCTCGAAGCACAGGCGTACCTCGCTCTTCACTAGGTTGGCCAGGCGGTCGGCAATCTGCGACATCACCAACTGGTTGGCGCTTGCCTGGCCGCTCTGCAGGTGGCCGGGACGCAGTTCGGCCAGGCTGCCGGCGGCATTGACCGCCTCGAGAATCGCCTGCTCGCCGCTGTCCTGGGCGCGGAGGGCCTGGGTCGAGGCCTGCTGGACGTTTTGCAGGATCTGGCGGATGGAGCCTTCGGAACGCTGCCGGCCGTTCTCGATCACCTGTTCGGCCTGCTGTCGCGCGTGCACGGCCGGATCGCTGCTGGCGTCGTTGCCGAGGCCGAGCTGGAACTGTCTCAACTGCTCGTGTTCTTCGCTGGTGAGGGGGCGTTTCAGCCAGCGTTGCGCCAGCTGGACCAGATTCCTTCCCAATTCTTCCGAGATCGACATGCGCGGACTCCTCTGCGATGGACGCGCGGTGCGCGGGGTGTCGTGGCGAGGCTTCAGTACTGCTGCGTGCCGTCCGCCGAGGGGGCCTGCGCGCTGCCGCCGGTATCGCCGGGGTAGGCGGCGGCAGCGGCCTGCAGGGTGCTGTAGGCGGTGCTCAACTGCACCGCCAACTGTCCGAGGCTGGCCGGGTCGTCCACGCTGTCTCCCTGGGACAGGGCCTGGAGCCAGCCTTGCAGGCATTCGGTGAGGAGTGCCTTGACCTGGGTGACGAGGGTTTCGAGTTCTTCCTTCATGACGCTTCTCCTGGGGTAGGTGCTCATCCGAGCAGTTTCAGCACGGCCAAGAGCTTGGCCGCATCGCTGTCCGATATTTCCAGCAGACGCTTTCCGCTCGCCGGTCCGCTGGGGTGCGGTTGGTCCCGTGCCTCCTCGCTGGCGTCCGGCGAGCGCTGCGCCGGGCGGTCCGCGGCGGCGAGCGCGCGGCGTCTGATGTAGCGTGCGTAGGCGCTCATCGGTCGCTCCTCAGCTGCTGCGGGTGGAGATGCGCACGACCGAGGCGGGGGCGGCGAATCCTTCGAAGCGCTGCAGCTCTCGGTCCCGATGGGGCGCGCCGGCCAGGTCGACGGCGCCGATGGTTTCCTCCCAGTAGGCGCTGCCCAGTTGCACCAGCAGGCGTTGGGCATTCTCCAGCGAAGCGGCCGGAACCCGGCCGTGGCGGTCCGCGGCGGCATAGTTGAGCAGGAGCGCCATGCGGATCGCTTCGTCCTGTACGTTGGAGTGCTCGACACCCTGGCCGTCGGCGCCCAGCAGATAGGAGCGCCAGTTGAGGACCTGGGCGAAGAGGCGCCGGTAGGCTTCGAACTGGAAGTAGCGATCCTCCTCGGAGCGGTAGAGCGCGCACTGACTTGCGAAGAACTGTTCCAGCGCGGGTTTCGCCCAGCCGGGTGTACCCGGGAGGTGTTCGCCCAGTTCGTCGAAGCCGCTCTGGCTTTCCGCCAGGGCATGGACGTACTGCATCTGTTGTGGGTCCAGGTGCTGTTCGCCCTGGTAGGCGATGGCCAGGCTGAGTTCCTTGAGCTGGTCGGTGCCGACGTATCCATCGAGATGGCGCAGGCCACGGTTCAGGCGGTATTCCTGCAGCGAGTCGAAGAGGCCGGAGGCGCCGGTAATGAAATTGCTTCCCAGGTTGGTGTCGAAGCACAGCTCGGGGAACTTGCTGGCCAGATAGTTGCGGTAGTAGTAGGCATGGCCGATGCGCAGGCTGAACAGATCGCTCTCCAGCAGGCGGCGGTAGTAGCTGTTGCCGTCGGCGTCGCGGCTGGCCAGCGCCTGGCAGAGGTTCACGACGTTGGTGCGGGCGTAGTAGGCGACCAGGGCCTGGGTAGTCCCGCTGGTGATGTCGAAGCGGCGTAGCCGCAGGCCGGAGGCGGTCAGGCTGTTGCCGAAAAACAGTTCGTCGAAAAGGCCGGCGAGGGCGCTGGGCGCCTTGTCACGGTCCTGCAGGTTCTCCCGTTCGCGTAGCCGCGCCTTGCCCTGGCGGATGGTGTTGCCATAGCACTTCCAGGCATAGGCGGAGAGCGCTGCGTAGAAATCGTCCAGCGCGTTGGCGTTGCGCAGGAAGTAACCGCACAGCGACCGGTTGTCGTCGGAGACCCCGGTCCCCTCTCCACAATGGATGTGCAGGACCACCTTGCGGGTTTCCGGCTTGCCGTCCAGGTAGCGGCGAAACACCGCGGCCTGTCCGAGGAGGAAGTCGAAGAACTGTCGGTACAGGCCGGTAGCGGTCTCCATGCCGAGCAGGTCGATGCCGACCAGCCGGGCCTGCGGTGGCTGCCCCTGCTGTATTTCGAAATGACGGAGGATCCTGTGCAGCTCGGCATCGAAGGCGGCTTCGCTGGCATAGCCATGCGCGGTGTGGGCGAGCAGGCGGTAGGCGGTCTTCTCGGAGGCGTTGAATTGTTCGAACAGGGAATCGAGAACGGCCACCTCGTCTTCCCCCGTCGCCGTCTGGGTATGGCTGATTCCTTCGTGGAGGAGGAACCCCAGCGTCAGGCAGGCGAATTCGCCCGGATGGCGATCGCGGATGGCGCCGCGGGCCCAGTAGGCGTCGTCGAACGGTGTGTACTTGTTGCCGCTCCAGATCTTGCGGTTGAAGTAGCGGACGAACTGGTCCGTCTCGCTGTCGCGAACCGCGCTCGCACCGAGCAGTTCCAGGGTGCCGAGGTAGATCGCTGGCTGGTCGATGGCCGCTGGCGGCGAGGTCCGGCCAAAACGTTGCGCCAGGATGAGGCAGGCGAGATAGATGTTCTCCGCCGCGCATTCGCCGCGCAGGTAGCCCTGACGGTCGGTCGCGGCGAACGGATTGCGCCTGACCATCCGCTGCAGAGCCAGTTCGAACAGCTCATAGTGCGCGGCCTGGCGAGCCTCCTCCAGCGCCTTGCCGTCGACGTCCGGGGCGACGCCGCGGGCACTCATCAGCAGCCCGATCAGGGAAAGCTCCTGGCCTTTCTCCAGGCTCACCTGCCGCTCGCCGACGCGGAAGACCCGGCGGTCGCGCGTCCAGCGGCTGTTGCTTTCCACCGGCAGGATGCCGGCGAAGTGACTATGGAAGTCGAAGGGATAGCGATGGAACCTGACCGGTTCTTCCAGCTTGAAATAGGCCATGACGGCTCTCCTGTGCCAGGGCCGGACGCCGCCGGCCCCGCCGGTGGTGGCTACGATTGGGTGTCCTTGCCGCCGCGACTGGCGAGGGTCTCGCTGTACTTGGCGATGCTCTGGTCGATCTTGTCGATGGCGAAGCTGGCCGATTCCGCCTCGATCGCCCCGGCCGCCGCGGCTACCGCGGCGGCGGCGCCCATCAGCAGGTCGGTGGCGAGGGCGCCGAGCGCGTCCTCGGCAGCCTGGGCCAGCTTGTTTTCGGCGATGTTCTGGGTCATCTGCCGGAGCAGGATCGCCTGGCTGGCCAGGGCGATCTTGCTGACTCCGTCGAAGTAGCTGGCGGCGGATTGCGCCACCAGCCCGGAGGCCTGGCTGATCATCATGTTCGGCGCGATGGCGATCTGCGACGGCGCATAGCCGGCGGTTTCGCTGTTGCTCATCTGCACCGCCTGCACGACTTGACTGTTCAGGGCGCTGGTGTCCGGCGGCGGCGCCTCGGTCTGCTTGAGCAGGCGCTCGCTCATGCCGGCCAGCGGCGAAGGGCGCGACGGCAGCTTCACGTCGCCGTTGGCGGACGCCCTGCCGCCGCTGGCTGGCGTCTGCCGGCCGGCCTCGCCGGGGGCGGCGGCTTGCTCGCTGTCGCCGGATGGCGCGGGCGCGGGCGCGGATTTCTTGCCGAAGCCGAACATGTCTGGGCACTCCTGGGATCAAGGGGCGGGTCAGATACCTTTCTTGTCTTCTATCGCCATGATCATCGACACCGCCTTGGAAACCACCGCGGTGGAGATCTGGTTCAGGGCCTGCTGGCTGTAGACTGCGTTCTGCAGGGACAGGCCGGCGGAATGGCTGGCGATCTGGTAGAGCGCGGCGATGGCCTGGGCCGGGGCTTCGGCGACCACCTTGACGTTGGTCTGGGTGACGGCATCGGTGATCTGGGCATTCACAGCCGTGGGGTCAGCCATGGGACTCTCCTTGAATGGGCAGGTGCTCGTCGGGCAGGGGGGCCGGTCGCACGGGCCTCGACTCGCTTGTCAGGAATGAACGCGGCTGCGTCTGTCTTGTGAAACGTCGCCGGCGAAAAAGTCGGCGCTCAGCCGCGAGCGCAGCAACTGCACGCGCTTGCGCACCAGCGGCGGGGCGATGCCGAGTTGGCTGGCGATGTCGGCATAGGGCAGTTCTTCGATGAAGCGCAGCTCGAAGAGCTGCTGCTGTTGGCGCGACAGCGAGGCCAGGGCCTTGTCCACCTGGTCGAGACGTTCCAGCTGCTCCAGGCGTTCCAGCGGCGAGCCGACGGCGGCGAAGCGCTCCAACTGACCATCGTGCAGGTCGATGCCGCGGTCGATGAGGCGGTCCTCGCGGATCTGGTGGCGCGCGCTGTCCAGGTAGACGTGTTCCAGGACCAGGAACAGGAAGCCCTGGGGGTCGCGTACCCGCTCCGGTGACTGGCGCAGGAACAGCAGCGCCTTGACCGCGGTGCTCGACAGCCATTCTTCGGCCCGATGGCTGTTGCCGCGCGCAAGGCGTTGCGCGCGTTTGCGCAGGCCAGCCTGCGCGGCACGCCAGCTTTCCTCGAACAGGCGATCGGAACAGGTTTCGTTGCCGCCTGGCTGATTCGGACGATCCATAACCGCTACCTCCCTGGTTGCTCGTGTCGGCGAGCAGTCTGTGAGGCGGGCGGTGGGCGAGGCTGTTACCTGGGTGACAGGGGCGCGGCTGGTAGTTCGGCCTTGCGTCGCAGGCGACCGAGGTCGTTGATCAGGATCCGGTCGTTGCGGCAGCTGATCAGCCCTTCGCGTTTCCATATTTGCAGTTGCGCGTTGAGCTTCGGGCGGCTGGCGTTGAGCATCGCTGCTAGGATGCTCTGGTTGGTCGGTAGCGTCGCGCAGGCTCCCTCGGGTTGTTCGCTCGCCAGGCTGGCCAGGAGATGGCGCGCCAGGCGCGACTCCAGGCGATGCAGGCAGACCCTCTCGACGAAACCGGAGGCTTCGCGCAGGCGCGAACAGAGGAGGGCCAGCGCGCGGTTGAGGAATTCCGTGTCGGCGATCAACGGGGCGAAGTGACGTCGGTGGAGGATCAGCACCGACGCCGCGCCGGAGGCGTAGGCAGAGGTCTCGCGGCGGTTCGGCTGGATCAGCGCGGTTTCCCCGATCACTTCGCCAGGACGGATATCATTGACGATCAGCTCCCGCCCGTCCGGCCCGTAGAGCACGGTATAGAGGTGTCCGCCGAGGACCAGGCCGATGAAGTCTTCAGGATCGTGCTTGAGGAACAGGACGTCCTTGTCGCGCAACCGGCGCTCCGACGCATGGGTCGCCACGTGCCGCAGCAGATCGGGCAGCCCGTGCAGCAGCGGGCACCGTTGCAGCAGGGTGTAGTGGCGTGAACAGCGGTCTTCCGTTGACTCGTTCGAGTGCATGCCTGCGCCTTCGCCAGATTGATCGGCAGCTCCGGCGAGGTACGACATGCTCGCTGCAGAGCAATCAGTGGGGACGTGTGCGGCGAAGGGGTGTGAAGCTCCGGCTACCCGGCAGAACTGCTAGGTACGGACTCGGCGCGCTCCGGCAATCGGGCGGGCGGTCCGTTTTTTATTCGGAAAGGGTAGCGAGGTTTGGGCTGGCGGGAGGCGGCCCCGAGCGCACGGATGGCGGTCGGGGCGGGACGGCCGGTGGCCGTGACGGGCTCAGTGCCGCGGGCTGTCCTCGGGCAGCGCGAGCAACTGCTTTTCGCGGTTCCAGTCGAACGTTTCGCCGCGCTCTTCGGCTTCGTAGCGGCGCTCGTCGAGGCGCTGGAACAGGTCGATCTCTTCGTCCGGCATGAAGTGCAGGCAATCGCCGCCGAAGAACCACAGCAGGTCGCGCGGTACCAGGTGGGCGATCTGCGGATAGCGGTGGAAGACCTGGGAAATCAGGTCCTGGCCGAGGTATTGGGCGCCTTCCGGGTCGCGCGGCAGTTCGTCCATCAGTTCGTCGAAACGCTCGAGGAACAGCCCGTGGTTTTCTTCCGGCACCTGCTCGGCCTCGCCCAGGGCGCCGAGGATGTTGCGCAGGTGCTGGAGCAGGGCGAGGTGGTGCTCGAGGTAGGAGTTGGCCATGACGGGTCCTCTGGAAAAAAGCTGGGCAGTATAAAGGGTTTCGCGGCGCCGGCCAGTTTCAGCGGATCGCCGGGGACTGGCTCTGGCGCCGGCGGTTTTCCAGTTGCCGGCGTTCGCTATCGAGGCGCCGCTGGTCCTGCTCCAGGCGCCAGCGCTGCTGGTCCAGTTGCTGCTGGCGGATCAGGTTGTCCTGCATCTGTCGCTGCTGCCGTTGCCGCTGCAAATTCTGCTGCTGGCGTTGCAGTTGATCCTGCTGCAATTGCAGGCGTTGTTCGTCGAAGCGCTGGCGCTGTTCCTGGAGCTGGCGTTGGCGCTGTTCGCCGGCGCGCTGCACCGCCTGCTGGTGCGGCTGCACGCCATAGGGCGCAGGCGGTGCGGCCTGCGCCGGGGGCAGGAGGAGAAACGAGGCTGCCAGGCCGGTGGCAAGTAGCTTGAGCATGATGGCCTCCCGTACGTCAGGGATGTGCCCGTCGATTCTAGCCAATCGCCCGGGTTTGGGTGGGTGAAGACGACAAAGGCGCCGGAAGGCGCCTTTGTCGGTTGCGACCGTCGCTTTGCCGCGGAGTGTCAGCGGATCCTGCCGTCGGCCAGTTGCAGTTCCTCCTTGGCGAAGTCGTCGACGTCGATCACCTTGCGCCGTGCCGCTTCGGCCTGGTGCAGGGCTTGCGCCTGCTCGGCGCTCAGCACGCCGGCGGCGGCGCCGGCATCGATCGGGTTCTGCCCCGCTTGCGGCTGGACCCTGCCTTCCTTGATCGCCTTGTGCAGGGTTTTCTCCAGCGCGGCGCTTTCGCGTACCGCGTCGAAGGCGTGGGCGAGGGCACCGACCGGGTCCTGCGGGTCCTTCGGCAGGAACGCGCCAGCGAGGATCGCCTGCAACGCCGGGTCGTCGTCCGGACGGCCGAGGATTTCCGCGATCTCGGCGTCCAGTTCGTCGCTCGGCCCTTTGTGCCGGCGGCCGAACGGCAGTACCAGGACCTTCAGCGCGCAGCCGAAGAAGCGGCTGGGGAAGTTGTTCAGCAGGTCCTCCAGCGCCGCCTCGGCCTTGCCGAGGTTTTCCTCCATGGCCCAGCGCAGCAGCGGATGCAGGTAGTCCGGGTTGCCCAGGTCGTGGTAGCGCTTGAGCGCCGCCGAGCCCAGGTAGAGATAGCTGAGGACATCGCCGAGACGCGCGGAGAGGCGTTCCTTGCGCTTCAGTTCGCCGCCCAGCAGCATCATGCTGAAGTCGGCGAGCAGGGCGAAGGACGCCGCCAGGCGGTTCAGCGCGCGGAAGTAGGGACGGCTGATGCGGTCGCCGGGGGCGTTGCCGAGGTAGCCGCAGCTGAGACTGAGGAGGAAGCTGCTGGCGGCGTTGCCGACGGCGAAGCCGATGTGCTTCACCAGCAGCGCGTCGAACTCGCGGGCGGCCTGGTCCTTGTCCTCGCGCTGGGCCAGTTCCATTTCCTTGAGTACGTACGGATGGCAGCGGATCGCGCCCTGGCCGAAGATCATCAGGTTGCGCGAGAGGATGTTCGCGCCTTCCACCGTGATGAAGATCGGCGCGCCCTGCCAGGAACGACCCAGGTAGTTGTTCGGG
This sequence comes from Pseudomonas sp. YA1, assembly GCF_058680555.1. Classification (NCBI taxonomy): domain Bacteria; kingdom Pseudomonadati; phylum Pseudomonadota; class Gammaproteobacteria; order Pseudomonadales; family Pseudomonadaceae; genus Pseudomonas; species Pseudomonas sp. YA1. The sequence continues at coordinate 312,969 of NZ_JBZWBG010000003.1, forward strand.
CCCATGATGATGCCCTTGCCGCCATGGATGTCCATGGCATGGGCGATGCACTCGCGGCCGCGCTCGGTGAGGTGGTACTTGAGGATCGCCGAAAGCACCGAGGGCTTCTCGCCGAGGTCCACCGCGTTGGCGGTGAGGATTCGCGCGCTGTCCATCAGCCAGGCGTTGCCGCCGATGCGGGCGAGCGCCTCCTGGATGCCTTCGAAGGCGGCGATCGGCACGTTGAACTGCTCGCGGACCTGAGCGTAGCGACCGCTGACGTAGCTGCTGGCCTTGCCGGCGCTGGTGCCCACCGCCGGCAGCGAGATGGAGCGTCCGACCGACAGGCAGTTCATCAGCATCATCCAGCCTTTGCCGATCATTTCCTGCCCGCCGATGATGTACTCCAGCGGCACGAACACGTCCTTGCCGGAGTTCGGACCGTTCATGAAGGCGGCGCCCAGCGGCACGTGGCGGCGGCCGATCTCGACCCCGGGGGTGTCGGTGGGGATCAGCGCCAGGGTGATGCCCAGGTCCTCCTCGTCGCCCAGCAGATGGTCCGGGTCGTGGCACTTGAAGGCCAGGCCGAGGAGGGTGGCCACCGGGCCTAGGGTGATGTAGCGCTTTTCCCAGGTCAGGCGCAGGCCGAGCACCTCGCGACCTTCCCATTCGCCCTTGCAGACGATGCCGACGTCGGTCATGCCGCCGGCATCGGAGCCCGCGTAGGGGCCGGTGAGGGCGAAGCAGGGGATGTCGTCGCCCTTGGCCAGGCTCGGCAGGTAGCGCTGGCGCTGCTCGTCGGTGCCGTAGTGGAGCAGCAGCTCGGCCGGGCCGAGGGAGTTCGGCACCATCACCGTCGAGGCCAGGTCGCCGCTACGGGTGGCGAGCTTCATCACCACCTGTGAGTGGGCGAAGGCGGAGAAGCCCTTGCCGCCGTACTCCTTGGGAATGATCAGGCCGAAGAAGCCGTGCTGCTTGATGAAGGCCCACGCTTCTTCCGGCAGGTCCATGCGCTGGCCGATGTCCCAGTCGCTGACCATGGCGCAGAGTTCTTCGGTCGGGCCGTCGACGAAGGCCTGCTCTTCTTCGGTGAGTTGCGCCTTGGGGTAGTCGAGCAGTTTCTGCCAGTCCGGGCGGCCGCTGAACAATTCGCCATCCCACCACACGGTGCCCGCCTCGATGGCCTCGCGCTCGGTGTCGGACATCGGCGGCAGGACTTTCTGGAACCAGGCGAACAGCGGACCGCTGAGCACGCGCCGGCGCAGGTCGGGCAGGGCGAGGGGAAGCGCCACCGCCAGCCAGAGCAGCCAGAAGACCAGCAGCAGCCAGCCGGGCGCGTGGCTGAACACGCCCATCAGGATCAGGTAGGCGGCGCTGATGCCGAGCGCGGGAGCGGGTGGGGTACGCCGATGGGCGAGGTAAGCGACACCGAGTACCAGTACGACTAACCAGAGCAACAACATGCGGAATCCTCCATGAAGACGCCAGGCGGCGTCTCGAGCTTAGCCCGTTTGCCGCCGTTTGGCGGCAGGGCCGGTCAGCTTGGCCGGTTTGTCACGTTATAGGCGAAAACTTCCCGTTTAGACTGGGACAAATTGCCCGCCGGGAGCCCGCCATGCAGTCCTACCTACAATCCGGCCGCTTCGTGGATAGTGACCACCCCGTGGTGGTGGAGTTCGCGGAAAAATCCCGGGGGAACTCGGCGAAACCGCGTGACCAGGCGGTCGCGCTGTACTACGCGGTACGCGACGGGGTGCGCTACAACCCCTACGTGTTCAGCCGCGATCCGCAGACCCTGAAGGCCAGCCACGCCCTGCAGCAGGGCGAGTCCTATTGCGTGCCCAAGGCCATCCTGCTCGCCGCCTGCGCCCGGCATTGCCGGATTCCGGCGCGGATCGGCCTGGCCGACGTGCGCAACCACCTGGCCACGCCGCGCCTGCTGGAAGCGCTGCGCAGCGAGGTGTTCGCCATGCACGGCTATACCGAGCTGTACCTCGAGGGCCGCTGGGTGAAGGCCACCCCGGCGTTCAACCGTGCCTTGTGCCGCGCCTTCGACGTCGCTCCGCTGGAGTTCGACGGCGTCGCCGACAGCGTCTTCCATCCATTCAACCGCCAGGGCGAGCGCTACATGGAGTACCTGGCCGATCACGGCCAGTTCGCCGACCTGCCGGAGGAACTGTTCTTCTCCCACTTGCAGCAGCACTATCCGCACCTGTTCTCCGGCCGCCCGCTGGCCCTGGGCGGCGATTTCCAGGCCGAGGCCGGACAAGATGAAGGGCGTCGATAGTCACCATCAGCCGGCGCGTCTTCCTTCTTCGGTCCATCCTCGGTAGGGTGCGGCATGTCGTCCGGGCGCTCCGGCGACCCATCCGCCGCATCAACCGAAGAGGGAACGCAGAGTATGTTGACCATCTGGGGCCGGAAGAACTCGAGCAATGTGCGCAAGGCGCTGTGGTGCGCCGAGGAGGCTGGCCTGGAGTACCGGACGGTGGATGCCGGCGGGGCGTTCGGCCTGGTGGATGAGCCGGCGTTCCGCGCGATGAACCCGAACGGTCGGGTGCCGGTGATCGAGGACGACGGCTTCGTCCTCTGGGAGTCCAACGCCATCGTCCGCTACCTGGCCGCCCGCTATGCGCCGGGCGACCTCTATCCGCAGGACCCGGTGCGCCGCGCCGACGCCGACAAGTGGATGGACTGGACCACCTCGACTCTCGCCGGGCCGTTCCGCGACCTGTTCTGGGGAACGCTGCGTACGCCGCCGGAGCAACGCGACGAGGCCCTGATCGCAAAGGCGTTGCAGACCTGCGGCGAGTTGCTGCGGGTGCCGGACCAGACCCTGGCCGGCCAACCCTGGCTGTCCGGCGAACGCTTCGGCATGGGTGACATTCCCCTGGGCTGTTTCATCTACGCCTGGTTCGAGATGCCCATCGAGCGCCCGCCGCTGCCCCACCTCGATGCCTGGTACCTGCGCTTGCGCGAGCGCCCGGCGTTCCGCACCGCGGTAATGACCGAACTGACCTGAGCCGGCTACTGTTGCATTTTGTTACCCGTAGCCTTATCTAGCTCTTCCTCTTCACCTTCCGACACGGGAAGCCTAATGAGTTCCGCCCTGTCCATCCGTCAATTGACGAAAACCTACGGCAACGGTTTCCAGGCCCTCAAGGGCATCGACCTGGACGTCGCCGAAGGTGATTTCTTCGCCTTGCTCGGCCCCAACGGCGCGGGCAAGTCCACCACCATCGGGATTCTCTCGACCCTGGTGAACAAGACCAGCGGTTCGGTCTCGGTGTTCGGCCACGACCTCGACAAGGACCCGGCCGGCCTCAAGCGTTGCCTTGGCGTGGTGCCGCAGGAGTTCAACTTCAACCAGTTCGAGAAGGTCTTCGACATCGTCGTGACCCAGGCCGGCTACTACGGCATCCCGGCGAAGATCGCCAAGGAGCGCGCCGAGCGCTACCTGACCCAACTGGGCCTGTGGGACAAGCGCAACGAAGCCTCGCGGATGCTCTCCGGCGGCATGAAGCGGCGCCTGATGATCGCCCGCGCACTGGTCCACCAGCCGCGCCTGCTGATCCTCGACGAGCCCACCGCCGGGGTCGACATCGAGCTGCGTCGTTCGATGTGGAGCTTCCTCACAGAACTCAACCAGGAAGGCATCAGCATCATCCTCACCACCCACTACCTGGAAGAGGCGGAGCAGCTCTGCCGCAACATTGCCATCATCGACCACGGCGAGATCGTGCAGAACACCAGCATGCGCGACCTGCTGATGACCCTGCATTCGGAAACCTTCCTGCTCGACCTGAAGAACGTCCAGGCCCTGCCGCCGACTCTCGACGGCTACCCGACGCGGCTGGTGGACGATCACACCCTCGAAGTGCAGGTGGAGAAAAGCCAGGGCATCAACGATCTGTTCGCCCAGTTGGGCGCACAAGGCATCGAGGTACTGAGCCTGCGCAACAAGACCAATCGCCTGGAGGAGCTGTTCGTGTCGCTGGTGGAGAAGAACCTGACGAGGATCGCCCGATGAGCAGCGAGCTGAGCGCCAACCTGGTCGCCCTGAACACCATCGTCTACCGCGAGGTGCGCCGCTTCACCCGGATCTGGCCGCAGACCCTGCTGCCGCCGGCGATCACCATGGTCCTGTACTTCGTGATCTTCGGCAATTTGATCGGCCGCCAGATCGGCGATATGGGCGGCTTCACCTACATGGAATACATCGTGCCCGGCCTGATCATGATGTCGGTGATCACCAACGCCTACGGCAACGTGGTGTCGAGCTTCTTCGGCAGCAAGTTCCAGCGCTCGGTGGAGGAGCTGCTGGTGTCGCCGGTATCGCCGCACACCATCCTCCTCGGCTACACCATCGGCGGTGTGCTGCGCGGCCTGGCGGTGGGGGTGATCGTGACCCTGCTGTCGCTGTTCTTCACCAAGCTGCAGGTGCACCACCTGGGCATCACGGTACTGGTAGTGGTACTGACCGCGACCATCTTCTCCCTGGGCGGTTTCATCAACGCGGTGTTCGCGCGCAACTTCGACGACATCTCGATCATCCCGACCTTCGTGCTGACGCCGCTGACCTACCTGGGTGGGGTGTTCTACTCGATCAACCTGCTGCCGCCGTTCTGGCAGACGGTGTCGCTGGCCAACCCGATCCTGCACATGGTCAACGCCTTCCGCTACGGCATCCTCGGTGTCTCTGACATCCGCATCGGCGTGGCCATCGGCTTCATGTTGCTGGCCACCGCGGTGCTGTATTTCGGCTGTGTACGGCTGCTGGTGAGCGGGCGCGGCATGCGCCAGTGAAGCGCTCGACGGCATGAAGCACGAAGCCCCCGTCATGGGGGCTTCGCGTTTCACGGGCGCGGGCGGGCGAAATCGATGACGAAACGGGTCCAGCCGTCGGCTGACTCGCAGCGAATCTCGCCGCCGTGGGCCTGGACGATGGAGCGGCAGATCGCCAGGCCGAGCCCGGCGTGTTCGCCCTGGCCTTCGCGGCGCGCCGGATCGGCACGATAGAACCGGTCGAACAGGCGCGGCAAGCGCTCGGGAGGAATCGCCGGACCCTGGTTCTCCACGCTCAGGCGCCGGTCGCCGAGACGGATGCGGATCTCGCCGCCATCGGCGGTGAAGCGCAGGGCATTGTCCAGTAGATTGGCCAGCACCCGCCGCAGCATGCCGCGGTCGCCCGGCAGGCTCAGGCTGCCTTCGCGCAGCAGGCGGATATCGTGGTCTTCCGCCAGCGGCTGGTAGAACTCCAGCAGCGAGTCGACTTCCGCGCCCAGGTCCAGGGCCTGCCGGCTGGGCGCCAGCAGGCCGTGGTCGGCCTTGGCCAGCAACAGCATGTCGTTGACCATCGCGGTGAGCCGCTCCAGCTCCTCGAGGTTGCCGTGCAGGGCCTCGCGATAGTCCTCCAGCGAGCGCGGGCGGGACAGTACCACCTGGGTCTGGGTCAGCAGGCTGGTGAGCGGGGTGCGCAACTCGTGGGCGATATCGGCGGAGAACGCCGAGAGGCGCTGGAAGGCTTCTTCCAGGCGCGCCAGCATGGCGTTCAGCTCGCCGGCCAGGCCGCGCAGCTCCTCTGGCATCCGGCTGGCGTCGAGGCGGGTGGTGAGGGAGTTGGCGGAAACCCGCGCGGCGACTTCGCGCATCCGTCGCAGCGGCGCCAGGCTGGCGCCGGTGGCCCAGGCGCCGAGCAGCGCGGTGGCCAGCGCCGACAGGCTCATGGTCAGCCAGATCAACTGGCGCATGCGTTGCAGGAAGTGCTGGTGATGACTGATGTCGAGGATCACGGTGAGTCGCGGCGAAGCGTCGTTGCCGGGCTCCAGCGGGGCGCCGAGTTCGCGGTTGGCGGGCAGGCCGGGATGCGCAGGCTGCGGCAGGCGCTCGAACCAGAGGTTGCCATCCGGGCCGTTCAGGCGCAGGCCGAGGTCGGGGTGGCGTGCCAGTTCGCGCAGCAGTTCCGCTTCGCGGCGGCGCATCTGCTGTTCCGAGCCGAGGCCGCGCAGTTCGTCGCGAAACACCGCGAGCTTGGCGGACATCGCCAGGTGGTCGAGTTCGACGAAATGCTCGTCGATGGCCCTGCTGAAGATCAACCCGGCGATCAGCGAGACCGCCGCCGTGCAGGCGGCGAACAGCAGGCTCAGGCGGACGCCGAGGGACATCCGCGAGCCGAACCCGGCGCTCATTCGTCGCGCTCTTCGAGAACGTAGCCCATGCCGCGCACGGTATGGATCAGGCGCTGCGGGTAGTCGTCGTCGACCTTGGCGCGCAGGCGGCGGATGGCCACCTCGATGACGTTGGTGTCGCTGTCGAAGTTCATGTCCCAGACCTGCGAGGCGATCAGCGACTTGGGCAGCACCTCGCCGCTGCGCCGCAGCAGCAGTTCGAGCAGGGCGAACTCCTTGGCGGTGAGGTCGATCCGCTTGCCCTGGCGTTGCACCCGGCGGCGCAGCAAATCGAGTTCGAGGTCGGCCAGTTGCAGGGTGGTCTCCTGCAATTGCTGGCTGCCTCGGCGTAGCAGGGTGCGCACCCGGGCGAGCAGTTCGACGAAGGCGAAGGGCTTCACCAGGTAATCGTCGGCGCCTTGTTCGAGGCCGCGCACGCGGTCCTCGACGGCATCGCGAGCGGTCAGGAACAGCACCGGTACGGTCATCCCGGCGTCGCGCACGCTGCGCAGGATCTGCCAGCCGTCACGGCCGGGCAGCATGACGTCGAGGATCAGCAGGTCGTAGTCGCCGCCCAGGGCCAGTTGCTCGCCCTCGTTGCCATCGTCGCTCAGGTCGACGGCGAAGCCTGCCTCGGCGAGCCCCTGGCGCAGATACTGGCCGATGCGCGGTTCGTCTTCGACGATCAGCAGTTTCATGTTCATCCCTCGTTACATTTGCCGGCCATGCCGACCTGTTTCTGACAGCATCGTAATCAGTAGGTAACGGGGGCGACAGTGGCCCCCGCGCAGACTACAGGGGAACTCATTCGAGGAGACTTCCCATGCGTACCTTCACTGCCTCCACCCTCGCTTTCCTGCTGGTCCTCGCCCCGACCGTTCCGGCCATGGCCGACAGCGGCGGCGACATCGTCTTCGAGCGCATGCAGGCCCAGGCCGCCAAGGCTCGTGCCGCGCACCAGGAGAAACTGGCGAAGCAGGCCGAAGCGACGAAGAAGGACAAGGAAAACTGCTGATCGCCAGTTCTTCCATCCCCCCGGCTCCACACGGGATGACGGAGGGCTCCGATCCCGTCTTCACCCGCCACCGGTTTCCTGGTTTCCGGTCGGCGGGTTTTTTATGCCCGTCGGTGGCGCTGGGCGATCTTAGCCTTCGCGGTCCGCAACGGCGGCAAGCTGACAAAGATGTAATGCTCCCGACAGCCAGCCGGCAGGCGTAGCGGCACAGGATAGGCGACATCAACCCCGATGGAGATTCCCCGTATGTTTCCGCGTCGCCTGCTTCCCGCTTCCCTGATCGTCCTCGGCGTGCTTTTCGGCGCCAGCGCCCAGGCTTCTCCGGCCCATGGCCAGGCCTTCGGCAAGCCGGCCCAGGCCGCGCAGGCCAGCCGCAGCATCGAGGTGGTGCTCGGCGACATGTACTTCAAGCCGCGGGCGATCGAGGTCAAGGCCGGCGAGACGGTCCGCTTCGTGCTGAAGAACGAAGGCAAGCTGTTGCACGAGTTCAACCTGGGCGACGCGGCGATGCATGCCGAGCACCAGAAGGAAATGCTGGAGATGCAGCAGTCCGGGATGCTCACCCCGACCGGCATGGCGTCGATGGACCATAGCCAGATGGGCCCGGGCATGGCCGGCATGGACCATGGCCGGATGATGAAGCACGACGACCCCAACAGCGTACTGGTCGAGCCGGGCAAGAGCGCCGAGCTGACCTGGACCTTCGCCAAGGCCACCCGGCTGGAGTTCGCCTGCAACATCCCCGGCCACTACCAGGCCGGGATGGTCGGTCAACTGACCGTGCAGCCCTGAGCCGGCGGACGGCCGGCGTGAAGATGCCGGCCGATCCGTATACACTTGCCGCCGCCCGCCAGTGCGGCGCGGCGCGCGGGGAAGGGCCCTGCGCGATTCATCCAGCAGGTTTCCCTCATGCAGCATCCCGCCGAACATTCGCCGCTGGGCAAGACCAGCGAATACGTCTCCAGCTATACGCCGTCGCTGCTGTTCCCCATTTCACGCACGGCGAAATGGGCCGAGCTTGGCCTGAGCGCCGAGACCCTGCCTTATCGCGGCGTGGATATCTGGAACTGCTACGAGCTGTCCTGGCTGACCCCGGCCGGCAAGCCGGTGGTGGCGATCGGTGAGTTCTCGATCCCGGCGGACTCGCCGAACATCATCGAGTCGAAGTCGTTCAAGCTCTACCTCAATTCTCTCAACCAGTCCGCCTTCGACAGTCGCGAGGCGCTCCGTACGGTGTTGGAGAAAGATCTCTCGGCCGCTGCCGGTGCGCCCGTGGGCGTGCGCCTGCGCAGCCTCGACGAGGTGGCCGAGGAGGGCATCGGGCGCCTGCCGGGGCGCTGCATCGACGAGCTGGACATCGCCGTCGACGGCTACGAGCAGCCGCGCCCGGAACTGCTGCGCTGCGACGCTGGGCGGATCGTCGAGGAGCAGCTCTACAGCCACCTGCTCAAGTCCAACTGCCCGGTCACCGGCCAGCCCGACTGGGGCACCCTGGTGGTCGACTACCGGGGCCCGGCGCTGGACCCGGCCAGCCTGCTGGCCTACCTGGTTTCCTTCCGCCAGCACCAGGACTTCCACGAACAGTGCGTCGAACGCATCTTCCTCGACCTGCAGCGCCTGCTGCAGCCGCAGGCGCTCAGCGTCTACGCGCGCTACGTACGCCGTGGCGGCCTGGATATCAATCCCTACCGCAGCCTGGCGGAGGTCGCGCCGGACAACCGTCGCCTGGTGCGCCAGTAACGCCTCGCAACACGCGGATACGAAAAAGCCCCGGCCATGCCGGGGCTTTTCATTTCGGCAAGTCGTTCAGATACCCATGTTGGCCAGGCTCTGCACGATGGAGCGGAGCGTGCCGGCGAGGGTCGGGTGGCTGACCTCGAAACGCTCGACGGCGAGGTTGACCCCATCGACCAGGCTGCCTTCGTTGAGGGCGTCCTCGTTGGCCAGTTTCAGTTCGATGTCCCTGATCAGGAGTTCCAGTTCGGCGCGCTGCTCTTCGTTCAGCGGCGGTTGTTGCTCCAGTTGCTCGCGCAGGGCGGACAGTTCGCGCAGCAGACTCTCTTTCGGCATGGTATTTCCCTCGACGTACAAGTCTTCGGTGGACCTCCGGCGGGCGCCGAAAGGTCCGTCCATGCCGAACAGATTAACCTGTCGGGCGCAGATGTGCGCGATCCGGATCAATCCGCAGCAGGCGTTCCAGCAGCGGGAAGAAGTGCGTCAGTTCGGGAGTGCGCATGGCCGGGTCCTTGGCCAGGTCGTCGAGGCGGCGCAGGGTCAGGCCGTCCTGGGCATAGGGCGCCTTGATGTAGGCCGCGGCGGCACGCTCGTCGAACGGCCCGCCTTGCAGCACCAGGCTGTGCCGGGAGGCCGGCGACAGGCTGGCGTGGTAGCTCGGGTCCACCGCGCAGAGGAAGCGCTTGGCCGATACGTGCAGGCGCACCGGCTGCCAGACCGACTCGGGGAACAGCTCGCGTAGCAGGCGTGCGCCGAATTCCTCGTGGCGCAGGTCCTCCTCGTCGATCTGCGCCGGGTCTTCGTAGAGGTGGCCGATATCGTGCAGCAGGGCGGCGACTACAAGGCTGTCCGAGCAGCCGGCGCGCTCGGCCAGGGTCGCACACTGCAGCGCGTGCTCGGCCTGGCTGACTGCCTCGCCATAGGGCTCGGCGCCATGGCTGGCGAAGCGTTCGGCCAGTTCGTCGAGAAAGCGGTGACGGGCGCGGCTCATGGTTTTTCTCCTTTCAGGCGGCGGACGGCGAGGTCGTGCAGGCAGGGTTGCAACTCGCCCAGGTGATCGATCACGGAATGCACGCCCAGGCGGTACAGTTCCAGGGTGGCGTCGGCGCGCAAGCGGTCGCGCTCGGTGTGTCCGAGAGCGTCCCAGTCGGCCGGCGAGAGGCCGCACGACGGCCCGCTGGCGGCCAGGCCGATGGTCCATAGCCCGGCATTGAGTCCGGCCTGGAGTTGACGCGGTTGGGCGCTGACCAGCACGCAGCCGTCGAGGCGCTCGATGCCCAGCCGGGCGAGGGCCTGCCAGCAGCCATCGGGGGCCGGCCAGGGGCGCGCGCCGGCGAGGGGGATCAGGGCGTTCGCTCGGCCGAGCGGCGCGGCAAGGCGCTGGCAGACCGATTCCGGTAGCTCGTCCTGCCAGGCGTAGGGAATCCGTTGTTCGTCCAGGCTCTCCAACAGGGCCACGGCACCGGCGATGGCCTCGGCCTGTTCCCCGGCGGCTTCGTCGAGGGCCTGCTCCAGGCGCTGGCGCTCGCTCTTGTTCGGCTTGCGCTGCAACAGGAAGCTTTGTGCCTCGGCGAAGGGCAGCAGACTGGCGTCGCGGAGGTGTTCGGCAGGGCTATGCGGATGGCTGCGCAGCAGCGCCAGGGACAGGGTCCGGGCGCCGAAATCCACCAGTCCGCCGGAGAGTCCGAAGAGCAGGGCGGTGAAGCGCGGGAGTTGGTCGGAGCTGGGCATGCGAAAGGCGTCTGGCAAATGGTCTAGGCCAGCCTAGAGGGGTTTTGTGACGCCGCCGTGACGTTTTCGTGGCAGTGGCGATAGGCCGACGGGCTGCCGTTATAATCGGCCGGTCTGAATCAGCGAGGCCGTCATGCCGGTCGATCAATCTCGTCAGTACCTGCGCATCCGCGACCAGCTCGCCGCGGATATCGCCCAGGGCGTGCTGCAGGTGAAACTTCCCTCCGAGCGGGAGTTGGCCGAGCGCTTCCTGTGTACCCGCATCACCCTTCGCGAAGCCCTGCAGCAACTGGAAACCGAAGGCCTGGTCTATCGCGAGAACCGCCGCGGCTGGTTCGTCGCGCCGCCGCGGATCCGCTACAACCCGACCCGTACCACCGGCTTCATGGAATACGTCAGCGCCCAGGGACGCCAGCCGCGTACCGAGACGTTGCACGCCGAGCGGCGAGCAGCCGGCGCCTGGCTGGCCAAGCGGATGGGGCTGGAGGACAGCGCGCCGGTGTATTTCCTGCAACGGCGCCGCTGGGTGGACGAGCGTCCGGTGCTGATCGAACTGATCGCCCTGGATGCCGGGTGGTGCCCGGGCCTGCTGGATCACGACCTCGATACTTCGCTGATGAGCCTGCTGCGCGAGCGTTTCGGCCTGCAGCCGACGCGCTGCCAACTGGCGATGCACCCGACCGCGCTGAACGCGGCCCAGGCCGAGCCGCTGCAACTGGCGCCGGGTTCGCCGGCGCTGTACCTGGAGCGACTGAGTTACGCGGAGGGGCAGAGGGTGGTCGAGTTCGACCAGGAGTTCTGGCGCCCGGACGCCCTGGAGATCGTGCTCGACGCGGCCTATCCGGGCGCCTGAGTCAGGTGATCGCGGCGCGTATGCTGTCCGGCACGGGCGTCGAACGGTTTTCCGCGTGGCGCACCCAGACCAGCTTGCAGTGGCCTTCGCCATAGGTGCCTTGCGGATCTTCCAGGGTGCTCAGGCGATGTTCCAGTACCAGGCTGCTGGTGCCCAGCTTGCCGGCGTACAGTTCCACCACCACGGTGGCCGGATGCACCACCGGCTTCAGGTAGGTGTGCAGGCTTTGCAGCACCACCGGCCCCTCGGCAGCGCCTTCCAGGTCGATGCCGAGGGTTTCGAACCAGGCCACCCGTGCTTCTTCCAGGTACTGGAAATAGAGGGTGTTGTTGACGTGCCCGTAGCTGTCCATGTCGCCCCAGCGCACCGGGATATGGGCCGTGTGTAGCAATTGTCTGTCAGCCATCTCGTAACTCTTCTAGTCTCAAAATCGATGCGAGCCTATATACTGCGCGCACGCTGAAGCCGCGCTGGCGGCCAAGACTAGTCATGCAAAGGAGATACAGCAATGCGCGCCCGCGGCGTGAACTGGATCGAACGTAGTGCCCGAATCCTGGCTTGCGCCAGCCTCGCATTGGCACCCACGCTGTCCCTGGCGGCCAGTGAAGAAGACCCTTGGGAAAGCATCAACCGTCCCATCTTCACCTTCAACGACACCCTGGACACCTATGCGCTGAAACCGCTGGCCCAGGGTTACCAGAAGGTCACCCCGAACTTCGTTCAGGACGGCGTGCACAACTTCTTCAACAACCTCGGCGACGTGAAGAACCTGGCCAACAACCTGTTGCAGGCCAAGTTCCACAATGCCGGTGTGGACACCAGCCGCCTGCTGTTCAACAGCACCTTCGGTCTGGCCGGCTTGATCGACGTGGCGACCCCGATGGGCCTGCAGCGCAACGACGAGGACTTCGGCCAGACCCTGGGCTATTGGGGCGTCGGCAGCGGCCCGTACGTGATGCTGCCGTTCCTCGGCCCGAGCACGCTGCGCGATGCCCCGGCGAAGATCCCGGACATCTATGTCGGTCCCTACCACTACATGGACGACGTACGCGCGCGCAACGTGATGTTCGGCATCAACACCGTCGACACCCGTGCCAACCTGCTGAAGTCGGAAAAACTGATCAGCGGCGACAAGTACATCTTCATCCGCAACGCCTACCTGCAGAACCGCGAATTCAAGGTCAAGGACGGCGAGGTGGAGGACGACTTCTAAGTCGACCCGCTTCGTGCGACACCTGGAAAGGCGGCCCTTGGGTCGCCTTTCGTCGTTTCAGTGGATCGCGACGATGCTCAGCCCCAGGCTATGCCGCCCCGGGCCGAGCCGTTCGCAGCGCACCACGCGGGCTTCCAGTTCCAGGCCGGTGAGGGTCTCGTGGGTGGACGGGATGCTCACCCGCAGGTGGTCGCCCGGAGCCAGCTCGCTTTGCGCTTCCAGCAGCAGCCCGCTGGCGGACAGGTCCCGGCACAGGGCCACCGACTCGCGGCCTTCGCAGCGGATGGTGACCGGGGTGTCGAGCTTCATGCGGATGAAGTCGCGCTTCTCGCTGTAGTTGTGCTCGATGGGCTGCATGGGCTGATCCTCATGGTCGGGGCGATGGGGGGCGACTGGCAATCCTGGCGATTATCGTCAAAGTTTATACCGTGCGGACGGGATCGGACGGACAAAGGCGGATTTTCCGGCAAAGGTCAACGGCTTGAACTGCTCAACGGATGGGAGTACCGTCTGCGCCTTGTCGAACCCCGTAGCCGCGCTGTTGTCACTTACAATAAGCGCCTAGGACCCACTGTTTCCGGCGCCGTTTGCCTGGATGACCCATGCATAAAGTCAGTGCCACGCTGCTGATCATCGATGACGACGAGGTGGTGCGCGAAAGCCTCGCCGCCTACTTGGAAGACAGCAACTTCAAGGTGTTGCAGGCCCTCAACGGTCTGCAGGGCCTGCAGATCTTCGAAAGCGAACAGCCGGACCTGGTCATTTGCGATTTGCGCATGCCGCAGATCGACGGCCTCGAACTGATCCGCCGCATCCGCCAGACCGCTTCGGAAACGCCGATCATCGTGCTTTCCGGAGCCGGCGTGATGAGCGATGCGGTGGAAGCCTTGCGCCTGGGCGCCGCCGACTACCTGATCAAGCCCCTGGAAGACCTCGCGGTGCTCGAGCATTCGGTGCGCCGGGCCCTGGATCGCGCCTACCTGCGGGTCGAGAACCAGCGCTACCGCGACAAGCTGGAAGCCGCCAACCGCGAATTGCAGGCCAGCCTGAACCTGCTCCAGGAAGACCAGAACGCCGGACGCCAGGTGCAGATGAACATGCTTCCGGTGACGCCGTGGAGCATCGAGGGGCTGGAGTTTTCCCACCGGATCATTCCGTCGCTGTATCTCTCTGGCGACTTCGTCGACTACTTCCGGGTCGACGAGCGACGCGTGGCGTTCTACCTGGCCGACGTTTCCGGCCATGGCGCTTCCTCGGCCTTCGTCACGGTGCTGCTGAAGTTCATGACCACGCGTCTGCTCTACGAGTCACGGCGCAACGGCACGCTCCCGGAGTTCAAGCCGTCCGAGGTGCTGGCGCACATCAACCGCGGCCTGATCAATACCAAGCTGGGCAAGCACGTGACCATGCTCGGCGGGGTCATCGACCTGGAGAAGAACAGCCTGACCTACAGCATCGGCGGCCACCTGCCGCTCCCGGTACTGTTCGTCGACGGGCAGGCGAGCTACCTGGAAGGCCGTGGCCTGCCGGTGGGCCTGTTCGACGATGCGAGCTATGACGACCGGGTCATGGAGTTGCCCCCTTCCTTCAGCCTGTCGCTGTTTTCCGATGGCATCCTCGATGTGCTGCCAGGAGCTACGCTGAAGGAGAAAGAGGCTTCGCTACCGGAGCAGGTGGCAGCCGCCGGAGGCACCCTCGACGGGCTGCGCCAGGTCTTCGGGCTGGCCAACCTGGCGGAGATGCCGGATGATATCGCCTTGCTGGTGTTGAGCAGGAACCTTGCATGAGTACCGGTAAAATCCAGTTTGCCGAACAGAACGGCTCCTTCGTTCTGAAATTCGTCGGTGAGGTCCGCCTCACCCTGTGCTCGGCCCTGGATTCCACCATCGAAAAGATCTTCGCTGCGCTGAATTTCTCGGCGATCATCATCGATCTTACGGAAACCCAGAGCATCGATAGCACCACGCTCGGCCTGCTGGCCAAGCTGTCCATCCTGTCGCGGCAGAAAATCGGCCTGTTGCCCACGCTGGTGACCACCAATCCGGACATTACCCGTCTGTTGCAGTCGATGGGTTTCGATCAGGTGTTCAATATCGTCGATCGTCCGATTCCGTGTCCGGAGTGCCTGTCCGACCTGCCGCCGCAGGACCAGTCGGAAGATGTGGTGCGCGACAAGGTCCTGGAGGCGCACCGCATCCTGATGGGCCTCAACGAATCCAACCGCGAAGCCTTCCACGACCTGGTCAGCGCCCTGGAGCGCCATTAACCGGTCGATCCCTTCCCGAATTCCTGCTGAATCCTCCGCTGCGCCGGAACGGGACGCCCTGCATGCGCGTCCCGCCGGCAGCGGCGATCAGTGGCGGGTCGCCAACTGGTATTCGAGCTTTTCCTGGTCGCGTGCGAACAGGCGGATGCCTTCGGCCAGCTTTTCGGTGGCCATGGCGTCCTCGTTCATCTGCCAACGGAAAGCGCTCTCGTCGAGCACCTGGCGCGGCTCGCCTTCGCCCGGCAGCAGCAGGCGCGGCAGCTCGCCCTGGGCGTCAGCCAGTTGTTGCAGCAGGTCGGGACTGATGGTCAGGCGGTCGCAGCCGGCCAGTTGCTCGATCTGGCCGAGATTGCGGAAGCTGGCGCCCATCACCACCGTCTTGTAGCCGTTGGCCTTGTAGTAGCGATAGATGCGCGAGACCGACTGCACGCCGGGATCCTCGGCGCCGGCGTAGTCGCGGTTCTCGCTCTTCTTGTACCAGTCGTAGATGCGCCCGACGAACGGCGAGATGAGGAACACCCCGGCGTCGGCGCAGGCCACCGCCTGGGCGAAGGAGAACAGCAGGGTCAGGTTGGTCTGGATGCCCTCGCGTTCCAGAATCTCGGCGGCGCGGATTCCTTCCCAGGTGGAGGCGATCTTGATCAGCACCCGCTCGCGGTCGATGCCCTGTTCGTCGTACAGCTCGATCAGGCGGTGGGCGCGGGCGAGGGTGGCCTCGCTGTCGAACGACAGGCGCGCGTCGACTTCGGTGGAAATACGTCCGGGAATGACTCCGAGGATGTCCTTGCCGACTGCCACGGCGAAGCGGTCGCAAGCCAGTCCGGCGTCGCCGCCGCTACCCGCGGTAGCCTGTCGAAGGTGCTCGGCGTAGCGCGGCAGGGCAGCGGCCTTGAGCAGCAGCGACGGGTTGGTGGTGGCGTCCACCGGCTTCAGGCGGGCAATGGCATCGAAGTCGCCGGTGTCGGCGACCACCGTGGTGTATTGCTTGAGTTGTTCCAGCTTCGAAGTCATGGCGAGGTCTTGTCAGGTGGGTTCTTGGGAAGAAGAATCCCCCGACCTTACCCGAGCCGCAGGCGCGGCTCAATGGGAGCTATCGCCCCGCCAGAAGTTCCAGCGCCTGGTCGAAAACCCGTAGCGGATCGGCGGCCTTGTGCACGTCCACCGAGAGCAACTGGCGGAATCGCCGGGAGCCGGGGAAGCCCTGGGCCAGGCCGAGGATATGGCGGGTCACGTGATGCATCGCGCCGCCTTCGGCCTGGTGTCGCTCGATGTACGGACGCAGACGGAGCAAGGCCTCGCTGCGACTGAGCGGCGGCGCTTCGCTGCCGAACAACTGGCTGTCCACCGCGGCCAGTAGGTAGGGGTTGTGGTAGGCCTCGCGACCGAGCATCACGCCGTCGAAGGTCTGCAGGTGCTCGCGGCAGGCCTCGAGGGTCTTGATGCCGCCGTTGAGGACGATCTCCAGGTCCGGGAAGTCCTTCTTCAATTGCGCCGCGACCTCGTAGCGCAGCGGCGGCACCTCGCGGTTTTCCTTGGGCGAGAGCCCTTCGAGGATGGCGATCCGCGCATGCACGGTGAAGCTCCGGCAGCCGGCCTCGCGCACCTGGCCGACGAAATCGCAGAGTTCGGCATAGCTGTCGCGCCCGTTGATACCGATGCGGTGCTTCACCGTCACCGCTATCTCCACCGCATCCAGCATCGCCTTCACGCAGTCCGCCACCAGCGCCGGATGCCCCATCAGGCAGGCGCCGATCATGTTGTGCTGGACCCGGTCGCTGGGGCAACCGACGTTGAGGTTGACCTCGTCGTAGCCGGCCTCTTCCGCCAGCCGCGCGCAGGCCGCCAATTCCGCCGGCACGCTGCCGCCCAGTTGCAGCGCCAGCGGGTGCTCGCACTCGTCGTAGCGGAGGAAGCGCTGGCGATCGCCGTGCAGCAACGCGCCGGTAGTGACCATCTCGGTGTAGAGCAAGGTGTGACGGGACAACTGGCGCAGGAAGAAGCGGCAGTGGCGATCGGTCCAGTCCATCATTGGCGCAACGGAGAAGCGGCGGGAGAGGGCGGCGGGGATGGTAGTCGGTTCTGGGCGCATCGGGACTTCGGCAGGGAGAGCGGAGCAGGGCGAGGGATTTTATCAGGTATGGAGGTGGAGGAGGGGCGCGATGAGCGTGCTAGTGTGAATGCGTGCAAGAGCCGAGGCTGGTGGGATGCCGAGATGATTATAAGTCTGCCGTCGGTCCGGCACCTGTATTCATTCAAGAGTTTTTCATCAGGAATTTTTTCAATATTTATTTTTGAAGAATTTTATAGTTGGCCGGGTAGTCAAGGTTTGTAGGGTAGAGCTGTTGAGTGGTGGCGAGTGTGTTGGCCTAATTTGACCGAAGGAGTGAGGGATGAATACTTATTTTGATATTCCGCATCGGCTAGTGGGAAAGGCTCTGTATGAATCATATTATGATCATTTTGGCCAAATGGATATATTGTCAGATGGAAGTTTGTACCTAATATATAGGCGGGCAACAGAGCATGTAGGTGGTAGTGATGGGCGTGTTGTTTTCAGTAAACTGGAGGGTGGTATTTGGAGTGCGCCTACAATAGTTGCCCAGGCGGGAGGACAGGATTTTCGAGATGTAGCTGGTGGGACGATGCCTAGCGGAAGGATCGTCGCGGCCTCGACGGTTTATGAAACAGGAGAGGTGAAGGTCTATGTATCTGATGATTCAGGTGTGACATGGGTACATAAATTCACATTGGCTAGAGGTGGGGCGGATTATAATTTTGCTCATGGAAAAAGTTTTCAAGTAGGGGCGCGCTATGTGATTCCTCTTTACGCGGCGACGGGAGTCAATTATGAACTGAAATGGCTAGAGTCTTCTGATGGCGGAGAAACGTGGGGCGAAGGAAGCACGATCTACAGCGGGAACACACCATACAATGAGACTTCTTACCTTCCTGTGGGAGATGGCGTAATTCTGGCTGTAGCCAGAGTAGGATCTGGTGCCGGAGGAGCGTTACGTCAGTTTATAAGTCTGGATGACGGCGGCACATGGACTGATCAGGGTAATGTGACTGCACAAAATGGTGACTCTACCGATATTCTCGTAGCCCCTTCTCTCTCCTATGTTTATTCTGAGGGAGGTACACCACATGTAGTTCTCTTATACACGAACAGAACGACTCATTTTTGTTATTACAGAACAATCCTGCTGGCGAAAGCCGTAGCAGGCTCCTCCGGCTGGACGGAGCGTGTTCCTGTGTATAGTGCGCCAGCCGCCTCCGGTTATACTAGTCAAGTCGTTTTGGGAGGTCGAAGAATACTGGGTAATCTATTCAGGGAGACGTCTTCTACGACGTCGGGAGCTTATCAGTTTGAAGTGTATCTGGGAGGAGTCCCGGATTTTGAGTCAGACTGGTTTTCTGTTTCTTCAAATAGTTTGTATACCCTGAGTCATGGACTCCAGAGGTCGCCGCGTCGGGTGGTCGTTGAGTTTGCAAGGTCATCGAGTCCATCAACATGGAACATTGTCATGCCCAGTTATTTCAATGATGGAGGGCATAAAGGCAGTGGGGCTCAGGTTGAAGTGGGTAGCTTGAGTATTCGGCTTGGAACTGGAGCGGCAGTATGGGGTACGGGATATTTCGGAGGAATCGACAATAGTGCCACGACTCGATTCGCTACCGGGTATTATCGGGTCAGAGCATGGATTTAGCTGCCCACTGACTAGAAATCAAGCGGAGCGATTGCTGAATCGCATCTACCGGAAGGGCAGGAGGTCCAGCTTGCTCGGCCCATTAAAAACTGCAGCGGTAAGGGTAGGCTGCCACCGTTTTTCAGTCACTGACAAAACCTCCGTAATATAGTGCTTACACCTGGTACATCTGGAAACTCTCCGAAGAGACTGGCGTGGCCTCAATGCGCGCGGGATTACCACTCTTCCGGATGTGCACGTTTCCCGAGCCTGGCCTGCCAGACAACGCCGCTCCCAACGCCTGGAGGTCTGCGGAGGCGTAGAACCAACGAGGGCCGTGGCAGCTCCTGGCCCTGCCGGTGTGCCCCTGCCGACCTAGTTCATTTGAAATATTGCGATCCAGGCTGGGGCCAGTAAGATGGGCCGTCCGACGACCCGCACCAGCCTCTATCAAGGATCGATGCATGAGACTGCCCCGCCCGCGTTTTGCCCTTTCCGCCGCCTTGCTGCTTTGCCTTTCCGGTTGCGTGTCGGAACTCGATTCGGGCGCCTATGGCAGCATGGACGATCCGCGCAACGCGCAGATGCTGGACCTGGTGGACCAGGCGCTGAAGGGGAACATGGCCGTGGTACTGGTGGCCGACGTGATGCCGCACAAGTCCCTGAGCGATGCCCTGACCATGACCCAGTGGACGCCAACGGCGATCTGGGAGTACGAGAAGGACCCGAAGGTGACCTTCGGCCGCAAGTTCCAGACCAACGCGCTGCAGCGGAAGCCCGACGAGACCTATCTGTTCAAGGCCTTCGAGGTGCATATCCTGCCGCCCGGCAAGTACCTGCTGACCGGCGGCGACGACTACCAGATCCATGGCTTGCTCGACCAGATCGGCGCCCGCAGCGGTCCGCCCGGTTCGGGCCATGGCGCCAACGGCACCGCGTACCTGTCCCCCGAGCTGTATCGCGAGTACTACCGGGAAGAAGTCTGGAAAGATGCCACCTATGGCAGCGAGATCAAGACCGAGAAGGTCTGCACCGCCGTGCATGTGGCCTCGGGCGCCTGCGTGAGCTGGGGCGAGCAGCAATACACGCAGACGACCCAGGGCTCCCAGGCCGGCTATTACCAGCAGACCGATTCCCGCGACGTGCCCTCGATCAAGGTCCAGGCGCGCCTGCCGGTCGACAAGGCGCTGGCCAGCTTCAGCGTGCAGGGCGGGCAATTGCTGCTGGCCCCGCGCATGCACCTGAAGACCCCCGGCTACAAGTACCAGCAGTCGAAGTGCCGGGCGATCGATCCGAAGAAGATCGAATGCCCATTGGAAAACCTGACCGTCTACACCTGGCCGGCGCCGATGGACTTCAGCCAGTCCCTGATCGCCCAGCGGGCCCTGAGCGACAAGCACCGGCAACTGCTGTCCAGGCTCCAGCCCCTGCAGATCACTCCGCTGCGCAAGCAGGGCATGGAAGACCCGGTCTGGGGCGTGCCGCTGTCATTGAAATAGCGGGTGTTCGCTCAGGGGCGCCGGGTGCCGCCCCTATCCACGATCGGCAGGGAAGCGTTTCCCCACAAAGGAAGGTGACATGAACGTATATCGCAAGGTTTCCCGCAGTGCCGCGACTTGGCTGTGCGCCGTGCTGCTGGCCGCATCCGGCCATGCCTGGGCCGAAGACTGGTGGGTGGTACACAAGGGCGACGACCCTGCCGAGCTTGACGTGTTCCTGGCCGATGCCGATTCGCTGGCACCGGTGCCAGGTATCGAAAACGCCTGGCAGGTGCAGATCGCCATGCTGTTCGACTCCTTCCATCTGCTCAGCGCGCATCAGTACCGCTGCGATACGCGAGAGGTGAAGGTGGTCAATGCCAAGACCTTCTCCAACAACGGGCAACCCACGAACCTCCAGTTCACCTTCGCCAAGGGCTGGACCCCGCTGCCCAACGAAAGCCATGAGGCTGTCCTCCAGTTCATCTGCGCGCCGCAGCAACGCGAACGCAACGGCATGCGCTCCACCGGCAGGGGCGTGCCATTGCAGGCGGTGATCACCGCCGTCGGCATGGTCGAGATGGAGCGCGCCCAGGCCAATCTCGCCGAGGCCCGGCGCAAGCTCGAAGAGGCCAAGAGCGATCGCGTCATGGGCGAACTCGATCGTCTGCTCGGCAACGAGCCCCGGAAGCCCTGAGCCGCTCTGACTGAAGCAGGGTGGTGAGGCGAGGCGGTTCGGGCCGTTTTCCGGAACGATCGGCGTAGGTCCGGAAGGCGCGTCGGGAGGGTATCGATGAAGTGGTATAGCCGCATCAGCCTGGGGCTCAGCCTCGCGGTCGCGAGCGCTTTCCTGGTGGCGTACTGGCGATCGCTCGACAGCCATAGCTATCCCAATATGAATGCGCCTGGGCTGTTCGCCTACCTGCTGGTCTTTCCTGCCTGCGCCCTGTTGCTGCATTCCCCTGCGTTGGCATTCGTGCTCCAGCAGCGAAAGCTGGGGAGCGCTCGCGAAAGAGCGCTGCAATGGATGATCAACCTGGCGCTGTGGATGGCGCCGCTTTGTTTCATCTTTTCCAGTCTTTAATCAGGCACTCGCGGCTCCCGCGAGTGTGGAACTCGAGTAAGCGGACTGCTTTGACATCTCCCTTGCTAGCGGCGGAATACAGGTGCGTCCTTTGAATCGCTCAGCGCTTCGGCGCAAAGACCATCTTCACCGGCGCATCGCCCTTCAGGCGCGAGCCGTCCGCTTGGTTGCCGGGCTCGAAGCCAGGGTGCCAGGCCCTGAGTTCCGTATCGGACAGCCACTCCAATTGCAATTCGTCCGCGGATGCGCGCAGGTCGAATTGCGCCAGCGACTGCACGACTGAATGGCACTTTTCCGATTTCCCGGTTTCGAGGAGGGAGACCTGTATTTCTTCGCCCCAGGTGATCGAACCTTTCTCCGGGCATTTCCGAACCTCGACGTGGTATTGCCCGTTCGGCGACGGCAGGTCGGAAATCAGCTTGTCGGGGCCGCAGGCGGCGAGGAGTACGCTCAGTATCAGCAGGGAGCTTTTTTTCATCCATGACCTCTGTGGAAATCTCGGAAAGGAATTCCTCTCTTTTCCTGGCGGAAAATGGGCAGGAAGCGTGCCTGCCCATCCTACGCGCGGACTGCTGGATCTGCCCATGGGCATCCACAGCTTCGTAGATGAGCGATATCAGATGGCACTGAGCGATTTCAGGATCAGATAGGTGCAGATGAGCACCCCTGCCATGGACAACAGGCCCAGGGCGACAATGCTGAGTTTCATCGGGTTTCCTCGTTGAACTGCGATGGGCTGCTGTATCAAGGAGGGGAGAGGCAGCAGGTGAGAGGGAAAGCCCCGGGGGGATGAGCGGCCCCCGGGGCTTTGGTGACCACCATAGGAGAAAGTCACCTTGATAAGGCTAGCCCTGTTTCGCTGTGCGGCAAGCGAAGCGGTATCGCTTTTCCCGCAGGATCGGGGGAAATGCCTAGCCATACCGCAGTGATGGCCACGGAGGGTCCATGCGCCTCGTCCATTTCCTGATTGCCCTTCCCGCCGCGCTGCCGGCTGAGCCTCAGATAACCGCGCGGCGCGGGTTCAGCGGTCGTCGCCGATCTCCAGTTCGATGAAGTCGATGACTCCTGCCGCGCGGTTGTCGAGGCGCTCGAGTTCCTCGCCGTCCAGCGTCTGCAACAGCGAGGTGCCGTGTTCCAGGCGTTCGCCGGAGGCATGCGAAGCGGCTTCGCGGGTAGGACTGAACAGCCAGGCGTGCGGATGTTGCGCGCGCCAGGCGGCACGGGGCGAAAGGCTAACCTCGGTGCCCGCCGGGTAGTGCCAGGCGCCCAGTTGCAAGGCCTCGGCGAGTACCGTACCGCCGAGGCCGTACAGGCGGCGGTCGCGGTCGAAGGCCAGGGCGCCGCCGCTCAGCGCGATGCCGCGCACCGACACCCGTTGCCCGGTTTCCGGCATTACCCGCCAGCGCTCGGCGTCGCGGTAGCCGTCGGTGTAGACCATGCCATCGCTGGCGAACAATCGCGCACCGGCGGGGAAGTCGATGTCGTCGGCGCGGTTGCCGGTCGCCAGGCTACAGCCTTCGAAGGCGGCGGGACGCCCGTCGCGCTCGCTGGAGAAGGCGATTTCCTGGCTGGCGTCGCAACGCCAACCTTCGATCTCGGCGACGCCCTCGCCACGCAGGCGCAGCGAAGTGGGATGGACGCCGGTGGTTTTCCATGGGGCCTGCGGGTCGTCCTGCTCGCTCTGCAGCCAGCGTTGCAGGTGGCGGGTGGCGACGCCGCGGATCGTCACCGGGGTGGGGAATTCGGCTTCGCGGAAGCTTTCTGGCTGGTGCTTGAGTTCCAGCTTCAGCCGGGTGCCGGCAGGCATCTCGATGCCTCCGAGGCGCGAGGGGCGCTCGAGCACGGCGCTGTGCGCGGCTTCCTCGCGCGCGCGTTCGCGCTCGTACTGCCAGAGACCGATCTCCAGCCAGGCGCGCAGTCCCAACGGGATCAGCAGGAGCAGCATCAGCAGGCTGCGGCTCGGCCAGCGGCGGCGCAAGCGCTGGCGCGCGCGCGGGCTGAAGGCCAGGAGCGATAGCCAGACCAGCAGCCAGATGCCGGCGACGAACGACGACAGGTAGATGAGCGGGACGATCAGGGGAAGAGGGGCGACGGGGATCACGCGGGCGTCCTTGCGGGTTGGGTTCCATGACGTCTCCGGCGCGGCGTGCCGGGTACCTGTCAGAGTTTACAGGGCGCGTCCCGATGCCGCAGCGGCAAACTGTCTTCAGGCCTTGCCCGCCGGGGGCCACGCCCTGGAGAGGGAGGCGCTCGGGGACGGAATCGGCGAAGTGACGATTCAAGCCCAGGCGCGACGGGCCGATGGCGTGGTTATCGGTTTCTGCAGTCCAGTGGGGAAAAGCCAATGAACGAAAGCGTCGCCAGGGTGTTCGATCGGATTCTGCGGGGGCTCGGGTTGAAGACCCTGAACGCCCAGTTCCTACTGTCCTATGCACTGATGTTCGGCCTGGCCGCCTGCGCCTCGGTGGCGTTGTACCTGAGCATGTCGATCTCGCCGGAAACCATCAACGTGGCCGGTGCGCAGCGCATGCTCAGCCAGAAGATGGCCCGCGAGGCGCTGCAATTGCGGCTCGGCGCCGGCGACCCAAAGGCCCTGGCCGCGACCATCGCCCAGTACGAGCGCTCGGCCGCCGACCTGGATGCGGGCAATGCCGAGCGCAACGTGAGCCGGATGGGCGCGCCGGAGATCGCCGCCCAGCGGCAGAAGGTGGCGCAGATCTGGGGCCGCTATCGGGCCATGCTCGACCAGGTGGCACAGCCTGCCAGCCAGGTCGACCTGCGCGGCTTCTCGCAGTATTCCACCGAGCTGTTGGGCGAGCTGAACAAACTGGTCTCGCTGATGAGCGCGCGCGCCGACAGTGTCCAGCACACCCAGATGTGGATCGCCTTCGGTTGCCTGTTGGCGATCCTGGTGCTGGTGGTGCTCGGCCGGCAGTTCGGCCTGGCGCCGCTGATGCGGCAGTTGCGCGGGTTGGAGGTGGCGCTGACCGAGGTCGGTGCGGCTAACTTCACCCATGCCCTGGCGGCGGGCCATGCGGACAACGAGATCGGCCGCATCGTCGCCGGCTATGAGCGGATGCGCCAGGACGTCAGCGGTCTGCTGGCGAACGTCAAGCGCAGCGCGGCAGAGACCGACAAGGACGTGGCCGAGGCCCTGGAGCAGGCGCTCGGCGCCGGCGACCAGGTGGCGCGCCAGCACCAGGACCTGGACCAGGTGGCCACCGCGATGAACGAGATGAGCGCCACCGTGGCCGAGGTCGCCCGCCACGCCAACCATGCGGCGCATTCCACCCGCGACGCCGCGGCCCTGGCCCACGAGGGACGCCGTCTGGTGGAGCACGCCAGCAGCCAGACCGGTGCCTTGGCGGAGGAACTGGAACAGACCGCCCTGGCGCTGAACACCCTGCACCAGCACGCCGGCAGCGTCGGCCAGGTGCTTACGGTGATCAGCAGCATCGCCGAGCAGACCAACCTGCTGGCGCTCAATGCCGCCATCGAGGCGGCGCGGGCCGGGGAGGCCGGGCGCGGCTTCGCCGTGGTGGCGGATGAGGTGCGTTCGCTGGCCAACCGTACCCAGCAGTCGACCCAGGAGATCCAGGGGCTGATCGAGCAGTTGCAGGACGGCGCCAACGATGCGGTAGCCGCCATGCGCGGTAGCGCCAGCCATGCCCAGAGCAACCTCGCCGAGGCCGACAGCGCGGCCCAGGCGCTGGGGCGCATCGTCGCCACGGTGGAAGAGCTGGACGGCCTCAACCAGCAGATCGCGACCGCCGCCGAGGAACAGAGCCAGGTGGCCCAGGACATCGACCGCAACATCACCAACGTCTCCGGACTCTCCGAGCAGGCCCACGAAGGGACCGCCGCAGTGCTTTCGGCCAACCAGAGGGTCAAGGAGCACATGGCTGGCTTGCGTGTGGTGCTCGGTCGCTTCCGTACCTGAGGTTGGCTGCGGGCGTCGGCGCTAGTCGGCGGACAGCTCGCGGATCAGCGCCACCGTCAGGTACAGGCGCGGGGCGATGCTGGATAGTTCGAGGTATTCCGCCTCGCTGTGCAGGCCGGCGCCGACCACGCCGAGGGTTTCCAGCACCGCCGGTTTATCGCTGCCGGGCACGTAGGCGTAGCCGGCGTCCGTGCCGAAGCGCATGGCGATCGGCTCGATGCGCTTGCCGATTCGACCGTAGAGCGTCTGCGCGGTTTCCGCCAGGCGCTGCGAGGCGGGGTTCTTCACCAGAGGCGGACGACCCTTGTCGAGACGCAGACTGACTTCGGTATCGGCGATCAGGCGTTCGCCGGTCAGCTTCCGGGCGTCGGCCAGTACCCGCTCGCTCTCGGCCGGGTCCGAGTAGCGCATGTCGGCTTCCGCCGAAGCCTCGGCGGGAATGATGTTGCGCTTCTCGCCGCCCCTGGCGAGGGTCCAGTTCAGCGTGGTGCCTTTCGCCGGATCGCCGAGGTCCTTGAGACGCAGCAACTGGTGCGACAGTTCGAGAATGGCGTTGCGGCCTTGCTCGGGTGCCGAGCCGGCATGGGACGAGCGACCCTTCACCTCGAGCAGCAGGCCGTCGATGCCATTGGTGGCTACCGTCACTGCGTCCCGGTCCGGCGGCTCGTAGGAGAAGACGTAGTCCTGCTGCCGGGCCAGCTCGGCGATCAGTTGCTTCGAGCCGGCGGAGCCGGTTTCCTCGTCGGGATTGAACAGCACGGTGATCCGTCCGTAGTCCCTGAAGCCTTGCTGCCTGAGCAGCGCCAGGGCATGCAGCACCATCGCCACGCCGCCCTTGGCGTCGGCCACGCCGGGTCCGTAGGCGCGCTCCGCGCCCTCGCGGAACGGACGCTTCGCCGCGCTGCCGGCGGCGAACACGGTGTCGTAGTGAATCATCAGCAGGAAGCGCTTGCTGCCGGTGCCATCGAGGGTGGCCACCAGGTTGTCGCCGGCCGAGGGCGTCGCCAGTGCGCTGCGGACTTGCGCGCCGAGCGCCTGCAGGCGTTCGGCGAGCAGCGCGGACAACTGGCCGAGGCCTTCGGCCTGGCCGGTACCGCTGTCCACCGCGACCAGTTGTCGGAGCGTGTCGAGGTAGGCCGGGCGTTCGGCTTCGGCCTGGCGCAGCAGCTCGGTGGCTGGCGTGTCGGCAGCGAAGGCGGCGGGCGAAAGCAGGAAGGCGAGGGCGAGCGGCAAGAGGTGGGGCAGGCGGCGGGCGTGCACGGAAGGTCCTCGTCTGGTGGGCGGAGGCGGCGCGGTTGTGCGCCGCGGTATCCGATTGACCTTAGGTCATGAGACGGTTTCCGCCAGCAGCGCCTCGACCTTGCGCCGCAATTCTTCCAGCAGGGCCCGTTCCTCGGCCGAATAGTCGCGCGGTCGGCTGTCGAGTACGCAGACGGTGCCGTACGGGGTGCCGTCGGGCGCATGAACCGGATAGCCAAGGTAGTTGCTCAGGCCGAACTCGACTTCATCCTCGTTGCCGGCCCATTCCGTCTCCTGGCGCGAGTCGCGCACGTGCAACGGGGCGTCGCGGTCGACCACGCGTTCGCAGTAGAGGGGTTGGGCGCCGTCTTCATGGACGCTCTTGCGGCCTTCGGCGCCGATCGGGTAGGTGTCCTCCAGGCGTCCGGCGGAGGCCTCGACGCGCATGTGCCGGGGCAGGGAACGCATGATCAGCACCGACGGCACGTCGAGCCGGCGGGCCAGTGCGTCGATATCCCGGCGCAGGGATTCGAATCGTTCGGAGGATTTCGCCATGCCCGGCCTCGCCCATGTCTGGTGGATGAACCGCGACTGTAGCGGCGAAAGGGGGCTTGGCCTAAATACCCTTTGTTGCGCTCCCCCTCGCTCGAGCGCATAAGCGCCCGGCTGTCACTCCTCGGTCGAGCCGGGCAGGTACTCCAGCAGGTCTCCCGGCTGGCACGCCAGGTAGGCGCAGATGGCCTCCAGGGTAGCGAGGCGAATGCCCTTTACCTTGCCCTGCTTGAGCAGCGACAGGTTCTGTTCGGTGATGCCGATGGCCTGGGCCAGGTCCTTGGACCTGGCCTTGCGCAGGGCGAGCATGACGTCCAGCCTGATTTCTATGGGCATGGCGGACCTCAGACGAACTGGCGGTTTTCCTCGGCGAGCAGGGCGGCCTTGCGCTGGATGCGCGCGATCACCATCACCGAGGCGGCGGCGAACAGGCTGACCAGTTCCGCCGAACCGAAGCTGAGACTGACGATGCGTTGCCCCTGGGGTTGGAGGAAGGTGACCCAGACCGTCAGCAGCGGTTCCAGCAGGAAGTTCGCCAGCACCCAGCAAGCCAGGCACAGGCCGACCTTGCCGAGCAGCGCCGCGGCCTCTTCGCAGAAATACTCGCCGCACCCGTAGTGCTGGAACAGCCTTCGCAGCGCCTGCAGTCCACTGGCCAGGACCAGCAGCGGCAGGCTCAACAGGAGGATGCCGCCGAGGGCCTGCCAGAGCGGCATGTCCCGCGCCACAACGCCGAGGTCGCCGGCGACACCGGTGGCGGTGAGGGCGAAGCCGAGGCCGTGCTCGCTGGCGAGGTTGGGGAAGATCCAGCACGCGGCGTTGAGCAGCAGCATGCCGGCGATCAACAGCAGGGTCAGGGTAGCCATCAGGCGGCTGTAGCCGGCCAGGCGGTCGCTTGTCATCGGGGGTACTCCTGGGAAGGTGGGCAGGCCCCTCGGAAACGAGGGAAACCGGAGTGATCATAGTTTAATAATAAATTATCGTAAAACGATAATTTCATGATCGCTGCATCCGGCCTGGAGCGCTCCGCAAAATCCCCTCCGTGCCCGCCGGGGGCACGGAGGGGAAGCGTCCTACTTCTGCAGCAACTGGACGTTGTCGATGAACATCGACTCCTGCTGGTTGCCGCTGAGGATCATCAGTTC
The DNA here is from genome assembly GCF_058680555.1 of Pseudomonas sp. YA1. Lineage (NCBI taxonomy): Bacteria > Pseudomonadati > Pseudomonadota > Gammaproteobacteria > Pseudomonadales > Pseudomonadaceae > Pseudomonas > Pseudomonas sp. YA1. The sequence goes on from NZ_JBZWBG010000003.1 coordinate 341,051, forward strand.
AGCGCGCTTGATCGGCCCCTTCGGCAATTGCACTTGGCCGCGCAGGCTGGCCCAGCGGCCATTCTCGACCACCTTGTAGCCCAGGGGCAGGTACTCGCCGGGCCGGCCCTGGCTTTCCAGGTAGAGGTAGGCATAGGTCATGGCCTGCGGGCCGCGACCATCGCCGACCCGTACGTCCGCGCTGAACGCGTAGGCCCGGCCTGCTTCCAGGTTGCCCAGCAGGCTGGTGCTGGCGCCGGTGCCGGCGTAGCGCCGCTGGTAGGCTTCCAGGGCCAACCGCCCGGCGCTGGCGACGCGCGTGGCGCGGGCGCTGGCATGCACACCGCTCCAGCCGCCGATGCCGCTCTCGAAGTCGTAGGCGATGCGCTTCGGCGCCGGCGGTACGCTCGGCGGCGCGGCCTGGGCTTCCTGCAGGTTCATCTCGTCGACCAGCAGGCTGGCGCCGCTGTCACTCCAGACCGCCACGTAGAGGTTGCGCTGGTCGGCGGCGGGTCGGTAGTCGAAGGTCTTCTCCAGGCGACTGAACTCGTTGCCGCTGACCGACAGTTCGACGCTCTGCGCCGGGTTGTAGGCCAGGGCGCCATCGGCGCGTTCGCTGAGCAGCGCCATGCGCACGGTTTCACGGGTATTGGCGGCCTTGAGCATGACCTTGCCGCTCAGCCGGTAGCCGCTGCCGGCGCGCAGGGGGGCAATGGGGCGGACCAGCAGGTCGAAGCCACGCACGTCGACCAGCAAGGCATTGTCGCGGCAGCCCTTGGCGACGTTCACCAGGCTCAGTTGGGCGTTGCCGGACCATGCGCGCCAGCCTTCCATGCTGGCGAACTCGCCATCGCCGAGCAGGCCGCCGAGCTTGGCTTTCGCGCACCATGGCAGGTCCGGCGGGGTCGGCGTGTCGCCGCCGGAGCCCGGGTTGAGCGTGCCGGGTACCTTGGTCGGGCGAAAGTCGGCGATCTGCGTGGCCATGCTGTTCAGCGCGCGTACGGCGTCGGCGTGTTCTTCGCGGCCGCAGGGCTGGTTGGCGCATTCGGCGTTGACCAGGCGTGGGTTGGCGAAGAACGGTGCCTGCTTGTTGGTGCCGAAGGCGTGCGGGTAGGCCATCACGGTGGCGAAGCGCCCCTGCACGCCGTAGCCGCGGCTCCATTCGTAGGTGCCGCTGTGGGCGTAGCGCGGATCGTAGTAGCTGGACTCCAGGTCCTGCTCGTAGGAGTGGCGCAGGCCCATGTTGTGGCCCGCCTCATGGGCGAAGGTGTTGAGCCCGCAGTCGACCCCGGTGAGGTTGTAGGCGATGTCCTTGGCGTTGCCGTGGAAGAGCCCGCTGTTCTTTTCGCCCGAGCCCATGTAGCCGATGCCGCAGGTGATGTAGCCATTGCCGCTGTTCTGCGAGCGGTTGACCAGGCTGACCAGATCGGCGCCGTACTGCTCGCGCAGGCGCTGCACCTGCGGGTCGCGCATGAAGCGATCGAGGTTGGTGCCGGTCACCGTCGGGTAGTCGGCCCAGTCCAGGCGTTGCTTGTGCACCAGGCGCAGGCGCAGGTCGACGCCGCTCTTCTCGTAGGCGGTGTTGGCGAACTCGATGTAGCTGGCGATCCGCGCATCGATGTCGCGGCCATTTGCGGTCTGGGTCGCCGCGGGGGTGTAGAGCACCATGATGTCGACGGTCTTCGGCGCGGCCTGGGCGGCAGAGGCTACCGCCAGGGCGAGGGTGGAGCAGAGCAGGGATTTCTTCATGGGTTGCCTGTGTTCGGACAATAGGAAGCCATGGCGCCCCGAGGGCACCGCTGGGAAAACATGCTGGGAAGGTGGGCTCAGCCCTGGGCGGGCGGCGGCATCGGTGGCAGCTCGGCGAGCGGCGCGTCGACATGATCGCCGTGCGGGTCGCTACGTGCAGCGATGTCGTTCTCGTCGATCACGCGGGTCTTGCCGCTGCGGTTGTCGACGATGATCGAGTAGCTGCCGTCGAGGGTGGCGACATTGATGTGGGTCTCCAGGCTGCCGCGCACCACGGTCAGGCTTTCCGCCTCGTCGCCGTCCACCAGGCCGCCGCGCCAGACCGGCAGGCCGGCGCTGTTATGGGTGCTGGCGAGGCGCGCCTGCAAGGGCCGCTCGCGACCCGGCAGGCTCATTTCCAGCACCTGGCCGAGCGCCAGCGTGTCGAGCAGGGTGGGTTCGACCTGCGCCAGGTATTCGGGAATGCCCTGGGCGCCTTCGCGGCTGCTCAGTTCGCCTTGCCAGAGCGTCACCCGCTCGCGTGGCGCGGGCGCTGCGACGGGGGCCGGGGCGAGCATGTGGGTAGCGTCCGCCGTCGACGCCGCGAGCGCCGCTGCCGGGGCGGTGACTGCCTGGGCGGCGGGGGACTGGCGGGCCTGCGGCGGTGTCTCGGGCGGAGCCGGGTCGAGCAACCAGCCGCCGATCAGCGCACCGCCGATGGCGGCGGCCGAGGCTGCGTAGATCCATGTCTTGGCCACGTTGTTTCTCCTTTGAGTGAACGTGGCGCGGAGTCTAGGAAGAAGCCTCTCCCGGCGTGGCGGCAACCGTTCACATTTGCGCCAGGCCGCGCGCCGGCGTGACGAAACTGCGAATCAGGCCGGAGCGCTGCGGGCGCCAGGTCACGTGCGCTCTGTGCGCTGCGGCAAGGCTGGCGTTCGGCTGCCACGCTGTTCGCGGCGGAAGGCCCCGGGCACCTGGCCGACCTCGCGCTTGAAGAACTGGACGAAGTTGTTCGGCTCGTCGAAGCCGATGCCATCGTCTACGGCAGCCCCACCTATATGGGCGGACCGGCCTGGCAGTTCAAAAAATTCGCCGATGCCACCTCAAAGCCCTGGTTCGTCCAGCTGGCTTCGCTGATGCCTCGCGCTGGCTATGGGGTGTCAACATTCCGGCCGACGCTGGCATGTTCGCCCATCTCCAGGCGACCCGACACGGCCTCTAGCCGCGCCGGGGCATCAGCCTCGCGCCAGTTGCAGGAGGCGGGCGCGCTCCTGCATCAGCGGCCGGCAACTGCGGATGCCTTCGACGATGCTGTAGAGGCTTTCGATCTGCTGCTGGCTGAGGCTGTTGTTCTGGGCCCAACCGAGCAACTGCAGCCAGGTCCAGCGGGCGATGGTCTCGCTCTGCGTCTCGGTCTTCCTGCGGTCGTCCCCGTCGCTCTGTCCGACCAGGGTTTCCACCAGCCCCGAGGCGCACAACGGCAGCAGCTCCCGGTACTGCTCCGGGTGCGTGTCGCGCAGGCGACGCAGGGCCATTATGGCGGTGGTTATCGAGTCTGAATCCAAGCTTTTGTTCACAGTTCACTCCTTGTGCGTACAGGCTGGCGGCTGGTGGATCCCTGGGCCGCGAGCAACTGTTCGATGAAACGCGTCAGCTCTTTCTTGAACTCGGGTGTCAGGCTGGACACCTTGAGGATGAGCTCGGCCAGCTCGTCCTCGGGGCAATAGAGGTAGGCCATGGGGACCTGGAGGACCATGGCCAGCTGTTCGGAAGTCCGCATGTTGGGGGAGTGCCGTTCGCGTTCGTATTGGTTCATCCGTGCGCTGGCGGAAAACTCGTCCATTCCCACCAACATGCCCAACTGCTTCTGCGAGTATCCCGCTCTGATTCTTGCGGCTTTTAGCCGGGTACCTAGCATCCATACAACTCCCGTCCCGTTGGCCCGCTCGCTCAAGGTTGGGCAAATCTGGACAAGATGGAAGCTCAGGAATCCTTAGTTTTCGCCGTGCCGGAGGCTCTGTCGTCCGGGGCGGCGCGCGGTTTCGACGCCGTGTACGAGGCTGCGGCGGGGATATGCGTCGATGTCGCCGAGATCGCGCATGCTCCGGTTTTCTCGCGGCGAGCCGGAGTATATGCGAATTGCATAAAAACGAATGCCGCTTCGTCGCCTGGGGGCGGCGGGTCGTCGTCTCGCCAGAGGGGCGGGCATCGGCGCCGAGGCGGCGGAAAACGGTGATCGGGACGATACTCAGGGGAGGTCGGCGACGCGGAACCAAGCTTCGCCTCCCAGGGCTGATAGTCGGGTTTCACGCAGAGGTCATTCCCATGAGAACAACAAGCATCCGCCGTGTCGCTGCCGTCCTGGCAGCGCTGCACCTGCTCACCTTCGCCGAGGTTCCGCTCGCCCAGGCGGCGATGATCGGCACCGCCGAGGTCATGCAGCAACAGCAGCACAACCTCGATCGCCAGCAACTGCTGAAGATGCTCGACGACCAGGGCGTACAGAAGAAACTGGAGGCCATGGGCGTGCCCCGCGACCAGGTGGCGAGTCGCATCAACAGCCTGACCAACGCCGAGCTGGCACAGTTCAACCAGCAACTGGACCAGGCACCGGCGGGCGGCATCATCGGCATCATCGTGCTGTTCCTGGTGATCTTCATCATCACCGACATGCTTTGCGCCACGGACATCTTCAGCTTCATCAAATGCATCAATCGGTGAGGCGGCTGGCAGGGGCGCTGCTGCTCGCCGCATTGCTCGGCGGCTGCGCGCAGCCGCCGAGGCTGCCGCCGGAAAGCGCGGCGCTGCCCGCACGGGTGGAGCTGCGCGACGTGCCGTTCTTCCCCCAGGAAGCCTACCAGTGCGGTCCCGCCGCGCTGGCCACGATGCTCGGCCAGCGCGGCCTGGCGTTGACGCCGGGACAATTGAAGGACGAGGTGTTCATTCCCGGTCGCGAGGGCAGCCTGCAATTGGAGATGGTCGCCGCGGCGCGCCGCCACGGCATGCTGGTCTATCCGCTGCAAGACGGACTGGAGAGCGTGCTCGAGGAGGTCGCGGCGGGCAACCCGGTGCTGGTGCTACAGAACCAGGCTTTCTCCTGGTGGCCGCGGTGGCACTTCGCGGTGGTGGTCGGCTTCGATCGGGAGCGCCGCGAACTGGTGCTGCGCTCGGGCATCACCCGGCGCTGGGTCACCGACTTCACCAGCTTCGAATCGACCTGGAAGCGTTCGGGGCGCTGGGCGGTGCTGACCCTGCCGGGTGACCGCCTGCCGGCCACGGCAGCGACGGTTCCGTGGCTCAAGGCCGCCAGCGACAGCGAGGAAACCGTCCACCCCAAGGTTGCCCGGCGCGCCTACGAAGAAGCCGTGCGACGCTGGCCTGAGGACGCCTTCGCCTGGTTCGCCCTGGGCAACAGTCGCTACGCCGCAGGCGATTCCGCCGCTGCCGAACAGGCCATGCTCACCAGCGTCGAGCGTCGCGCGGATTTCGCCGCGGGTTGGTTCAACCTGTCCCAGTTGCTGGCGGAACGCGGTTGCGCGGCGCCGGCGCGCCAGGCGCAGGCCTGCGCGCGGGCATTGCAGCCTGGGGAAGCCCGTTTCGCCGCGGCCTTGCCGCAGGCCGTCGCACCCGCGGCTCGGTGCGCCGAGCTGCCGGCCTGTCCCGTTGGCGCACCGCCCCGCTGAGGCGGCCCAGCCGAAGGTTGTCGGAACCCCGTTCCAGCGAGACGGCTCTATACCTGGGTGGACCCCACTCAGGTGCAGAGCATGGCCAACGACAAGCAGACTTCGACTCCCGGCCCCCGACAACCGGCCAAGGGCGGCGCGGCGGGCAAGCGCCAGGGGCGTGCAGCGGAGGGCGCGCGCAAGCCGCGTGCGCGCGGCGAGGAGCGGAAAGAGAAACCGGCCGACGGACGTTCCGCCACGGCGCTGACCGCCAACGAGCGGCGGGAAATCGACGACAAGCAGCCACCGCGCGCCGCTGTCCTGCACGAGGTGATTCGCGTCCAGGGCGAACACGAGCTGCAGCGCACGCTGGCGGCGCTCTGGTGGTCGGCGGTGGCGGCGGGACTGACCATCGGCCTCTCGTTGATGGGCATGGGCCTGTTCCGCGCGGCCCTGCCCGAGCAGGAATGGGCGATCATCGTCAGCAGCTTCGGCTACCCCATGGGCTTCCTGGCAGTGATCCTCGCCCGCCAGCAACTGTTCACCGAAAACACCCTGACCGCCGTGTTGCCGGTGATGACCGAGCCGACCCTGGAAAAGGCCTGGCAACTGTTGCGTCTCTGGAGTGTGGTGCTGTTCGGCAATATCGTCGGTACGCTGCTGTTCGCCTGGGCGGTGCTGCATCTGCCGATCTTCAATGAAGCGGCCGACGCGGCGTTCCTCGAGATCGGCCGCGAGGTGATGCACAACGACCTGGCGCAGATGTTCGCCAAGGGCATCGTTTCCGGCTGGATGATCGCCACCATGGTCTGGCTGATCCCGGCGGCGGAGGGCGCGAAGATCTGGATCATCGCGATGGTCACCTACCTGATGGCGCTGGGCAGCTTCACCCACATCGTGGTGGGCTCGGCGGAGGTAGGCTACCTGGCGTTCGCCGGGGAAATCGACTGGTCCGAGTTTCTGCTGAAGTTCGCCCTGCCTACCCTGGGCGGCAACATAGTCGGCGGTAGCCTGATCTTCGCCCTGATCAGTCATGCGCAGATCCGTAGCGAAGGTTGAGGCGCGGACAGAAAAAAAACGGCACCCCGGGGTGCCGTTCTACCGACGCGGACTAGACCCCGAGCTTGTCGCGCAGGCTGTAGTACCAGGCGCCGATGGCGGTGAACGGTACGCGGAACAGCTTGCCGCCGGGGAAGGGGTAGTGCGGCAGGCCGGCGAACGCGTCGAAGCGCTCGGCCTGGCCGCGCAGGGCTTCGGCCAGGACCTTGCCGGCGACGTGGGTGTAGGTCACGCCGTGGCCGCTGCAACCCTGGGAATAGTAGATGTTGTCGCCGATGCGGCCGACCTGGGGCAGGCGCGAGAGGGTCAGCAGGAAGTTGCCGGTCCAGGCGAAGTCGATCTTCACGTCCTTCAGTTGCGGGAAGGTCTTGAGCATCTTCGGCCGGATGATCGCCTCGATGTCCGCCGGATCGCGAGCGCCATAGATCACGCCGCCACCGTAGATCAGGCGCTTGTCGCCGGAGAGGCGATAGTAGTCGAGCAGGTAATTGCAGTCTTCCACGCAGTAGTCCTGCGGCAGCAGGCTGTGGGCCAGTTCCTCGTTCAGCGGCTCGGTAGTGATCACCTGGGTGCCGCAGGGCATCGACTTGGCCGCCAGTTCCGGGACCAGGCCGTTGAGGTAGGCGTTACCGGCGACCACGATGAACTTCGCCTTCACTTTGCCTTGCGGGGTATGCACCACCGGGCTGGCGCCGCGCTCGATGCGGGTCGCCGGGCTCTGCTCGTAGATTCTGCCGCCGAGTGACTCCACTGCCGCCGCTTCGCCGAGGGCGAGGTTCAGCGGATGGATGTGGCCGCCGCTCATGTCGAGCATGCCGCCTATATAGTTGTCGGTCGCCACCACCTCGCGGATGCGCTTGGCGTCCATGATCTCCAATTGGTTGTGGCCGTAGCGTTCCCACAACTGTTTCTGTGCGCGCAGGTGATCCATCTGCTTCTCGGTGAAGGCGGCGAACACCCCGCCGTCCTTCAGGTCGCACTGGATACCGTAGCGGGCCACACGCTCGCGGATGATGCGCCCGCCTTCGAAGGCCATCTCGCCGAGCAACTGCGCTTCGCGCTTGCCGACGGTGCGCTCGATCACGTCGATGTCGCGGCTGTAGCTGTTGACGATCTGGCCGCCGTTGCGCCCGGAAGCGCCGAAGCCGACCTTGGCGGCTTCCAGTACGGTGACCTTGAAACCATTCTCCAGCAGGAACAGGGCGGTGGAGAGGCCGGTATAGCCGGCACCGATCACGCAGACGTCGGTTTCGACCTCGCCCTGGAGTTCCGGGCGGGGCGGCGCGGGATTGGCCGACGCGGCGTAATAGGAGGAGGGGTAGGGGGTGTGCGGCATCTTGCACCTCTGTTTTTTATTTTTTACGGATGCCCGGATGCTACCCGAGTCGAAATCGGCCGGCTAGCCTCCGTGCAAAATTTTCAACGGACCCCATGAAAATAAAAATTCCACTTTTTCAGAGAGTTAGCGAAAAAAAAGCTTGACGGTGTTTTTGGGGTCTGTAGAATGCGCGCCATCAGCAGGCACGTAGCTCAGTTGGTTAGAGCACCACCTTGACATGGTGGGGGTCGTTGGTTCGAATCCAATCGTGCCTACCAAACAAATCCCGCACTGCTGGCGGGACAAGAAAGGCGATCCGAAAGGGTCGCCTTTTTTCGTTTGCGCCCCGAAAAAGGCCGCTCGGCCCGTGCTCGCCTGGGCTCGCGCTTCATCGCATAGCCGCTATTGACAGCAGGGGCGGTCTTTTCCGACCCTAGCGCCTTCACGGATGATTCAGGCGACAAGGCTCATGACGACCTCTTCCGGTTCGCGTATCGGCGGACTTCTTCACGCTTCCCTTTTTTCCCTGCTCGGACTCGGCCTCCTGCTCGCCGGCGGTTTCAAGACCGTCGAGCGGTACCATTTCCTGCGTACTGCGCAGGAAGCCCAGGGGACGGTCAGCGCCTTGAATGCCGGCGGTTCGCATCCGCAGATCGATTTCACCAGCGTTTCCGGCGAGCGGATTTCCTATCCCCAGGGCGGCTTCATCTTCGGCTACCAGGTGGGCGAGCCGGTTCGCGTCCTCTACGAGGCTGGGCGGCCGGCGGCCAGCGCGATAGTCGACGATGCCGGCGCGCTCTGGGGAACCAGCGCTTTCCTCTGCGGCTTCGGCGCACTCTTCGGTATTGTCGGGTTCAGGGGATTGCTGGGCCTGCGTTCTTCCCAACCGACCTCAAAAGGACATTGAAGTCATGTCGCAACTTCCCATTCCCTTGCCCCTCAACGAGAGTCGCTGGCGCTATGTGACGGCCAGCGGCGGAGGTGTGACCGTGGCCTTCCTGGCGGGTAGCGGCGGCTCCATCACGTTGCTCTCGCCGGAGGGTGAGAACGTGTCCTTCCGCTATGGCGGGGTGGGCGGCGGGATCGGACTGGGCATGCGCCTGCCGCGCTTCGGCAAGGTCAACCTCAATGTCAAGGGCAAGAGCGTTGGCGGGGCCGGTGCGCTGGAGGCGTTGCCGAGCACCGGAACCGTCTTGGTCGCGGACGGCCTGGTGGGGCGCGACCTGTCCCGCGGCGACTTCACCGGGCCCTGCATGTATGTCGAACTCGGCGCGGGAGTCATCGCCGGCGGTTCGGGCACGGCGATCCTCTTCGGCCTCGATCCCAAGCTGCTGGCGGCGGTGGCGCTGGCGAGCGCCTCGCCATTGACCGCCGCGCTGGGCGCCAGCATGTCGCGGCAATTGCTGCAATCGTCCCGTGGCGCCCTGTTGATGGCCGGGGCCAACGTCGGTGCACAGTTCGGCGGCGGCGCGGCGGCTTACCTGGGGGCGTTGTTCTGATGCAGGAGGGCGATCCGGGAGGATCGCCCTTTTTACTTTGCGCAGGCGTGCGGCGGCCAGAGCTTCGTTGAGTTCCATGGCCAGCGGGGCGGTGGCGGAAATCGTTACCGGCGTGGTGATCGTCAGTGTGCCGATCACGGGCATGCTGCGTTCCTCGCTTCGGTGCGCTCGGACGTCCGGCGCGGGGAACGGTCGTCGGAGATTCCGAACCGGCGTGGATCGATTCTTTCCAAACAAGCCCATCCACTCGTTCGAGGTGTCGTGCTTGTGTCCAGGTTGATCATGCCCGGAGGGCCGTTGTCGCAAGAATCCGATGTCCGGATCTTCTGTTCAGCCAAGGAGCGGCTGGACTTCTACCGGCGGGAAATCCACTACGAGACGGGCCAGCTATCCAGTCGGACCAACGCCTACCTGACGGCACAGTCGTTCCTGGTCATCGCCTACGCCTCGTCGATGGCCAACCTGAACCCGGCCTGGGGCGAGCTGTTCACCCTGGTGGTGCCGGCGCTCCTGGCACTGCTCGGGATCGTCAATTCCCTGCATGCCTGGCCGGGCATCCAGGCATCCTCGGAGATCATCTGCCACTGGCAGTTCAAGCAGTCCTGCCTGCTGCACAGCGATCCGGAAATCGGCCTGGCCTACGATGATTCGCCATTGTTCAGCGAACGCGAGGTCAACCGCGGCAGCTTCGAGAAAACCTTGCTGTTCTCGCGACGCGTGCCGTTTCTGTTCGCCGGCTTCTGGTGTGCGCTGGGCGTGTTTTCGCTCTGGTTGCAACTGGCCGGCTAGCGGCGCCGCGCTGCCGGTCTCAGTGGCTGGGCGGCAGGCACAGGTCGATGCCCAGCAGGCGGGCGCCCAGGCCGCGCAACAGATAGGTCTCGATGTGACTGCCGTCCGCACAGTCGAGCTGGTAGCCGAGGGCCAGACCGGCGGAAAGGAGGACGAAGAAGAACAGGCCGATGTGCTGGAGTTTGCTCATGATGCTTTGGGTCGGTGGCAGGAGGCAGGGGCGATTCTAGTGCAATTCGACGAGCGCCCGGAGTGGGTGCGTCCTTTTGCCGGCCCGCTGCGAACGGACGTTGACGTGACGGGCGGGCGCATTTATAAGTCCGCCACCTCCAGCGAGACGACGGTCGAACATGCGCGACGAAGACGACATCCACGAGCCCGAGCACGACCACCTGCTGGACAACGAATACCTGGAGGACGAGTTCGACGCGGCGTCCGCCGAAGACTACGCCGATGGCGGCGAGGAGAGCGAAGCCGGGCCGGCCTGGCAACCCTGCGCTTGCTGCGAGGACGTGCTGGTAGCGAGGGACGCGGACGGGCACTACGTTTGCGCGGAGTGCGCGGCGCTCGACTGACGACGGACCTTCCCTGGTGCGCCGTGTAGGGTTTCAGTCGCCGCCCTTCCAGGCGCCCTGGCTCGCCGCAGCGCGGAAGCGGGCGCGGTTGGTCGGCGTGTCGGCGGGTTCCGATTCACCGAAGATGGCTTTCATCCAATGGCCGTCGGTGGGATTGGGGAAGATCACGTACTTCTCGCCGAATGCCTTGCGGTCCTCGTCGAGCAGCCGGTTGCGCTGCATCACGTCGTCGACGTAGTAGCGGCGCTGGAAGTCGTTCAGGTTGTCGCCGAGCATCAGCAACACGTCGTACTGCGCGGCGATGGCCTTCTGCGCCGGCTCTTTATTCGAGCTGTCGCGCAGGATGGTCACATGCTCTGCGTCGGCGAACGGCATGCGCAGGGCGCGCATGTTGCCCAGGGCATACTCCAGGGTCTTTTCGCCCTGGTCGCGGCTGGACACGTAGAAGATTTCCACGCCTCGGGACCTGGCGTATTCGAGGAACTCCAGGGCGCCGGGGGTCAGGCTCGGGCCGTTGGCTGCGACCCAACGGTCCCAGACGGCGTCGTCGAAGAACTCCTTGTCCTGGCTGAGCAGGAAGCTCCAGTAGCTGTTGCTGCCGAGCAGTGTATCGTCGAGGTCGCTGACGATCGCCGGTTTCCTCGCCCCGGGCTGGCGCGCGGCCAGCGCCCGGTCCAGTCGATCGCGGGCAACGTTGAAGCCCTGGTAGTAGAGGGCGCGGTATTCGGCGGCGGTCTGCCGCCAGGCGACTGCGGCGGTGAGCAGGTTCGAGGCTGGCGTTGCGGCGGGCATCTGCTCCTGGGCGTGGAGCAGGGAGCTGGCCAGCAGCAGGGTGGCGGCGATTATTGTTGTTCTGGTTCGTGGCATGGATGGGTCCTGGGCAGTATGTCCGCGCGGGAATGGCGGTGTGTTTTCATACTTCAAGGCGTGCGGTACCACAATCGCGATGGCGCAATGACGTAACCGATTGACGCGTTGTCCGGGAAACGGCTGCGGCGGGCAAAAAAATCCCGGCCGCGTGGAGCAGGCCGGGAAAGGATCCAGGGATGTACAGCGCCCACAGCTTATGTCGGCGGCGGTTTCGATGAAGCTGCCGGATCTGGTAGGCGCGATTTTCGCGTCGATGTGTGACCCGCTTCGCCGACTATCCTGGCAAGTGGGGTCGCGAACCAATAGGATTTGCGGGTTTTATTCAATCTGGGTGAATGCGTGCAGGAAATCTACTCTGAAGAACAGATGCGCAAGGCGCTGGGCCTTGCCGAAACACGACCGAAAAAGGCCCGGACCGAGGCTAGCCAGCCGGTCCGCTACACCATCGTCGAACTGAGCGTGCGCAAGGACGGGGCGGGATTGCCGCTGCGTTTCGAACATCGCTCGCGCTCCATCAGCAAGGTCACCGCGCAACTGGAGGCGGAGAAGGAAGCCAAGCGCCAGGGTTACCAGGTCTGGGCGCTGCTGGATATCCGGCAGATCTGAGCGAGGCGCCTGCGCTGGCGCAACCGCGCGGGGGCGCGGCATTGTCCTGGTCGAGGTCCGGCTGCTAAGGTGCGCAGCCCATCGACACAGGAGTCCGGAACATGGAGCTGACGATCTTCCAGGTCGACGCATTCGCCGACAGTCCCTTCCAGGGCAATCCGGCGGCGGTCTGCCCCCTCGATGCCTGGCTGGACGACGAGCGCCTGCAGGCCATCGCGGAAGAGAACAATCTTTCGGAAACCGCCTTTGTCGTCGGCCGCGACGGCGACTATCGATTGCGCTGGTTCACGCCGCAGGTCGAGGTAGATCTGTGCGGCCATGCGACCCTGGCGACGGCCTGGGTGCTGATCCACAAGCTCGACGACGCTTCCCCGGTACTGCGTTTCGCCACTCGCAGCGGCGAGCTGAGCGTACGGCGCGAGGGCGACTCGCTGGCGATGGACTTCCCGGCCAAGCGTCCGGAACCTTGCGCGACACCGGACGGACTGCTGGAGGCGCTGGGCATTGTCGAGGCGGAAGTGCTGAAGACCGACGATTACCTCGTGGTGGTCGACGACGAAAAGACGATCGCTGCCCTGGCGCCTGACTTCGCCCGGCTGAAGGGCTTGCCGTGCCGCGGGGTGGCGGTGACCGCGCGCAGCCAGCGCTTCGATTTCGTCTCGCGCTGGTTCGGGCCCAACGTCGGCGTCAACGAAGACCCGGTGACCGGTTCCGCGCATACCTCCCTGGCGCCGTACTGGGCGCAGCGCCTGGGCAAGACCCGGCTGAGCGCCGAGCAGGGCGGGGCGCGCAAGGGGCGCCTGGAATGCGACGTGCGCGGCGAGCGGGTGGTCATCTCCGGCAAGGCGGCGTTGTACATGAGCGGTACGCTCCATCTCTGATCCCGAAGCAGGAGTGCGACGATGCCGGTACCGCAGGTAGGCGTGGGCGTCCTGATCTTGCGGGGCGGCAAGGTATTGCTGGGGCGCCGCAAGGGCAGCCACGGCGCTGGCTGCTGGTCGGCGCCCGGCGGCCATCTCGAGTTCGGCGAGGCGGTGGAGGACTGCGCCCTGCGCGAAGCCCTGGAAGAGACCGGCCTGGCGCTGAGCGAACTGCGCCACGGCCCGTTCAGCAATGACGTCTTCGAGGGGCGCCACTACCTCACCGCGTTCATCCTGGCCGGTTGCGCGGAGGATGCCGAGGCGCGCCTCATGGAGCCGGACAAGTGCGACGGCTGGGCCTGGTTCGATTGGGCCGATCTGCCGGCGCCGCTGTTCGCGCCCCTGGCGAGCCTGCGCCGGCGGGGCTATTCGCCCTTCGATCCGGAGCGCTGAGCGACAGGCAAAAAAAATCCCGACCGCGGGGGAGCTGGTCGGGAAATACCCTTGGGGTTCGCACACACCGTGAGCATAGGCCAGTCCGCAACGGCATCAAGAGGAGCCTGTTCGAACTGCTAGGCCCCTTTGGGGGCCGTTCCGCCGTCGTCACCTCCGCTCGACGGCGAGCGAAGGGACTGCCCGCTTGCGTTGCGGTATCCAGAACAGCATCAGCGGCAGCAGCGAGGCCCAGCCCAGCAGGACATCGCCGGCCAGGTGGATGTGTTCGCCGGGCATCAACAGTCCCTGCAGGAACATCAGGCCGAAGTGCGCGGCATTGGCCGCCACGGTGAAGTCGATGAACAGCCGGTGGCGGAAGGGCTGGCTGGCGGCGCGCCAGAGGAATGCGCCCCAGACCAGGTAGATCGTCGAGATCATCAGCTCATAGTGCTGTCCGCCGCCTTGCTGGTCGCCCCAGCGAACCAGGCGGAGCAGCAGGCGCCCGGCGTCGGAGTCGAGCAGCGACTGGTCGAGCCGCAGGAGCAGCGTGGCGAGGGCCAGGCCGAAGAACAGCAGGAAGCCGCCGGCCATCAGGCGAATGCTCAGGGTCAGCCAGGGCGTGGCGGAAACCGGGGAAGAGGAGGCAGTCATGCAGATCACCTGTAGGCCATGTCGATGGCGTTGCCTTCGGTCAGGTCGTCGAAATCCGCACGGCGGAAAGGACGCTCTTCCCGGGTGATGGTGCGCACCCGTTCGATGTATTCGCGCATGGCGCGGCGGGTATTGCCTTGGGAGGCGGCGGAGAGGAAGCCGGCCTTTTCGCTGGCCATGCCCTCCGTCCAGTCGCGGGAAGCCGCCTGGTAGATCGAACGCTTGATCAGGTGCACCGCCTGCGGCGAGCGCCGGGACAGGCGTTGCGCCAGCGCGTCGGCGGCTTCCAGTAGCTCCTCCGCTGGCGCCAGCCCGTTGACCAGGCCCAGCGCAAGGGCCTGGCGCGGCTCCAGCAGTTGTCCTTCCAGGCACAACTCCAGGGCTTTGGCCACGCCCAGGCTGCGCGCCAGCATCTGGGTGCCGCCGCCTCCCGGTATCAGGCCGATGAGTACTTCCGGTTGGCCGAGGAAGCGTTCCACCTGGTCGTCCTCGGCCATCAGGCGCAGGTCGCAGGCCAGCGCCAGCTCGCAGCCGCCGCCCAGGGCCAGGCCGTTGATCGCGGCGATGAACACCTTGTCCATGCGGCGCATGTGCGCGGTGACCTCATGGAACAGGTTCATGTCGGCGACGCCGGCCAGCAGGGTGTGACGCAGCAGCTTCCTCGCTCCAGGCAGGTGGCGCAGGAGGCTTTCGCTTTCCAGCAGCAGGCGTGTCAGCCAGGCCGGCATGGAGAAGGTGATGGGGGCGACGGCGCGCTCGATCTCGTCGACGTCGAAGTGGGTCAGGAAGACCCCATCCGCCGCTCCGGAAAGGATGACGGCACCGATGTCCTGGCGCTGCTCCAGGTCGTCCAGCAGGTCGGCCAGTTCCTGCATCACCGCCGTGGTGAGGAAGTTCGCCGGGGGATTGTCGAGCAGGACCTGCAGGACGCGTCCTCGTTGTTCTATGCGCAGGTGTCGCGGTGCTAGAGTCATTGCGACTTCCTCATTGGATAACGAGCGTTATATAACGATCATTATCCAATGTGACGACATCGTCTCCCCAACCAACGGATAGTCTGCATGCGCTACAAACCGGAACAGAAACAGGCCACCCGCGCCCTGTTGTTGAGCAAGGCCGCTCCGCTGGTGAAGCGCCAGGGCTTCGCCAGCACCGGCCTGGACACCTTGATGAAGGCGGCTGGTCTTACTACCGGGGCGTTCTACTCGCAATTCTCCAGCAAGGCGGAGTTGCTCGAAGCGATCCTGCAGCGCGAGCTGAGCGCCCAGCACGATGCCTTTCCGCTGGACAGCCTGGAGCAACTGGCCGGCGCCACCCGTCTCTACCTCAGTCGCGGTCATGCGCAGCATGCCGACATGGGCTGCCCGATTCCGGCGCTGGCCGCCGAGGTGGGCCGGGCAGGGCCCGAGGTGCGGGAAACCTTCGAACGCGCCCTGGAACAACGGCAACGGCGGCTGGCCGAACTGATGGGCGACGAGAACCGGGCCTGGGTGCTCACCTGCCTGTCGGTCGGCGCGGTGCTTCTCGCGCGTGCCCAGGCGAGCGAGGTGGCGCGCGACAAGGTCCTGGATGCGGCGCTGGAGCATGCGCTGGGCCTGCTTTCGGTGAGCGGAGCGGTTTCGCCGCAAGCGGACCGGGACTGATTGCACAACTGCAATGTTCGGCGTCTAGCGTCAGGCTTTCCCTCCGACAGGTAAGCCCATGAACGCCCATCATCTCGAACTCGCCAAGGCCCTGCTGGTGTTTGCCCTTGCCGTCGCCGGCCTGGTGGTCGGTCTCATGCCGATGGAGTTCTGAGCGACGCAGGTCCGACTTCGCGCTTTTCCCTCGTCTTCGAGTGGTCTCTGGCGTTGCACCGGTTTAGGATGCGCGGGTATTTCGGAGCCGCTTCGCTTGGCGTCGCCTGCCGCTGCGCTCCGAAACCGAGCATTGCTCGAACCAGAACGAGATCGAAGGTGCATCGCCACGAGCGGCGCACGGCCTGATGATAGATGGAGGCAACATGAGCGCGGCTCAGCCAGGCATTCTCACCCCGATTCCGGTGGTGGGTCGCTACCTGTTTTTCAGCATTTCCCAACCCGAGCAGGTGGCCGCGACCTTGGCCAGCCTGGCCGCGGCCACCGATGGTTACCAGCTGGTGGTGGGTATCGGCCATTCGCTGATGCTCAGCCTCGGCAAGACCGTCGAGGGCATGAAGGACTATCCGGTGCTCGCCGCGCCCGGCATCGACCTGCCGTCCACGCCCTCCGCGCTGTGGTGCTGGCTGCGCGGCGAGGATCGCGGCGAGGTGACGCTGCGCTCGCACGCGCTGGAACGGTCGCTGGTGCCGGCCTTCCAGCGGACCGGCGCGGTGGATGCGTTCCTCTACGGCGAGGACCGCGACCTGTCCGGCTACAAGGACGGCACCGAGAACCCCAAGGGCGATGCGGCGCTCGAAGCCGCGCTGGTCTCCGGGCGCGGTGCGGGCCTGGATGGCGGCAGTTTCGTTGCTGTCCAGCAGTGGCTGCATGACTTCGACCGGATGCAGGCGATCCCCGGCGAGGAGATGGACAACATCATCGGCCGCCGCAAGTCCGACGATGAAGAACTGGAAGACGCGCCGGCCTACGCCCACGTCAAGCGCACCGAGCAGGAAAGCTTCGAGCCCGCCGCGTTCCTCCTGCGGCGCGGCGCGCCCTGGTCCGACGAGCACCGCGCGGGGCTGTTGTTCGCCGCCTTCGGCCGCTCGTTCGAGGCCTTCGAGGTCCAGTGGCTACGGATGATCGGCGTGGAAGACGGGGTGCTCGATGGCCTGTTCCGTTTCACCCGGCCGATCAGCGGCAGCTACTTCTGGTGTCCGCCCATGGCCGACGGCCGCCTCGACCTGTCCGCCCTCGGCCTCTGAGCCCGACGCGGCAGCAGGCCAGGCCTGCTGCCGCGTCCTGCGCGGCGCTAGTGGGCGGTGGCCACGGCGGCCTCGTCGATCAGCGCCGCTACTTCCTTCGCTCGCGAGGCCAGTGACGCGTGGCTGGCATCGAGGGTGACGATCTTCCTCGGTGCGATCCGCGCGGCCATCCGCTCCTGGTTCTCCGGCGCAATCATGCGATCGGCGCTGGAAATCTGGTACCAGGAGGGCTTGCTCTTCCAGGCCGGGCTGCCGATGGCATCGCCAAAAGTGCTGGCCAGCGGAGCCTTCTGGGTGATGCCCATGACCAGCCCTTCGTCCGCAGCGAGATCCTGGCAGAAGCTTTCGTGGAACCTGTCCGCCTTCACCCAGAGATAGCCATCGCTGTCCGGCGCCAGGTTCGCTGCGGCCAGGGGCAAGTGCTCCTGGGTGATGCCACCGGGACTTTCGCCGCTGTCGGGGGCGAAGGCGGCGATATAGACCAGCCCGACCACATTCGGCTGGTTGCCGGCCTCGGTGATCACCGCGCCGCCATAGGAGTGTCCGACCAGCAGGACCGGCCCCTGTTGCTGCGCGATCATCTTGCGCGTCCGCTCGGCATCGTCCGCCAGCGAGGTCAACGGTAGTTCGACGGCATGCAGGTTGTCGTGGCCGAGGCGTTTCAGTTCGAGAATGACCTTGCTCCAGTGGGCGGCGCCGCCCCAGAAGCCGTGGACCAGGATGATCGCAGGCAGGTTGCTCATCGTGTTGCTCCCTTGTGGGTGAGGGTTGCTGGCATGAGGCATCGCCCGGCGAGCATACGAGGTCGCGATGGGCGGGCGATAGCGGGAGGCGAGGACGTTCGTCGAAAAGAACAACTCCTTGTTCCGGTAGGCGACGTGATATCGGCACGGCGGTATGTTGCAAGTCCGGACCCGACCGATCGGGTTGTCGCGACGGGCATGGAGGGGTGATCGGTCGGTCGGGTTCGCGTCTTTTCGGGGCACCCGAATCTGAAAAAATCTTGCTTCTCGCCATACCGGGGGAGCGGGGCGGGTAGATTTTCTTCCGAATCCTTCACTTTCTACCCGGTCATGGAAAAAGCTCTGAAATTGGCGTCATGCCTCTACGGCCTGCTGATCCTGCTCAGCCTGGCGATGGTCGCCTTCCTCAGCCAGTTTCCGTTTCTCCTCAGCTCGGGAGCGGAAAACCTCTCGATGTCGATCCTGCCGCTGCTGATCCCGCTGATGGTCGGGCTGGTCGTCTGCGAGGCGGTGCGGGCGGTGGTGCCGAAGAAGCGCTAGGCGCGGGGCCGGGATCAGCGGCCGAGAATGCGCTGGCGGCGCAGCCGGTACTGCTCGTAGGGAAGGCCCTGGCGGTTCAGCTCTTCCAGCTGGCGTTCGCTGGCGCTGCGGGAAAACGATTCCTCGACTATCGAGTCCGGCGTGACAGGCTGTGCGCAGGCGCTGACCAGCAGCACACCCAGGACCAGGGCAATGCGTGGCATGCGATCTCCATGGACTACGGCAGAAGGGAAAAAAAAGGCCATTACCAAGCGGGGGGAGGGTTGGTAATGGCCTGTACAAGGGACATTTGCCAGGCCTTGGGGATCTGGCGAAAAAGACGATATCAAGGGGGAATTTGATTAGCCAGCTAACAAAGTGGAATGAAGTTTTGCGGCAGGCGTAACAATTCTGTCCGAATCGTCATTCGTGCGTCACCGCCGGGACAGAGCGGTTTCGGCAGACTGCGGGGGAGTCGCCGAAGGAGATTCGTCGTGGACGATACGCTCAGATTCGCCTCGCGCTTGTGCAAGTTCATCGTCGCCGCCAGCTTCCTGCTCGTGGCGGTCGCCAGCCTTTGCCTGTGGTGGACGGGCCAGGCCTACGAATACGCGGCGCTGGCATTCTTTCCGTTCGCCGTACCCATGCTGCTGCTGATCATGGTCTGCGACCTGCTGGCAGCGCTGAATGGCAGGCGTCGCTGAGCGCACGGGCTGCCTAGCGCTTTCAGCTAGGCCGATGTCGAACCCAGACAACCGGCGCCCCGCGCGTGGCCCTATGGTGAGGCATTCATCCACTGCCTTCCTGGAGCGACCATGTCAGATTTCATCACCGTACTGCGCGATACCTGTCCCGTACCCGTGCTGGACGCCACCAAGTGGAAGCGGATCGACGGCGATCCGCATACCGTCAACCTCAACGCATACGCCTCGGCGGACGGCAGCAAGCTGATGGGCACCTGGATCTGCACGCCGGGCAAGTGGGAGGTGAACTACGAACGCTGGGAGTTCTGCCACTTCCTCGACGGCTACTGCATCATCACCCCGGAAGGCGAGCAACCGGTGCACCTGAGGGCGGGCGACGTGTTCGTCATCGAACCGGGCCTGCGTGGTACCTGGGAGGTAGTGGAGACGGTGCGCAAGTACTTCGTCTTCGCCTGACGGTATTGCCGCACGTCCGGGATGCCTGCCGGACGTCGCGCCTCAGTCCTGGTGGACGATGCGGCGGATGGTGCCGCCGCAGGACTGGTAGCAACTGCGGTACTCGTCCTGGCAGTCGTCGCCGAAATCGAAGTTGCGCTGCGGGTAGGGGCAGGACTTGCGCTTCTTCTTGTCGCTGTTCTGCATGCAGTAGTTGTAGGCCGTGCTCTGCGCCTGGTAGAGCGCCTCGTCCTGGCGCTGCTGCAGCTTGGTGAGGGTCTTGCACTGGCGCTTCTCGGCATTGCACTGGCTCACGCAGTGCAGGCCGGCATCGCTGGTCGGCGGAATGTAGGAGTAGCTGACGCTAGGGCCGCAACCGCCGAGCAGCAGGGCAAGACCGAGGAGGGGGAGCAGAAGGTGTTTCCGGAACGGCATTGTCGATATCGATAAGCAATGGCAAGCGAGAGCGAATGCTATCACTGGCTTTCCGAAGCTGTACGGCTCTACCCGATAAGGTTGAACTGGCGCACGAAACGCAAAAAAGAAAACCCCGGGACTGGCCCGGGGTTCTCGTCGCGCTCGCAGGTTCGATCAGAACACGCTGAACGGGTACTCGACGAAGGCACGGATTTCGTTGCCGTCGTCGTTGTACGAGCGGGCGTCGTTGGAGACACGCAGGAACGAGCTGCGCAGACGCAGGGTGAGGTCCTTGGCCGGACCGCTCTGCACCACGTACTGGACCTGGTTGAAGATCTCGCGCTCCTTGCCGTTGCTGGTCTCGGCGGTCTTGATGTTGTCGCCGCGCACGTAGGCTACGCGGTAGGTCAGGCCGGGCACGCCGTACTTGGCGAAGTCCAGGGCGTAGCTGACCTGCCAGGAACGCTCGTCCTCGGCGTTGAAGTCCGACCAGTAGGAGTTGGCCAGCCAGATGGTGGTGCCGCCGTCGCCGATGCCGCCGGCATTCTGGTACCAGCCGTAGTTGTAGCCGGTGTCGCCGGTGTTGCGCTGGTGGGCGATCATGAAGGTGTGGGCGTCGATGGTGTAGGACGCCGCCAGGCTCCAGATCTTGTTGTCGCGGTTACCGTTGAAGTTCTGGTCGGCGAAGTCGCTGTCCAGCTTGGTGCGATAGCCGTTGAAGTCGAAGTTCAGCGACTGGTCGGCCTGCAGCGGGATGGTGTAGTTCAGGTTGATGTACTGCTTCTTCAGTACGTCCTCGACGTCGGAAGCGTACAGCGAGGCGTTGAAGTGATCGGTGAAGGCGTACTTGCCGCCGAACACGTTGATGCTCTTCAGGCCGCCGCTGTCGCGCCCTTCGGCGCTCTTGCGGGATTCCGCGGTGAAGCGACCGGCGTTCAGCTCCAGGCCCTCGATCTCCTTGGAGGTGATCAGGGTGCCGCTGTAGCTTTCCGGGAGCAGGCGCGAGTTGTCGTAGCTGAGCACCGGCAGGCTGGGCATCTGGTCGCCGTACTTGAGCACGGTGTTGGAGATGCGGAACTTCACCGCCGCGCCGCCCTTGGACAGATCGTCCGCCGCGGAGCCGCTGTCGCCCTGCTTGAAGAAATCGATACCGGCGGCGCCGCTACGACCCTTGCCGCCGTCCAGGCGTACCGCGTACAGGCCGAACGCGTCGACACCGACGCCCACCGTCCCCTGGGTGAAGCCGGAGGTGAAGGTGGCAGTGGCGGCCTGGCCCCATTCGGCCTTGTCCTGCCGGCCATGTTTGTAGTCACGGCTGATGTAGCCATTGCGGAAGAACAGATCGAGGTGGCTGTCCTCGACAAACCCCTTTGCTGCTTCTTGGTCATTGGCCATCGCCTGGCTTGCAGTCGCGATGCCCAGTGCCAGCAGGCAAATCCTTTTCTTCAACATCTTATTGTTCCTGGTTGTTGGCTTGATGTGCGCTGAAATTGAAGGAAGCGCAAGGTTCGAAGTGCACGGGAGTCATTTGTCCCATTTACCGTGCGTGGCGGTTCTGGTTTCTTGTTTCTCCCGTTGGCGGCGCAACAATACCAGAACATTGTTCGATCCAAGAAAGCTTCGAGTCATTTGCTAATAACCAAAGTGCAAGGAAAGCCCCTTCCATAGGCTCTGAATCGGGCGTTGCCGGATCGCTTCGTCATGCGCCTGCAATATCAACCTTATCGATAAGTACCATGCCGCGAAGTCGCTGCAGTTCTCGCTTTGGGCGGTGATACCGTCGAATCGTGAACGGATCGACAAAGAGGGACGTGACATGAAGATTCTTATCGCTGTATTCGCCGCCCTGGCCCTGTCCGCCTGTGCCTCGCCTCCCGCTTCGAACGCCCCGGCGCTGGCCGCCAGCACTAGCAAGGCTCCCTACGATTACGCGATGTGCGTCTTGCCCAAGTGGCAACGCCAGGCGCCGGGCGTGGCGCTGGTGGAGGAAGGCCGCGGCTATCGCCTGGCGGACGCCGGTCAATGGCTGGAGGTGCAGCCGGCGGGGGGTGGCAGCCTGGTGCGAATCCATGATCAGCAGCCCTGGGTCACCCGCGGGGCCTTCATCGATGCGGCCAGGACCTGTTCCTGAGCCGCGAGGAAGAGGGAAGAGCTCCGGCCCCCCTAGCATGAAGTGTTCGGAGCTCTACGGCCGCAAACGGAGGATGGCCGCAGAACGATCATCTGCCTATGGCCGGCGCTGCGCTTGATCGAGATCAAGTACTGGAGGCCGGGGAGCCGGCGTGTGCGGCGATTCGCGTGACGGGTCTCGTTTTTTCTGTGAAGTGCATTGCATAACGCTTCAATCGGGACGGGTGGCCAGCATGCCAACCAGTTCCTGGGCGGCCTTGCGCAATGGCTGGTTTTTCAGCCAGATAGCGTGGACAGGCAGTTTCAGCTCGTTCTTGGTATTCCTGAAGTCCAGGCGTACCAGCCTTCCCGTTGCCAGCAGCGGCGCGACCCGGGACAACGGGAAATTGCCCCAGCCGATCCCCGCCTCGACCATTTCCAGCGCCGTGCCCAGGCTGTCGGTGCGCCAGCAGGCGCCGGCAATCAGCGGACGGGTGTCGGCCAACGGCAGGTCGCAACTGGCCACCAGGATCTGCCGCACGTTCACCAGCTCTTCCAGGTACAGCGCCTGCCCCGGCTTCTGCAGGGCGGGATGGCGCGGCGAGATGGTCGCGACCAGCGATTCCGCGCCGACATACTGGAAGCGCTCCTGCGGGTTCACGCTGATGCCGGCGAATCCGAAGCACAGGCTGATGCGGCCGCCATGGAGCAGGGCGAGGGCATCGTCCTGCGCCGCGCTGAGCACCTCGACATCGAGCAGCGGGTAGCGCTCGGAAAGGGTGCGGAGGGCGCCGAACAGCCGCCCGCTGTCGATGTCCGCAACCACGCCGAGCGACAGGCGGCTTTCCAATCCCTGGGAGAGTTCCAGCGCATGCACCTGCAACTGGGCGAGCTGCTCGGCGATCATCCGCGCTTGCGGTGCCAGGGCCCTGGCCAGCGCCGTAGGACGGGCTTCGCGGTGGGTTCGCTCGAAAAGGGCGAAACCCAGCTCCGCCTCCAGGTTGGCGATGCCCATGCTCACCGCCGAAGGCACTCGACCCAAGGCACGGGCGGCGCCGGAAAAGGAGCCGCGGTCGAGGACGGCGAGGAACAGCTCGATGGTATCGCTGGAAAAGTTCATGGCAATTCTCCTATCAGAAGATCTGAAAGCTGCTGACTTTTTCTGTCAAGAAAATTGATCCAACCTTGCCCGCCTTTCCGCTATCACGCCCGAGAGGTCCACGTGCAAGGCATCAAGCGCAAATTGGTCTACGTGACCGCCTACGAATTGATCGGGATGAGTATCTCGACCCTGGGGCTGGCCCTGCTCGCCGGTTCCACGCCCACTACCACCGGCCCCCTGGCGGTGGTGATCACCACCGTCGCGGTGACCTGGAACTTCATCTACAACTGCCTGTTCGAGTTCTGGGAGCGGCGCCAGGCCGTGCGCGGACGCAGCATTGCGCGGCGGGTGGCGCACGCCATCGGCTTCCAGTTGACCCTGGTGGTCTACCTGATCCCGCTGATCGCCTGGTGGATGGGGATTTCCCTGCTGGAGGCGTTCTGGCTGGACCTGGCGCTGATCGTCCTGATCCCGTGCTACACCTTCCTCTTCAACTGGGCCTTCGATCGCCTGTTCGGCCTCCCGACTTCCGCGTTGCCGGCCGGCGAGGCGGCCTCCGTCTGAGGATTTTTTTTCTTCAGCGCCATTCGCGCTCGCCTTGGCCGGGGCAAATCGCCTACCTTAGACGGACGTGCGCTGTGGTGCCGGTTCAGGGAGGAAGTACGACCGCAAGCCATGAAGGTCTGCCCCGGCGAGGATGGGGTGCGGCATTTCGATGAACGGATTGGGGTCACTATGCGGATTTTGGGGATGCTACTGGGGACCGTCTTGCTGGCGGGTTGTTCGACATCGACGCCCTCGCTCGACGAGACGGACCAGGTACCGAAGGAGCGTTTGTACAACTACCAGTTCCGTGACGACGGCGACGCCTTCCTGGTGGTTTCCCGGGACCGCGAGTTCCTCGGCAGCGTCTGCAATACCCGCTTGATCATCGATAGCCGCCTGGCCGCCGAGATCCAGGCCGGCGAGAGCGCGCGTTTCCGTCTTCCGGCGGGGCTGCGGGTGGTATCCGTGCAGGGCGATGGGATCTGCCGCGGCGAGGCGCCCAAGCAGGTGGTGCATGTGCAGAACGGGCAGACCACGCATTACCGGATCACCGTGGACTCCGGCCTGAACATCGGCCTGGTGCCGGGCTGACGCCGGCGCAACGAAAAAAGCCGCCCGTGGGCGGCTTTTTCATGCGCGGCGTTTATTCGCTGACCGCTTTCTCGACCTTTTCGGACGCCGACCAGATCCGATAGCGGACCTCCACGTCCTTCGGCGCATAGACCACGATCGGCAGCTTGCTGTTGTAGCGCAGCAGGAAGCCTTCGCCGACCACCGGGATGAAACGCTGCTCCTTCTTCTGGCCGGGGCAGGCCATCATCGTGCTCATCGGCCCGCTGACCTTGTCCAGGCGGTAGTAGGAGTAGCCCCAGCCTTCCAGGGTGTGTTCTTCCAGCTCGCCGCCCAGGCGCTGCTGGTTGCAGTCGGCCTCGAGGGTCTTGCCGGCGATGATCTCGACCTTGAATGCGTCTTCCGCGTCCTGTTTCGGCAGGTGGATGACCTGGCGGGTGAAGCCGGCATCTGCCTTCGGGTAGGGAACCTTTTCATCCAGTTTGGCGGCCATGGCGGTGCTGGAAAGAGCGGCAACGCCGGCGGCGATCAGTAGTGCTTTCATGTCCTTGAGGTTCTCCTTACGTGGTAACGCGAGCAGGGTAAGACACCGAGGCACGGGTGAAAAGTTCAGTGGGGGACGTAACGGAATGTTCCATGTCCTGGGCCAGCCGGTCGGGGCACGGCCGAATCGCGGGCAAAAAAAAGACCATCTGCGGGGGGAGGGCGATGGTCTTCAAAGGAGCGTCGGGGACTTGGGGTTCTCCCGACGCCGCTACGATCTCACGCCGCTCCGCTGGGGAAAAATGCTTTGGGCTGATAGTGGCTATCGATGCCGGTGACTTGAAATTCCCCGCCAACTCATAGCAAGTTCCGCACGATAGAGCCGTCAGCGCATCAGTTTGCGTTTTTTTCAGCGGGTCAGTTGCAAGGCCAGTTCATCGACCTGTTCGGCCCAGTCGGAGTCCTCGGCCAGGGCCTCGCGCAGGAAGCTGGCCTGGGCAGGGTTCCAGAATGGCGCATCGGGCAGCGCCGTGCCCTCCTCGAGGTGGTGCCGGGCGAGAAAGGCGACGATGTCGTCCCGCCCAGCGGGGAGCCCCAACTGGCGGAACAGGTTGGAAAAGGTGTGCGGGCTGGTGTCCATGACGGTTCCTCCTGGACTCGCTGTTTTTCCACTATAGCCGGCGGGACGGCAGGGCCGCCGTGGGAGCCGGGGGTGGGTAATTTTGTCGCAGATGAAAAAGACTGTTGTGCGCGGCGCGCTTCATGGCGAAGGGGCGGGCGCTTATTATTAGCAAGCTAATGATAACCGGAGTCAGCCTATGTCCAGAATCGAAGTCGCCGTGCTGGTGGGGACGTCCGTTCCCGAATCGCTGCGCAGCAAGGGATTGCTGGCCTGTTGGATCCTGATGGTGGACGGCGCCATGTGGGCCGGCCCCTTCACCAGCCGTGACGAGGCGGAAGCCTTGAAGGGAACCTGGGAACTGAGTTGGCCGCTGGAGGCGGCGATCTCCGCCTGAGCCAAGGCCCTTGCCTTGCCGAAAAGCCCGCCGAGCGCGGGCTTTCTGTTGCCTGCGGAAACGCCCTAGCGGCGGCCCACCAGCAGGCCGAGGAGGAAGCCGGCGCCGGCCGAGACGGCGATGGTCTGCCAGGGATGGTCCTCGACGTATTCCTCGGTCGCTTCGGCGGCCGCCTGGCTGCGTTGCACCACGCCGCGGCGGGTGCGCTCGATGGCGTCGCGACCACGATGCAGCACGGAATTGATCTGTTCACGCAGGTTCGCGCCCTCCTTGCCGGCCAGGCTGCCGGTGCCGCTCATCAACTGGTCCACCTCGGCGATCAGGTCCTGCAGTTCGGCCATGGCCTGGTCCTGGATAGCCTGCTTGGCGCGAGCGGAGCGGGTTTTCAGAGTCATGTCGGTCTCCTTGACGAGGATGGTTACCTAGGTATGGAGTCGCCCGCTTCGCTGAAAGTTGCACGGCATGGCCTGAGTCGGGGGCTTCCGTAGCATGCGGGAGAGCCGTTTCAGGATGCCCCGGCCTCGCCGCGCAGGTAGCGGTCGAGGTCGATCGCTTCGCCGCTCTTGAGTTTCAGGCGTCGGCGCAGGTCGTCGAACATAGCGTCGTACTCGCGGCGCTGGCGCACGATCGGTCCCTGCCGCAAGCGCAGGCCGTGGCGCCGGGCCAGGCGACTGGCACGGCTGGCGAAATGCACGGCGGCGTCGCGTGGCAGTTCGAAGCTTTCGCTGAAAGGCTGGCCGTCGATCCGGCCCTCCATGTCGAAGTGTACGGCCACCGGGCGGGCCTCGGCCTCCAGGACCCGGTAGCGCAGGTGGATATCGAATGCCTGGCGGTCGACTTCGCTGGCCGAGGCGAGATGCAGATGGCCGGGAATGAACATGGCCTGCCTCCTTTTCGGATAACCGGGGAAATGCCCTTGCCTGCCAGGGTATGCTTCGCCGGCCTCGGGACGGCTGTCCCAGGTCAGTTTTTTTCGGATTGGAGTGGGGATGCGAATGGCGCTGGGAGCGTTCGGTGTTGACTGACTGGGCCGCGTACGCCGGGCTGTTCCTCTCGGCGTTCGGTTCGGCGACCCTGCTGCCGTTGCAGTCGGAAACCGTGCTGGCCGCCTTGCTGCTGCGCGGCGGCCAGTCGGTCGCGTGGCTGCTGGCGTTGGCCATCGTCGGCAATGTACTGGGTTCCTGGGTCAACTGGTGGCTGGGTCGCTACCTCGAGCATTTCCGCGGTCGCCGCTGGTTTCCCGCGGGCGAGGCGCAGTTGCTCAGGGCGCAGCGACACTATCGCCGCTACGGCCGCTGGACCCTGCTGCTCAGTTGGGTGCCGGTCATCGGCGATCCGCTGACGCTGGTGGCCGGCATCATGCGTGAGCCCTGCTGGAGTTTCCTGCTGATCGTCGGTCTGGCCAAGACGCTCCGCTACCTGGTCCTGGCTGCGCTGGTGCTGGGCTGGGCCGGCTGAGCGCTTCGTCGGCGAGCGTAGAACTATTTTTCGCGGGGCAATGTCCATTGCTGCGAGGTGTAACTGCCGCCTCATCGCCCCCGGGGCCTTTAGTTGCCGCTGTGGTCCCGGGGGCTTCTCTTTTCCTGCCTGTTTCCGGCGATGCGAGGTGCGCAATGTCGAGGGTGGTTGCGGGATCGCTGGTCTGCCTGCTGCTCGGTTCGGCGCCGGCCTGGGCTTCCACGGCCGAGGCATGGCAGGCGCACGACGCCATGGTGCGTGCCGCCTGCCTGAAAGCCAGCGGCTTGCGCCAGGTACGCGCGGTGGGGCAGGTACTGCCCTTCGACGATGAGGTGGGCTATTCGGCGCTGCTCCTGCAGGGCCGCTATCCGCAGCCGCACATGCAGGGCCGCCAGGGCCGCGAGCTGTGTCTGTACCGGCGCGCCACCGGCAAGGCCAGCGTCAGCGAGGCCGACGCCCTGCTCAAGCCTTGAGTTCGGGGTCGTCGTTGTCCGGAAGTTCGCGTTCGCCAGGATCCTTGCCGTCTTCCGAATGGTGTTCGATCACCGCGTTCAGCTCGGCGCCGAACAGCACCACTGCCGCCGACAGGTAGAAGTACAGCAGGAGGATGATGATCGCCCCGATGCTGCCGTACATGGCGTTGTAGTTGGCGAAGTTCTTCACGTAGAAGCCGTAGGCGAGGGACGCGGCGATCCAGGCGATCACCGAGAGCACCGAGCCGGGAGTGATGAAGCGGAAACGCTGCTCGACATCCGGCACCAGGTAGTAGAACAGCGCCACCGCGAGCATCAGCAGGAACACCGCAAGAGGCCAGCGCAGCCAGGTCCAGAGCGTCACCAGGTACTGTTCCAGGCCGACCAGGCTGGCGATCCAGGCGATCACCTGCGGCCCGGTGACCATCAGGCCGGCCGCCACCAGCAACAACAGGGCGATGCCGAGGGTGTAGAGGATCGACAGGGAGAAGCGCTTCCATACCGGGCGGCTCTCCTTCACGTCGTAGGCCGCGTTGAGCGCGATCATCATCGAGCGGATGCCCGCCGAGGAGGTCCACAGCGCCACCGCGATACCGATCGACAGCAGGCCGCCTTTCTGCTGCTGCAACTGGTCGATCACCGGATTGACCTGGTCCATCGCCTCCGGCGGCAGCAACAACGCCGCCTGCTCGCGCAGCCAGGCGAAGAACTCCGGCAGGTGCAGGTAGCCTACGAGGGTGATCAGCACCAGCAGGAACGGAAACAGCGAGAACAGCATCTGGTAGGCGAGGGCCGAGGCGTAGGTCGGCATGTCGTCCTCGAGGAACTCGTTCACGGTGCGCTTGACCAGGCCGAACAGGCCTATTTCCCGATAAGCCGTACGGAACATTCCATCTCCTTGCTGTGTGCGTGCCGATGACGATCGACCACCGATGGCCGCTTGCCGCCAGGCGTTTTCCGTTGGGTGAAATTCGTCGCGTCCTTTCTGGGACGCCACGGCGGGCGAATTGGTTCGTCGCCGGCGTCATCATTCGGTCGCATCCGTTAGCCAGACTGCGCCTGCCCGCCGCGCGGCGGGCCTCCGTCCAACTTCTCAGAAATGGAGCGCACCATGTCTGTCGACCTGAAGAAAATCGCCGCTGCCTTTCCCGAGTTCCAGTTGTCCAGCAAGAGCCGCCACGACGGCGCGCTGTTGTTGCAGTTGCAGGCCGCCGACGGCCGCTACGTGGCTCGCACCATACCCTCGCCGCAGCTCAGCGCGCCGCCGGAGACCGAGTGGCTGATCCGCAGCATCCGCCGGGAACTGGCCGTGCCGGGCATGGAAATGGCGATGGCGGCACGCTGAGTTTTTTCGCCGCGGGAACCGATGATGCGATAATTCCGCCTTTCCACACAGCTAACGGGAAGGCAATGAAGCGCGAGAAGGTTCGGGACAGGCAGGCGGCAGGGAAGATCTCGGCGACCCACATCATCGCCAATCCCACCCTGGCCAGGGAATGGATCGTGTTCTTCAAGAAGGACGGCGGGCGCAGCTATTTCCTGGTCGACGAGAGCGACGAGGTGATGTCGTTCCGACGGCTCGACGACGCGGTCAAGGAACTGCGCGGGCTGGGCATCAAGTTCGCGGAGATCCATCTGTAGGAGCGGCGTCGCGCGGTCCCCACTGGCCAGCCTTGCGCGCCCGCGCTTCTTCCTCGGCGAACCGGTACTGGCCGCGCGCCTCGGCCGTCTGGCCGCTGTCCGGCGCGTCGCGCCAACTGGCCAGGCCAATGGTCAGCAGGGCCAGCCCGGCATCCAGGGTATGTCCGCAGGTGGGGCAGTCGGCCGGGGTCACCCAGGCCGCGCCGAGGATGCGGAAGCGCGCGTCGCGGCCTTGCTCGCGGATGGTCGCCGATTTGCCGAGCAGCATGTCTTCCAGGGCTTCCCGGGCGCGCCGACGCCAGGGCTCGGCGGCCGGTAGCTCGACGGCGTCGAGCTGGATGCGCAGTGCCTTGTTCGCGCCGGGCAGGCGGCAGCCCAGGCTGGCGTCGTCGTGGATCGCCACCACCGTGCAGTCGAAGCGGCGCTCCCCGGCGTCGGCGGCGAACGCCAGGGTGGCGCAGAGCGGCAGCAGGGCGAGGGTGCGGAAGATCATGGGCTACTCCGGCGGAGGTCAGCGTCGACGCGAGGATAGGTTGCTGCAGGTCGCCAGGTCCACCGGGCCGACATAGGGATTGCCCCAGCCCATCACGCAACCGACCATGTGGTTGCGCTGGCGCTCCCAGGTCTGTGGCGGGTACTGCTTGTGCCAGGCGTTGTAGAGCTGGCGATCCTGCTTCGACAGGCGCAGGCCGTAGCGGTCGCTCATGTAGAAGTAGGTGCGGGCGATCATCCCGCGGATCTGCGGGCGTGGCATCGCCTTGCGCGCCTTGAAGTCCACCACCATCGGGCAGGCGCCGTATTGCTGGGGTTTCTGCGGCAGCCAGCCGAAGCCGAAGTTGCTGCGGTCGCCGTTGACCTCGCCGATGCTCGGCACCAGGTTGTGCAGGTCGGCCTCGGCGCGCTGGTAGGTGCTGTCGTGCCTCGCGCAGTTGCTCCGCCCTCCGTTCTGCCAGCAGCGCCGCTGGTGACCGATCACCCAGGCCGGAACGATGTGTTCCCACTCGATGCGCCGCGCACGGTTGGCGTTCTTCCTCGGCTTGTAGCCGCAACTGGCGAGGTCGACACGATTTCCCGAGTAGCGACAGCCGCAGTAGAACTCCACGGATTGCCGGGCGTAGAGCTTCCAGCCGATTTTCTTCGCTTCGGAGAACGTGCGCGGGGCGTTGGCCTGGCCGGCGCTGGCGAGGAGGAGGGCGAAAAGGCCTACAAACAAACGGGAAAGCATGCGGCAACTTCCAAAAAAATCCGCATGTTACTGATTTTGCAGGAGATGCCAATCGTGGCCAGTCCATGGCCAGGCGAGGGGCGGACCTTCCCGTTTGCGCCGCGTCCATGCGATGGTTAGTATGCGTTCCGTATATGTTTTGTAGTCGAGGTGTAGTGTGGGCCTGGTGAAGATTTCCGAGCAATTGCACGAAGAGGCGCGCATCGCCTGCAAGGCCATGTCGCGCTCGATCAATGCCCAGGCCGAGCACTGGATGCGCATCGGCATGCTGATCGAAGCCAATCCCGGCCTGACCTATGCGCAGGTGCTACGTCAATTGATGGACGAAGCGCGCGAAAGCGACCGCCGCGAGCAGGACGCGGCGAGGATCTCGGGATGATCAAGAGCGCGGAGGAAATCCAGCGCATGAGCGTGGCCGGCGCGCTCACCGCGAAAGTCCTCGAAGCCCTAGACGAGGTGGTGCGGCCGGGCATCAGCACGGCAGAGATCGACCGCTTCTGCGAGCGCTACATCGTCGACACCCTCGCGGCGATTCCCGGCAGCAAGGGGCAGTACGGCTATCCGTTCACGGTGAACACCTCGGTCAACGAGGTGGTCTGCCATGGCTGGCCGTCGGCGCAGCAGATCCTCCGCGACGGCGATATCGTCAACGTCGACGTCACGGTGATCAAGGACGGCTATTTCGGCGACAGCAGCAAGATGTACCGGGTCGGCGCCATCGACCGCCAGGCGCAGAAGCTGCTCGACGTCACCCGCGAATGCCTGTACCGGGCGATCCGCGTGGTGCGCCCGGACGCCACCCTCGGCGATATCGGGCATGCCATCCAGAGTCACGCCGAAGCCAACGGTTATTCGGTGGTCCGCGAATACTGCGGGCATGGCATCGGCCGCAAGATGCACGAGGCGCCGCAGGTCCTGCACTTCGGTCGCGCTGGCGCGGGTGCGCGGCTGAAGGCCGGGATGACCTTCACCATCGAACCGATGATCAACCAGGGCGGCCACGCGGTGAAGCTGCACAAGGACGGCTGGACCGTGACCACCCGCGACCGCCGCCTGTCGGCCCAGTACGAGCACACCGTGCTGGTCACCGAGCGGGGTTGCCGAGTCCTGACCCTGCGCGAAGAGGAGCGCGAGGCGCTGGCCGACCTGGCTGGCTGATCGACGCCCGGCCTGGTTACACTGCGACGACTTTTCCGAAGGGAGGCTGGCGGGTGTCCGGCAGGCGTTTTGGCGAGTTCGAACTGCGCGCCACCTGGTTGCGCGAGGACAGCGGCTATCTGGCCGAGATCGAGATAACCAGCATCGACGACGGACGCACCGAATGGCTGGTGCTGCCGGGCCAGCCGCCGTGCGAGAGTCCGGCGGCCGCGCTGTCGCTGGCGGAAGCGGCGCTGTACCGGGTGCGCGGCTTCGATGCGCGGGGCCGGCCGCTGTTTTCCGACTGAGCCTGCTGGCAAATCGCATGATGCATTTCGCACGATCTTGCAGTTTGCACGGACCGCTTCGCTGAGTCTTTTCGTAAGTTATTGATTTTGAATGTTTTTAATTTTCCATGTGGCTGGCATGAAAGCTGCCACCTTTCCCCGTGTTGCGGCTGCGCTGAAGTTCGCGGTCGGTTTTCATGCAAGAGGGGATAAACGATCATGGAAAAGTCCATCAAGATGCTGTTCGATGCCTTCCAGGCCACCTTTGCCGTATCCACCCAGATGCGTCCGGACGGCGGCGCCCTGCTGACCCTGCGCAACGGCGAAGAGATCGTGACCCGTCGCGTGGTGTCCGCCGCCCAGTTGGCCGACGAGAAGCGCATGTACTGGTTCATCAACGCCGTGCGCCGTGACCTGGCCCTGGAGGCGGGGAGCCTGCCGGTGGATGTGGTCGGCACCCTGCGTCGTCTGCAGGAGCGCGGTCTGCCGAGCTACATGGCGGGCTGAACGGTTCGTCCGGAATCCTGGCGGAGACCTCCGGCAGGGCGGGCGAGAGTGCTAGAGTGAAGCTTCGAGGGGGCTGGGCGAGGATCGACCGGCCCCGCTCGTGTCGGAAGGGAAGGCCAGGGCTGGCCTGCCCGTTCGGCGCTTCGGCAGGCTGGCGCAGAACGATGCAAGGTCGTTCGGGTCAGCATCAGGGATGAAATGACTGACAGGAGTCGGGATGCTGCGTTACGTCGTGGGTTTTCTCGCGTTCACCGTGCTGGCGGCCTATCTGTTGCTGGGGGTTTCCCAGCACGCCTTCCTGCCGTGACCGGTCGGCATGGCGGCTTCAGCTGCGTTGCGGAAGAGGCTGTGGCGGCCGTGCGGGATGCCGGTTTTCGGCTTGCCGTGCCTTGCGTTGCAGGCGTGCGCGCCGACGCGGCACGCGCAGGAAGGCCCACAGGGTGACGCCGGCGAGGCCCAGCCAGGCGACGATCAGCAATGTGACGAAGGATTCGGGAGTCATGGTTCGTCCTCCTCTTACCCAAGGATAGACCCTGCGGGAAGGGGAATTACTGCAATCGGTCTTCGACCATGGTCTGAAACGCGGTCACTCGGGGCCGGCGCCGACCAGGGCCAGGCAGCCGGTGAGGCTGGTCAGCAGGGGCAGGGCGAGCAGGAAAGCCAGCCAGATGGCCTCCATGCGCAACAGCGTGGCGCCGAGGAACAGCGCGACCAGGAGGATGGTCATGAGCAGGGCGGTCCAGCCGAAGTACATGGCGAAGTTGTCGATGCCCAGGCCGATGCCCCAGCCCAGCAGCAGGGCCCATACCCCGGCCAGAGCCAGGCCGAGGGCCAGCATGCTCGCCAGGGTCCGGGCGGACGGGGCATGCAGCGGGTGGTTGCGGAATAGCTCGTAGAAGATCGGCGTATTCATCGGCGTCACCTCCGCAGGGGAACTTCCAGCCTAGTCCAGCGGGCGAGACGGCCCTAGACCTATTTGTCATTACGGGGCGTGACCTCAGGCCGTTAACATCCATCTTTTCCAGGCGATGCCGTGCATCGGGCTGCGGGCCCGCTCACCGTTCGTCGCGCTGAGTCGAAAAAGAAACCGAAAGGGTTGCGTGCATGAGTGGCGAACTCGCCTCGTTCGAGGTGGATGGGTATCAACTGGTCTATCAGGACCTGGGTGAAGGCACGCCGGTGCTACTGGTCCACGGTTCGCTCTGCGACTACCGCTACTGGCAATGGCAGTTGCGCAGCCTCGGCGAGCACCACCGGCTGATCGTGCCGAGCCTGCGTCACTACTACCCCGAGCGCTGGGACGGGCAGGGTGCGGACTTCACCAGCGCCCGCCACGTCGCCGACCTGCTGGCGCTGGTCGAGCGGCTCGGCGAGCCGGTACACCTGCTCGGCCATTCCCGTGGCGGCAACCTGGCGTTGCGCCTGGCGCTGGCCGCTCCGGACGCCCTGCGTTCGCTGAGTCTGGCCGATCCCGGCGGCGACTATGCCGCCGAGGTCTACGCCCACGCCGGCCTGCCTGCGCCCGAGGAGCCATTGGAACGCAACCAGTTCCGGCGCCAGGCGCTCGAATTGATCCGTGGCGGCGAGGCGGAACGGGGACTGGAACTGTTCGTCGATACGGTGAGCGGCGCCGGGGTATGGAAACGCTCGTCGGCGACGTTCCGCCGAATGACCCTGGACAACGCCATGACCCTGGTCGGGCAGGTGGCCGACCAGCCGCCGGCGCTGGCGCTGTCGGAACTGCGCTCGATCGACCTGCCGAGCCTGATCCTCAATGGCGAACGCAGCCCGCTGCCATTCCCGGCCACCGCCGAGGCGCTGGCGGCGGCCCTGCCGCGCGCCGAGCTGCAACGCATCCAGGGCGCGTCCCATGGCCTCAATGCCACCCGTCCGGCGGCTTTCAACCGGTCGGTACTGGAGTTCCTGGCGCGCGTCGATGGCGTTGCGCCGGACGTGGAAACGTCCTGAAGCGAGGCCGGGCGAACTGACCGCTCGTCAGCTCGCCGCGGATGCTTTACCATGGGCGCTTCGCGCCGGATCAGCTCCGGCGTTTTTCGTCAGTATCCATTCCCAGTGATCTCCGTCCGCGCGCTTCGGCGCAGGGGTGCCGCAAGGCGCCTGCCACTGTGAGGCAGGCCGGCCCGGCGGGCGACGCTTACTGGCACATCCCAACCCACGTGGCCTTTGGTAGGGGTCACCACTAGGAGAGGAGGCGCCATGCCCATCATTACTCTTCCCGACGGCAGTCAACGTTCCTTCGATCACCCGGTCTCCGTGGCCGAGGTGGCCCAATCCATCGGCGCGGGCCTGGCCAAGGCGACCCTCGCCGGCAAGGTCGACGGCCGCCTGGTCGACGCCTGCGACACCATCGATCGCGACGCGACCCTGCAGA
This sequence comes from Pseudomonas sp. YA1, assembly GCF_058680555.1. Classification (NCBI taxonomy): domain Bacteria; kingdom Pseudomonadati; phylum Pseudomonadota; class Gammaproteobacteria; order Pseudomonadales; family Pseudomonadaceae; genus Pseudomonas; species Pseudomonas sp. YA1. The sequence continues at coordinate 375,730 of NZ_JBZWBG010000003.1, forward strand.
TCATCACGCCCAAGGACGAGGAAGGACTGGAGATCATCCGCCACTCCTGCGCCCACCTGGTCGGCCATGCGGTCAAGCAGCTCTATCCGACCGCGAAGATGGTCATCGGCCCGGTGATCGAGGAAGGCTTCTACTACGACATCTTCTTCGAGCGCCCCTTCACCCCCGAGGACATGGCGGCGATCCAGCAGCGCATGCGCGAGCTGATCGACAAGGACTACGACGTGATCAAGAAGATGACCCCGCGCGCCGAGGTCATCGAGCTGTTCAAGTCCCGTGGCGAAGACTACAAGCTGCGCCTGATCGACGACATGCCGGACGAGAAGGCCATGGGCCTGTACTTCCATGAGGAGTACGTGGACATGTGCCGCGGCCCGCACGTGCCGAACACCCGCTTCCTCAAGGCGTTCCAACTGACCAAGATTTCCGGCGCCTACTGGCGCGGCGACTCGAAGAACGAGCAACTGCAACGTATCTACGGCACCGCCTGGGCCGACAAGAAGCAACTGGCGGCCTACATCCAGCGCATCGAAGAGGCCGAGAAGCGCGACCATCGCCGCATCGGCAAGCAGCTCGACCTGTTCCACCTGCAGGAAGAGGCGCCGGGCATGGTGTTCTGGCACCCGAACGGCTGGAGCGTCTACCAGGTGCTCGAGCAGTACATGCGCAAGGTCCAGCGCGACCATGGCTACGTCGAAGTGCGTACCCCGCAGGTGGTCGACCGCATCCTCTGGGAGCGTTCGGGCCACTGGTCGAACTACGCCGAGAACATGTTCACCACCTCCTCGGAAAGCCGCGACTACGCGGTCAAGCCGATGAACTGCCCGTGCCACGTGCAGATCTTCAACCAGGGCCTGAAGTCCTATCGCGATCTGCCGCTGCGCCTCGCCGAGTTCGGCGCCTGCCACCGCAACGAGCCCTCCGGCGCGCTGCACGGGATCATGCGCGTGCGCGGCTTCACCCAGGACGACGCGCATATCTTCTGCACCGAAGAACAGGTGAAGAAGGAAGCGGCCGATTTCATCAAGCTGACCCTGCAGGTCTACCGCGACTTCGGTTTCACCGACATCGCCATGAAACTGTCGACCCGTCCGGCCAAGCGCGTCGGTTCCGACGAGCTGTGGGATCGCGCCGAAGGCGCGCTGGCCGATGCGCTGAACGAATCCGGCCTGGCCTGGGAGTACCAGCCGGGCGAGGGCGCGTTCTACGGGCCGAAGATCGAGTTCACCCTGAAGGACTGCCTCGGCCGTAACTGGCAGTGCGGCACCCTGCAGTACGACCCGAACCTGCCGGAGCGCCTGGACGCCAGCTACATCGCCGAGGACAACAACCGCAAGCGCCCGGTGATGCTGCACCGCGCGATCCTCGGGTCCTTCGAGCGCTTCATCGGCATGCTCATCGAGCACTACGCCGGAGCCTTCCCGGCCTGGCTGGCGCCGACCCAGGCGGTGGTGATGAATATCACCGACAAGCAGGCCGATTTCGCCGCCGAGGTGGTGCGGATCCTCGGGGAAAGCGGATTCCGTGCCAAGTCCGACTTGAGAAACGAGAAGATCGGCTTTAAAATCCGCGAGCATACTTTGCTCAAGGTTCCCTATCTCTTGGTTATTGGAGATCGGGAAGTTGAATCGAAGGCCGTCGCGGTGCGTACGCGCGAAGGGGAAGACCTGGGCTCCATGCCCGTCACCCAGTTCGCTGAGCTGTTGGCACAGGCGGTTTCCCGGCGTGGTCGCCAAGACTCGGAGTAATCATTATTAAGCGTGAAATGAGACAGGATAAGCGAGCTCAACCGAAACCCCCGATCAACGAGAACATCTCGGCTCGTGAGGTACGGTTGATTGGAGCTGATGGCCAGCAGGTTGGTGTTGTTTCGATCGATGAGGCGATCCGCCTAGCCGAAGAGGCGAAGCTGGACCTGGTTGAGATTTCGGCCGACGCGGTGCCTCCTGTCTGCCGCATCATGGACTACGGCAAGCACCTGTTCGAGAAGAAGAAGCAGGCTGCGGTCGCCAAGAAGAACCAGAAGCAGGCGCAGGTCAAAGAAATCAAGTTTCGTCCAGGGACGGAAGAAGGGGATTACCAGGTAAAACTACGCAACCTGGTACGTTTCCTTAGTGAAGGGGACAAGGCCAAGGTATCCCTGCGATTCCGCGGCCGTGAGATGGCTCACCAGGAGCTGGGGATGGAGCTGTTGAAGCGGGTCGAAGCCGACCTCGTGGAGTACGGCACCGTCGAGCAGCATCCTAAGCTGGAAGGACGCCAGCTGATGATGGTCATCGCTCCCAAGAAGAAAAAGTAACCACCAGGGCACTGGCAGGCCTTGCGGTTATGCGTAATCACTCAATGCGGAGTATCCGAACATGCCAAAGATGAAGACCAAAAGTGGCGCGGCCAAGCGCTTCAAGAAGACTGCTGGTGGCCTCAAGCACAAGCACGCCTTCAAGAGCCACATCCTGACCAAGATGACCACCAAGCGTAAGCGTCAACTGCGCGGCACCTCGATGCTGAACAAGTCTGACGTTGCGCGCGTAGAACGCTCCCTGCGTCTGCGCTGATTATTAAGGTAGAGGATTAATTCATGGCTCGTGTTAAGCGTGGCGTTATCGCCCGTCGTCGTCACAAGAAAATTCTGAAGCTCGCCAAGGGCTACTACGGTGCACGCTCGCGCGTGTTCCGCGTTGCCAAGCAGGCGGTGATCAAGGCTGGCCAATACGCCTACCGTGACCGTCGTCAGCGCAAGCGTCAGTTCCGCGCACTGTGGATCGCCCGTATCAACGCTGGTGCTCGTCAGAACGGTCTGTCCTACAGCCGCCTGATCGCCGGCCTGAAAAAGGCGGCCATCGAGATCGACCGTAAGGTCCTGGCCGATCTGGCAGTGAACGAAAAAGCGGCGTTTACCGCGATTGTCGAGAAAGCGAAGGCAAGCTTGGCTTAAGCCCTACGACAATCACCGGACCTCGGTCCGGACGTAACGTCACCGATAGGGGAAGAGCCTTACCGCTCTTCCCCTATTTTGTATCTGGAGTCCATACATGGAAAACCTGGATGCGCTGGTCTCTCAAGCATTGGAGGCTGTGCGACACACCGAAGACGTCAATGCCCTGGAGCAGATCCGGGTTCACTACCTCGGCAAGAAAGGCGAACTGACCCAGGTGATGAAGACCCTGGGCGACCTGCCGGCCGAAGAGCGGCCGAAGGTCGGCGCGCTGATCAACGTGGCCAAGGAAAAGGTCCAGGATGCGCTGAACGCGCGTAAGACCGAGCTGGAAGGGGCCGCGCTGGCCGCCCGGCTGGCCGCGGAGCGCATCGACGTCACCCTGCCTGGCCGTGGCCAGCTGAGCGGCGGCCTGCATCCGGTCACCCGCACGCTGGAGCGCATCGAGCAGTGCTTCAGCCGCATCGGCTACGAAGTCGCCGAAGGCCCGGAAGTCGAAGACGACTACCACAACTTCGAAGCGCTCAACATTCCGGGCCACCACCCGGCGCGTGCCATGCACGATACTTTCTATTTCAATGCGAACATGCTGCTGCGCACCCACACCTCGCCGGTACAGGTGCGGACCATGGAGTCCCAGCAGCCACCGATCCGCATTGTCTGCCCGGGGCGCGTCTACCGCTGCGACTCCGACCTGACCCACTCGCCGATGTTCCACCAGGTGGAAGGCCTGCTGGTGGACGAGGGCGTCAGCTTCGCCGACCTCAAGGGCACCATCGAGGAATTCCTCCGCGCCTTCTTCGAGAAGCAGCTCGAAGTGCGCTTCCGTCCGTCCTTCTTCCCCTTCACCGAGCCCTCGGCTGAAGTGGACATCCAGTGCGTGATCTGCAGCGGCAACGGCTGCCGCGTGTGCAAGCAGACCGGCTGGCTGGAAGTCATGGGTTGCGGCATGGTGCACCCGAACGTGCTGCGCATGTCCAACATCGATCCCGAGAAATTCCAGGGCTTCGCCTTCGGCATGGGCGCCGAGCGCCTGGCCATGCTGCGCTACGGGGTGAACGACCTGCGTCTGTTCTTCGATAACGATCTGCGCTTCCTCGGACAATTCCGCTAGGCCAGAACGCAACCGGATTCCTTAGGAGAACAGGATGAAATTCAGTGAAAAGTGGCTGTGGAGCTGGGCAAATCCGCAGGTTTCCCATGACGAGCTGGTCGCTCGCCTGTCCATGGTCGGCCTCGAGGTCGACGCCGACCTGCCGGTCGCCGGCGCCTTCAGCGGCGTGGTGGTCGGCGAGGTGCTCTCGACCGAACAGCATCCGGACGCCGACAAGCTGCGCGTCTGCCAGGTCAGCAACGGCAGCGAGACCTTCCAGGTCGTCTGCGGCGCGCCCAACGTGCGCGCGGGCCTGAAGATTCCCTTCGCCATGATCGGCGCCGAACTGCCGGGCGACTTCAAGATCAAGAAAGCCAAGCTGCGTGGCGTCGAGTCCTTCGGCATGCTCTGCTCGGCCAAGGAATTGCAGATCAGCGAAGAGAACGCCGGTCTGCTCGAGCTGCCGGCCGACGCGCCGGTCGGCCAGGACGTCCGCACCTACCTGGAGCTGGACGACTACACCATCGAGGTCGGCCTGACCCCGAACCGCGGTGACTGCCTGTCGCTCGCCGGCCTGGCCCGCGAAGTCAGCGCCATCTACGACGTCCCGCTGGCGCCGGTGGCGGTGGACGCGGTCGCCGCGCAGCACGACGAGACCCGTCCGGTCGAACTCGCCGCGCCGGCCGCCTGCCCGCGTTATCTCGGCCGGGTGATCCGCAACGTCGACCTGAGCCGGCCGACCCCGTTGTGGATGGTCGAGCGCCTGCGCCGTTCCGACATCCGCAGCATCGACCCGGTGGTCGACGTCACCAACTACGTGATGATCGAACTGGGCCAGCCGATGCATGCCTTCGACCTTGCCGAGATCAACGGCGGCGTGCGCGTGCGCATGGCCGAGGACGGCGAGAAGCTGGTCCTGCTCGACGGCCAGGAAATCACCCTGCGCGCCGACACCCTGGTGATCGCCGACCACCAGCGCGCCCTGGCCATCGCCGGGGTGATGGGCGGCGAGCACAGCGGCGTCAGCGACAGCACCCGCGACCTGTTCCTCGAAGCCGCGTTCTTCGACACCATCGCCCTGGCCGGCAAGGCCCGCTCCTATGGCCTGCACACCGACTCCTCGCACCGCTTCGAGCGCGGCGTCGACAGCCAGTTGGCGCGCAAGGCCATGGAGCGTGCGACGCGCCTAATCCTCGACATCGTCGGCGGCGAGCCGGGGCCGATCGTCGAGCAGGTCAGCGAAGCGCACCTGCCGAAGGTCGCGCCGATCACCCTGCGCGCCGAGCGCGTGACCCAGATGCTCGGCATGCCGCTGGACGCCGCCGAGATCGTGCGCCTGCTGCAAGCCCTGGAGCTGACGGTGGTAGCCGACGGGGAAGGGCAGTGGTCAGTCGGCGTACCGAGCCATCGCTTCGACATTTCCCTGGAAGTCGACCTGATCGAGGAACTGGCCCGTCTCTACGGCTACAACCGCCTGCCGGTGCGCTACCCGCAGGCGCGCCTGGCGCCGAACAACAAGCCGGAAGCGCGCGCCGCGCTGCCGCTGCTGCGGCGCCTGCTGGTCGCCCGCGGCTATCAGGAAGCGATCACCTTCAGCTTCATCGATCCGGCCCTGTTCGAACTGTTCGATCCGGGCACCCAGCCGCTGACCCTGGCCAACCCGATCTCCGCCGACATGGCGGCGATGCGTTCCAGCCTCTGGCCGGGCCTGGTCAAGGCGCTGCAGCACAACCTCAACCGCCAGCAGTCGCGGGTCCGCCTGTTCGAAAGCGGCCTGCGCTTCGTCGGTCAACTGGAAGGCCTGAAGCAGGAAGCCATGCTCGCCGGCGCCATCTGCGGCAGGCGCCTGCCGGAAGGCTGGGCCAACGGCCGTGACGGCGTGGACTTCTTCGACGCCAAGGCCGATGTCGAGGCAGTGCTGGCCAGTGCCGGTGCCCTCGGCGACTTCAGCTTCGTGCCCGGCGAGCACCCGGCGCTGCACCCGGGGCAGACCGCGCGCATCGAGCGGGAAGGGCGGCTGGTCGGCTACCTGGGTGCGCTGCATCCGGAACTGGCGAAGAAACTCGACCTCGAGCAGCCGGTGTTCCTCTTCGAGCTGCTGTTGGCCGAAGTGGTCGACGGTCACCTGCCGAAGTTCCGCGAGCTGTCGCGCTTCCCCGAAGTGCGCCGCGACCTGGCGCTGCTGGTGGATCAGGACGTGCCGGCACAAGACATCCTGACACAAATCCGTGCGGCGGCCGGCGAATGGCTGACGGACCTCAGGCTGTTTGATGTGTATCACGGTAAAGGCATTGATCCGCATAGAAAAAGCCTTGCCGTCGGCTTGACCTGGCAGCATCCATCGCGCACTCTTAATGACGATGAAGTCAATAGCACGACGCAGAACATCGTCACGTCGTTGGAAGAAAGGTTCAATGCCACGTTAAGGAAATAGCGTATGGGGGCTCTGACGAAAGCTGAAATTGCGGAACGTCTGTACGAAGAGCTGGGCCTGAACAAACGGGAAGCCAAGGAGTTGGTGGAGCTGTTCTTCGAAGAGATCCGCCAGGCGCTGGAGCACAACGAGCAGGTCAAGCTGTCCGGTTTCGGCAACTTCGACCTGCGCGACAAGCGCCAGCGCCCCGGACGCAACCCGAAGACCGGCGAAGAAATCCCGATCACGGCCCGCCGCGTTGTCACCTTTCGTCCAGGGCAGAAACTGAAGGCCAGGGTTGAGGCATATGCTGGAACCAAGTCATAACGACGAGCTGCCACCGATTCCCGGCAAGCGCTACTTCACCATCGGCGAAGTCAGCGACTTGTGCGCGGTCAAGCCCCACGTGCTGCGCTACTGGGAGCAGGAGTTCCCGCAGCTCAACCCGGTGAAGCGCCGCGGAAACCGCCGCTATTATCAGCGCCAGGACGTGCTGATGATCCGCCAGATCCGCGCGCTCCTCTACGACCAGGGCTTCACCATCGGCGGGGCGCGCCAGCGCCTCTCCGGCGACGAGGCCAAGGACGACGTCACCCAGTACAAGCAGCTCATCCGCCAGATGATCGCCGAGCTGGAGGAAGTCCTGCTGGTCCTGAAGAAGTGACGGAAGCAAAAAAAACTTCCACTTATCAGAAGCTTAGTATATAGTGCGGCTCACTTCGGAAGCACAGTCACTGAGCTTGGAAGTACAGTCGGGGCGTAGCGCAGCCTGGTAGCGCACTTGCATGGGGTGCAAGGGGTCGAGTGTTCGAATCACTCCGTCCCGACCAAAAAACCCTAGAAAATCCAGTCACTTAGCGGTGACTGGATTTTTTTATGGGCGATGAATTTTTCTGAATCGATTTTTTGTGCCACTTTTTGTGCCACCGAGGTTCTTTGCTGCGATTGAGCCGGGGTTAGCTAGCAGTCAGCTGACTCTGTTGAATTGACGGAGGCTCTGACTCCGCTGTGCTGTCATGACGAGTCCTGAGCATGCCTATCTCTGCAGCATTCCGATTCGATTTTGACCTGCCCCCGATTTCAGTACCACGTCAAACTTAGTAGAGTCCGTTTTCCGAGCAGGAGACGGCAGTGAAAAAGCGTTTTACCGAAGAGCAGATTCTCGACTTCCTCAAGCAGGCGGAGGCCGGTGTGCCGGTGAAGGAA